>CAIRTN010000084.1 GCA_903881515.1 uncultured Rhodospirillales bacterium | reverse complement strand
TGCTACGAAAAGCTGCAACCAAGGAATCCTTGCGCCTGAGGCGTAAGCTGGCAGCATGGGACGACGACTTCCTCGTCAGCTTGATCGCCGAATGAAAAGTTCACCCGATTCCCCTGCGTGCTTGCCCCGCTTTTTCCCTCCGTGGACCCAAAATCAGAAAAAAAGCACGAGACGCCTATTTTTTCCTTGCATAATTTCTAACGATGCCATATAACGTATCCATGAACCTATGGGCACGCATCCTCTCTGAGCTAAAATCCACCCTGGCCCGGACTCCGTTCCGCGACTGGCCGGCGATGATTCTGCTCTGGCTGCAGCTCAAGCGTCTCACCGAAGCTCTCGACATGATGTTCACCGCCTGGCGGGAAGGCACGCTCCCCGCGCCGCCGCAACCGGCGCCCAGCGTCCAGGCACCTGCCCCGGCGCGCGCCCGTACCGCATCCACGTCCCCGCGCGCCACAAATGCGGCCAGGCCGCGCCCCGCGCGCACTCCCATTTCCCGTCCCGTGCCTCAGCCGCGCGCGCCCCGGCCGCAACCGCAGGCCACAGCCGCGCCGCAACCCAGGCGCCGGGAAACTCCTGTCATCCCACCCCAAAAACGCAAAAAACCCGTTTAAACGTCCGGGGAGACATGCGTCCTAAATGTTCCGTATTAGAAACAAATTAGCCTAAATCGTCCCGCAAACACGCCTTCCACCGCCCCGGCGCAAACTCCCGCAACACCGGAACAGTCTCGGCACACGCGGCCAAAGCCTGCGGACACCGGGTGCGAAACACGCACCCCGACGGCGGCGCCGCCACCGAGGGCACATCGCCATGCAGCAGCACCCGCTTGCCCCGCTGCGCCGGATCGGGATGCGGCACCGCGGCCAGCAGCGCCCGCGTATACGGATGCGCCGGCGCCGCATACAGCGCCTCGCTCGCCGCGATCTCCATCACCCGGCCGAGATACAGCACGATCACCCGGTCGCAGAGATATTCCACCACCGCCAGGTCATGCGAGATGAACAGCATCGACAGCCCCAGCCGCCGCTGCAACCCGCGCAGCAGATTGATCACCTGCGCCTGGATCGACACGTCCAACGCCGAAACCGGTTCATCGGCCACCAGCAGATCCGGCCGCAGCGCCAGTGCCCGCGCGATCCCGATCCTTTGCCGCTGCCCGCCGGAGAACTCATGCGGATACCGCCCGATCGCATCGGCCGGCATCTCCACCTGCTCAAGCGCATCCAGCGCCCGCCGGGCCCGCTCCGCCTCCGGCCCGATGCCCTGGATACGCAACCCCTCGGTCAGAATTTCCCCGACCGTCATCCGCGGCGACAGGCTCGCATACGGGTCCTGAAACACATACTGCATCCGCGGCCGCAACCGCCGCAGCGCCGAGGGCGACAGCTTGGTCAACTCCTGCCCGTCGAACCGCACACTGCCTGAAGTCGGCTCGATCAGCCGCAGCATCGCCCGCGCAATCGTCGTCTTGCCACTGCCCGACTCGCCGACGAGGCCCACCACTTCGCCGCGCCCGATGCTGAAGCCGATATCGTCGATGATGCGAACCGTCTTCGCACCCTCGCCGTAATGCTTCGCCAGCCCGGAGACCGTCAGCAGCGCCCCGCTCATGCCGGCAACTCCGCCCAGCGCAGACACGCCGATACATGCGCCTCGCCCACTGGCCGCAGCGCCGGCACCGCTTCACGGCATGCGGCCTGGGCCAACGAACAGCGCGGCGCAAATGCACACCCCGCCGGCCGATCGGCCACCGAAGGTACGCTGCCGGGGATCGTCGGCAACTCCTTGCCCGCCCGTCGCAACGCCGAAGCGGTGCCCAATCGCGGCATCGCCGCCAGCAGCCCCACCGTGTACGGATGCCGCGGCGCCCGGAACACCTCGGCCACCGCCCCGCTCTCCACCACCCGCCCGGAATACATCACCGAAACCCGGTCCGCGATCTCGGCGACCACCCCCAAGTTGTGCGTCACAAACAGCATCGCCATCCCGCGCTCGCGCTGCAGCCGCTGCAGCAACTCCAGGATCTGCGCCTGGATCGTCACATCCAGCGCCGTCGTCGGCTCATCGGCGATCAGCAGCGCTGGGTCGCAGGCCAGCGCCATCGCAATCGTCACCCGCTGCCGCAACCCGCCGGAAAGCTCATGCGGATATTGCCGCACCCGCACGGCAGGGTCCGGAATCCCCACCTGCTCCAGCAGCCGCACCGCCGCATCCATCGCCTCATGCTCGCTGGCACCGCGATGGATGCGCAGGGGCTCGCCCACCTGGTCGCCGATGGTGAACACCGGGTTCAGGCTGGTCATCGGCTCCTGGAAAATCATCCCCACCTCAGCCCCGCGCACCTGCCGAAGCGCCTCGCTGTCCAGCAACGCGAGGTCGCGCGCCGCCTGCCCCGGCGGGGCAAACATCACACTGCCCGCATCCAGCCGCCCCACCCCCCTCGGCAGCAGCCCCAGCAGCGACAGGCTCGCCACCGATTTGCCGGAGCCGCTCTCCCCGACCAGCGCCAGCGTGGCCCCGGCCGGCACCGCAAGGTCGACGTCCTCGATCGCGGTGATCTCGCCCTCATTGGTGCGAAACACCGTGCGCATCCCCCGCGCATCGAGGACGGAAGTCATCTCAGCTCAGCAGGCCGGTCGCACGCAGGATGACATCGATGCGCGCGGCCTCCTCGTCGTTCAGGCTGCGCTGCGGCCGTGCCATGATGTTGGTGGCAATCACCCCCAGCCGCCGCATCGCGGTCTTGAACCCGCCAACCCCCGACGCCCCGGCCGAAGTGCGCGGCGTGCCCTGCCACACAATCTCGAACAGCCGGCACAGCCGCTGCTGCTCGGCCCGCGCCGCCGCCCAGTCGCCGCGCTGTGCGGCATCCCACAGCCGCACATACCCGGCCGGATCGACATTGCCGAGCCCGGGCACCACACCATGCGCCCCCATCGCCAGCACGGAATCGACCACAATCTCCGAACCGGTCATCAACGAGATATCCGGCCTGTCGGCCAGGTCGCTGAGCACATAGCGGAAATTGCCATCATCGCCGCTGCTGTCCTTCAGTCCGACAATGACGTTGTCGCGCGCCAACCGCGAAATCATCGCCCGGTCAAGCTTGGAGTGCACGCAGACCGGAATGTCATAGGCCACCATCGGGATATCCACCGCGTCATGCACGTAGCGGAAATGATCCTCGATCTCCGGCGCGCTGGTGCGGGTATAGAACGGCGCGGTCACCACGATCGCCGCCGCGCCTTCGGCCTTCGCCGCCTTGGCGTGGCCGATCATCCGGTCGGTCGCCGGGTCGATCACCCCGGCCAGCACCGGCGCGCGGCCGTTCGCCACCTTCACCGAATGCGCCACGATCTGCCGCCGTGTGGCTTCATCATGGAACACCACCTCGCTGGTGGAGCCGAGCACGAACAACCCATGCACGCCCCCGGCGAGCAGATGTTCGAGCACCTTGGTGTAGCTCGGCCAATCCACCTGATAATCGGTGGTCAGCGGAACGACGACGGGCGGGATGACGCCGTGGAATGCGGGCATGGTTCAGTTTCCTCAGTTGAGACCGGAACGTGGATCGAAAGCGTCGCGCAGGCCATCGCCGACAAAGTTGATGGCCAGCACGGTCAGTACCAGGGCGACGCCAGGCGCCATCCACAGCCAGACATAATGTTCCAGCACCACGGTGGACTGTGCCGCGTTCATCATGTTGCCCCAGCTCGCCTCGGGCGGCGGGATGCCAAGGCCCAGGAACGACAGCCCGGCCTCCAGCAGGATGGCGTTGGCGATCTGCAAGGTGGCGTAGACCACCAGGATATCGATGCTGTTGGGCAGCCCGTGCCGGAACAGCAGATGCCCCACCCCGGCCCCCCATGCCGCGCGCCGCGATCACGAAATCCCGCTCGCGCACCTCCAGCAGCCGCGCGCGCACCATGCGCGCCAGCACCGGCCAGGACAGCAGCGCAATCACCCAGATCGTCGGCCACAGCCCGGTCCCGGTGATCGAGGCCAGCACAAGCAGCAGGATCACCGGTGGCAAGGTCATCGCCAGATCGACGAACCGCATCGTCGCGCCATCCGCCCAGCGCCCGCCAAACGCCGCCAGCGCACCGACCAGAAACCCGATCGCCAGCGAAATCGACACCGAAAGTGCGGCAACCTCCAGCGAAGTGCGCCCCCCCTGCATCAGCCGCGCCAGCACATCGCGCCCGACGCCATCGGTGCCCAGCCAGTGCCGCCCCCCCGGCGGCGCGTTGCGCGCCAGCAGGTCAACGCTGTTCGGCCCATAGCGCAGCCACAACGGATAGCTGGCCACCATGAGCAATAGCGGCAGCAGGAGCGCTATCCCGGCCAGCGCCGCGCGGTTGCGCAGGAAGCGTTGCAGGGCACGGCGCGTCGGGCTTTGGTTCGCGGCCATCTCAGCCGACCCGGATGCGCGGATCGATCACCGCATAGGCCAGATCTGTCAGCAGGTTCAGCACGATCACGAACGCCCCGATCACCAAAGCCGCGCCCATGATCACCGGATAATCCCGCGCCCGCACCGCGGTCACCATCATCAGCCCCATGCCGGGCCAGTTGAACACGCTCTCGATAAACACCGCGCCGCCAACGGCGATGCCGATGGTGGAGCCGATCAGCGTCACTACCGGCAGCAGCGCATTACGCAGCGCATGGCGCGCGATGACCGAAATTTCCCGCGCCCCCTTGGCCCGCGCGGTGCGGATGTAGTCCTGGTTCAGCACTTCCAGCATGGCGCTGCGGGTGTAGCGCATGATCAGCGCGGTATGCCCCACCGACAGCAGCAGCCCGGGCAGCAGCAGATGCGCCGCCAGATCGCCGAGCGCGAACGGCACCCCCGGCGTCAGCATCCCGCCCGAGGGCGCGACGCCCAGGCGCACCGAAAACACATACAGCCCCAGCAGCGCGCTGAGGAACGCCGGGCTGGAAATGCCCAGAAACGCCAGCACCGAAAGCCCCAGATCAACCGCGCCGTTGCGCCGCACTGCGCCTGCCACCCCGCCCGAGATCCCCAGCACGATCGCCAGGCTCAACCCCGTCGCCATTAGCAGCAGGGTCGGCCCCAGCCTGGAGATCACCAGCGGCAGCACCGGCTCTCCGGTGCCCTGCAGCGAATAGCCGAACTCGCCCCGGAACGCCTGCGCCAGCCAGGCCAGGTACTGCACCGGCAAGGGCTGATCCAGCCCCAGCCGCTCCCGCAGCGCCGTCATGTCCTGCGGGGACATGGCGACGGAGGGGTTCACGAACGCATCGACCGGATCGCCCGGTGCGGCGCGCAGCAGCAGAAACACCAGCACGCTGAGCGCCAGCAGCATGGCCGCACCGGCCAGCAACCGGCGCCCTGCGTAGCGCAGGGTGCGCGGCATCAGATCAGATCGACCAACGCTCCGGATGCGCCTCATAGGGCCCGCCGGCGGGGGCGGGGATCCAGGTGAAGTCCTTCAGCTTGGTCGAAGCGATGCCGTAACGCGCGGTGACCCACAGTGTGCCCCAGGGCAACTCGCTGTTCATCACCTTGCACACATCCTGATACCGCGCCGGCCGCTTGCCGGCATCCGTCTCGCCGAGCGCGGCATCAAACGCCGCACTCAGCTTCGGCATCCGCACCCGCATGATATTGGCGCCGGCGGGCGGGATCTGCTTCTCGTTCAGGCCGATATTGATGATGCTGGGGTCCGGCCCGTTCTGCAGCCCGGCATAGACCATCGCGAAGCTGTTCCAGTCCGGCGTCGCGGCATAGACCAAGCTGTTATATGTCGGCACATCGACCACCCGCGGCACCACATTGATACCGACCTCGGCCAGCATCGCCTGGATCGCCGCCATCACGTTGATGGCGAGCGGGGCATTGTAGTAGGTCAGCAGGGTGATCGGCTTGGCACCGTTGATCTTGTCCCACCCGGCCTCGGCCAGCAGCGCTTTCGCCTTGGCGACGTCATGCGGATAGGCATCCAGCCCAGCCGGCACGAAGGCCGGTGCGACATAGCCGCAATTCGCCGCCACCGCCGCGCCGCCATACAGCGAATTGATGATCGCCGCGCGGTCGATCGCATGCATCACGGCCCGGCGCACCCGCAAATCCTTCCACACCGGAACTTCCTGGTTGAAGCCCAGGTAGTTCACCACGAAGGAATTGCCCTCGATGACGCGGAAGGCTGGGTTGTTGCGGAAATTGGCAACGTCGTCGGCCTCGACATACGAGAACTGGATCTCCCCCGAGCGCAACGCGGCCACGGCGCCGGCGGTGCTCTCGAAATAGCGGTTCACCACGCTGTCGACCTGCGGCTTGCCGCCGCGGAAATCGGCGTTGGCGGACAGTGCGACATACTGGCCGCTGACATAGCGGGTGAACTTGAACGGCCCGGTGCCGATCGGGCTGGTCGACCACCAGGCATGCCGCGGCAGATCGGCCGGCGGGATCGCGGCCAACGCGTGCTGCGGCAGGATCATCACCTTGGTCAGCGTATCCAGCAGTCCGGCGTTGGGTGCCGACAGCTTCAGGATCGCGGTGCGCGCATCCGGCGTCTCGACCGATGCGATGGCGCCGAGGCGCGCGGCAAAGGTCGAGCCGGAGGCTGCGTTCTTCGCAAGCTCGATGGTGAAGCGCACATCGGCGGACGTGAAGGCCTGCCCGTCATGCCAGCGCGTATCGGCCAGCTTGAAGGTGTAGGTGAGCTGATCGGCGCTGACGCTGTAGGAGGTGGCGAGCGCGCCGACCACGGTTTCCAGCTTGGCGTCGTAGATCACCAGCGGCTCGAGATACAGCGTCAGCCAGGTGAACCCCGCCGTCGCCGTCATCGGGTTGAAATTGCCCGGCATGCCGCCGGGGCCGACATCGAAGCCGCCGGAGATGGTGCGCGCGGCTTGCGCGCCGGCACTTCGGCCGAGACCGGTGGCGAGCAGCGGCGCGGCGATGGTGATCTGGGCGAGGGACCTGCGGGTGATCATGGCGTTTCCTTTAGGGCAAGCAGTTTTGTTATGCCGTGGTAATGCTGGGCAAGGCGGGACTGCGCGGCCGCGACATCGCGCGCCGCGAGCGCGTCGACGATGGCGTCGTGATCGCGCCAGGTGTCCATCGGGTGGGGGTTGTCGAGCGTCAGGTCGTTGGAGGCCTTGAAGAAGGCCAGCCAGAAAATATCGAGCAGGTGCAGCAGCGTCGCGTTGCCCAGGCCGCGGAACAGCGTCTGGTGGAACAGCTGATCCTCCAGTGCGAAGGACTCGCCGCGCGCGGCGCGCTCGCGCATGCGCTCGGTGATGCGGCGGAGGTCGGCGATATCGGCGTCCGACATCGCGGCCATCGCTTCGGCGATCAGCGCGACTTCCAGGGTGCGGCGGATCTGCAGCACTTCGGCGATCTCGCGCAGCGTGGCGCGCAGGCCGAAGGCGAGATTGTCGAGCAGCGGGGCAAAGGAAAACGCCGCAACAAACACCCCGATGCCGCGCCGGCATTCGACGATGCCCAGCGATTCCAGGGCGCGAATGCCCTCGCGCACCGAACCGCGGCTGACGCCGAGCAACTGCGCGAGTTCGCTTTCCGGCGGCAAAGGCTGGCCGGCGGCGAACCGGTTCTCGGCGATATACGCCTTCAGACTCTCCTGCACCGAAACATGCAGCAGCTTGGGCCGGTGCAGCGTGGTCAGGGTTTTGCCGAACATGGCTACGTTGGATATCCACTTGTCCTACAAGTGTCAACATGCCAGCGTAGGGCAATTCAAGGAGCGCGGTTCATGCGGGTGGCATTGGCGGGGGTTGGGCACTGGCATGCGGGGATGCATCTCGACGCGATCCGCCATGCCGGGGCTGAGCCAGCGGGAGTGTGGGACCCGGAGCCGGGTGTCGCCAGCCATTTCGCGGCGGCGAATGGCTGTGCGGCGATGGGGCTGGGGGCGATGCTGGCGGCGCGGCCGGATCTGGTGGTGGTGATGGGCCACCCTTCGGATGTGCCGGATGTTGCGCGGCTCTGCCTGGCGGACCATCTGCCGATGATGCTGGAGAAGCCGGCGGCGCCGAACAGCGCCATTCTGGCGGAGATCGCGCCGGGGGCAGCGGATTTTGTCGCGGTGCCGCTGGCAAACCGGTGCAGCCCGCTATGGACGGAGATCGCGCGGCTGCAGGCGGCCGGCCGGTTTGGCCGGTTGGCGCATGCGCAGTTCCGCATCGTCAACGGGCCGCCGGAGCGCTATCGCGTCGATGGCGTGCCCTGGCTGCTCGATCCCGCGGTGGGCGGCGGCGGGGCGTTGAGAAATCTGGGCCTGCACGCGGTCGATGCCGCGCTGATGTTGTTCGAGGCCGAGGCGCCCGAGCTAAGCGGCGCCGCGGTGCGTCATACCGCGCATGGCGAGGCGGTGGAGGATTACGCGGTGGCGCTGTTGAGCCGGCCCGGCGGGCCGGTGGTGACGGTGGAAGCCGGCTATACCTATGCCTCGATGGCGCCGGGCGGGGATTTCGAGTGGCGGGTGGCAGCCTCGGGCGCGACGCTGATCGATCGTGGCGACACCTGCAGCGTGACCACGCTGGATGACGGGGTGTGCCGCATGCTGGAGCCGCTGCCGGCTGCGCACCGCTACCGGGCTTTCATGGCCGATACGCTGGACCGGCTGCGGCGTAGTGCTCCGCCGCTGGTTGGGTTCGCCGATTATCTCAAGGCGATGCGGATGGTGGACCGGATCTACCGGGAGGCGGGGCGATGATCGGGGTTGGGATTGCCGGGGCGGGGTTCTTCGCCGCCCAGCACGCACAGGCGATGGCGGCGGTGCCGGGAGTCCGGATCGTCGCGGCCGCCGCCGGCGATGCGGCGGGCAGCGCGGCGTTTGCCGCCGCCTATGGCGGACGGGCGTGCGCCGACTGGCGGGAATTGCTGGATGACCCGGCGGTCGATGTCGTGCTGGTGACCACGCCGCATCATCTGCATGCGCCGATCGCGATCGCGGCGGCACAGGCCGGGCGGCATGTGCTGGTGGAAAAGCCGATGGCCCCGACGCTGACCGAATGCGTGGCGATGCACCGCGCGGCGGCGGCCGCCGGTGTACATCTGCTGGTGGGGCAGATCTCGCGATTTTCGCTGACCGGGCTGCGGGCGCGGGAACTATTGACCCAGGGTTCGTTGGGCCGTCCGCTGTGGGGGCGCAGCGCGATGCTGAAGCGCTGGATGGAAAGCAACCGCAGGCCCTGGCACCTCGCGCGGGAAACCGGCGGCGGCATGCTGCTGACCGCCGGCATTCATGCGCTGGACCGGCTGGTGTGGCTGATGGATGCGCCGGTGGCGAGTGTGGCGGCGATGGCGGGCAACCTGTTTCATGACCAGAAGGTGCCGGATGTCGAGCAGGTGCTGCTGCGCTTTGCCGGGGGGGAACTCGGCACGCTGTCCAGCGTCGGCTATCGCGATGCCACCATGGTCAATGACACCGAGATCGCCTGCGAGGGCGGGCTGCTGCGGCTGAACACCGAGACCGGGCTCAGCATCGGGCGCGAGGGACGCTGGACCGAGGTGCCCGGCGCGGCGGAACCCGCCTGGATGCTGCGGGCGCTGGAGCGGGAGTGGCTGGCGATGCTGGCGGCGATCGGCGGCACGGCGGCGCTGCCGGTAAGCGCGGCGCAGGCGGGCGAGCTGGTGGCCTGCATCGAGGCCGCGGGCGTCGCGGCGGCGGAACGGCGGGAAGTCGAGGTCGTCGGCTGGCCTAAAGGCTGAAGCGCTCGCCGAGATAGACGCGGCGGACGTCGTCATGCGCGACGACTTCGCTGGGCCGGCCCTCCATCAGCACCTGGCCATCGTGCAGGATGTAAGCACGGTCGATGATCTCCAGCGTCTCACGCACGTTGTGGTCGGTGATCAGCACGCCGATGTCGCGGTCCTTCAGGTGCCCGACGAGGTCGCGGATTTCGCCGACCGCGATCGGGTCGATGCCGGCGAGCGGCTCATCGAGCAGGATGTAGTTCGGCTGCGTCGCCAGCGCGCGCGCGATCTCGACCCGCCGCCGCTCGCCGCCCGACAGCGCCAAAGCCGGCGTGCGGCGCAGATGGCCGATGCCGAACTCGGCGAGCAGTTCGTCGAGCATGTGCTCGCGCTCCTCGCGGTCGGTAAACACCACCTCGAGTGCGGCCATCACGTTCTGCTCGACGTTCAGGCCGCGGAACACGCTGGCCTCCTGCGGCAGATAGCCGATGCCCAGCCGGGCGCGCCGATACATCGGCAGGCCGGTGATGTCGGCGCCATCGAGGCTGATCGAGCCGGTATCTGGCTTCACCAGCCCGACAATCATGTAGAACGTCGTGGTCTTGCCCGCGCCGTTCGGGCCAAGCAGGCCGACGGCCTCGCCGCGATTGACCCGCACGGTGACATTCCGCACCACCGGGCGCTTGCGGTAGGTCTTGCCGACACCGGTGGCGATCAGCCCGCCGCTGCCTTCGAGAACGCTGAGACGCGGGTTCACGGTTTTGGCACCGGTTTGCCCTTGGTGTCATTCGGCACGATCAGGCCCTGTACCCGCCGGCCAGGCGGGGAGACCAGATGGGCGATGCCGGTGGCCATGTTGATGTCGGCCGCCGCGCCGTTCATCTGCGAATCACCGTGGGTAATGCGGACATTGTCGACCACGCGGGCAATCTGAGTGGCGGTGACATAGACGCCGCGCGCGCCGCGTACGATGTCGGTGGCGGTGCGCACCTCGACATTGCCGAACGCCTCGATCCGCTTCAGGTCGCCGCCGCCGCCCGGGATGTCGGTCGAGGTCTTCTGCGGCTTCGGCGCATTGGGGTCGGAGGGTTCGGAGTAGCCGACCAGCGTGTCGCCGGCCAGCCGCCGCGCGTCCGAGGTGATCACCACGGCATTGCCGCGGGCGACCGACATATGCTTGTCCGACCAGTATTCCAGGCTGTCCCGCGCGGTGATCAGTTGCTGCGGCGTGGTCATGCGCAGGTTGCCGCCCGTCATCACCAGCACGGCCTGATCGATGTCGTAGACGGCATGATCGCCCACGGCCTCGTCGGTCGGGGTGAAGATGCGGACATGGCCGTCGGCGACCAGGCGATAGATCTCGTTGCCGCCCTCGGTGTCGGTGGCGGCGACCGGCTTGGCGCCGGTCTTCTTGCGATAATAGGCGGTCAGCTTGTCGGCGATCACCGTCGAGGTGCCGCGGGTGGCGCGGGCATCGCCGGTGGCGATCACCAGGCGCTCGTTTTCGCGCCATTCGAAGCCGTCGCGGGCGTCAACCGTGATCGGCCCGCCATGCGAAAGATCCAGCTCCTGCGCCAGGGCAGGAGTGGCGACCAGGGCGAGCAGGAACAATGCGCGCTTCACTTGCGTCCCTCGTTCATGATCAGCCGGGCCGGGCCGGTGAACTGCATCACGTTGCCATGGTCGAGCACGGTGAACCCCTGGGCATCGAGCGTGCCGAACGGCCCTTCGGCATGAATGCGCGCGGCACCGGTGGCGGCGCCTTCGCGCAGATCGACGGTGGCGGTATTGGTGGAGGCGGTCATTCCGTCCTCGCGATAAAGGGTGACTTCGCCGGAAAGATCGAGCTGGCCATCCTTCGGCAGGTAGACCCCCTGGGCGGAGTGGAGCATGACCCATGCACCCGATTCGGTGATCATGTCGGCGATTGGCGCGGAGAGGTCGGTGCGGTTCTGCGAGGACTGCTTGGCCCGCGCGGCGGTGATGGTATAGGGCCGCCCCGCGGCATTGACGCCGCGATAGCGCGGCTCGGACAGCTCACCGCTTTCTGGCGTGACGCTGAGGCGGCGGTAGGTCAGCCGGCCGTTATCGGCATCGCGATGCAGTTCGGGCCAGATCGCCAGCAGCACCAGCAAGGCCACTGCGGCGGCCGGCAGCAGCAGCTTGGCCATGGCCACGAACACGCGCCGGCGTGCGATGGCACTCCGGGAGGCCTTGCCGCGCGGCAGGCCGGCCATCGGCATCCGGGCCACGTTCATGCCACCCCGGCGCGCAAGAGGTCGTGCATATGCAGGATGCCGACCGGGCGGCGATTGGCGTCCAGCACGAACAGCGTGGTGATCGGCCGGGCGCGGGCGTTCATTTCGTGCAGCGCCTCGGCGGCCAGCGCCTCGACACCGATTGTGCGCGGTTCGCCATGCATCACGCTGCCCAGCGTGCGGTCCAGCAGATCGGGCGCCATGGCGCGGCGCAGATCTCCATCGGTGAAGATGCCGATCAGGCTGCCATCCGGCGAGATGACGCCGACGCAGCCGAAGCGCTTCGCGGTCATCACCAGCAGCGCCTCGCGCATCGGCATGCCGGGAGCGGCCAGCGGCAGTTCATCGCCGGTATGCATCAGGTCGCGCACCCGCTTCAGTGCCGCGCCCAACTTGCCGCCGGGGTGGAACTGACGGAAATCGGCCGGGCCGAAGCCGCGGCGGGTGAGCAGGGCGACAGCCAGCGCGTCGCCCAAAGCAAGCTGCATGGTGGTCGATGTGGTCGGTGCCAGGCCCATCGGGCAGGCCTCGGGCGCGCGCGGCAAGGTGAGTGCCACATCGGCGGCGCGCGCCAGCGTGCTGTCGGCACTGCCGGAGATCGCCACCAGCGGGATCGCATGGCGGCGGGTATGGGCGATCAGGTCGGCCAGTTCGCGGGTTTCGCCGGAATTGGAGATCGCCAGCACGAGATCGCCCGGCACGATCATGCCGAGATCGCCATGGCTGGCCTCGGCGGGGTGCACGAACTGCGACGGCGTGCCGGTGGAAGCGAAGGTGGCGGCGATCTTGCGCGCGACATGGCCGGATTTGCCCATGCCGGAGACGACGACGCGCCCGGTGGTGGCGGCGAGGCTGGAGACCGCTTGGGTAAAGCTGTCATCCAGCGCGTCGGCGAGCGCGCGCAATCCGGCGGCCTCGGTGGCAAGCACCGTGCGGGCGACGTCGATGTCTTCGCGAAGCCGGGCCGGCGCTGCGGTCATGATATCCTGCGG
Source organism: uncultured Rhodospirillales bacterium (assembly GCA_903881515.1). Lineage (GTDB taxonomy): Bacteria > Pseudomonadota > Alphaproteobacteria > Acetobacterales > Acetobacteraceae > CAIRTN01. The sequence continues at coordinate 13,503 of CAIRTN010000084.1, read as the reverse complement.
TAAATTATCCCACGGTGCCGTGTCAATCGCCGGGGCGATCGGACTCAGTGGGCGAATATATCAGGTTCGTCCCAACCGAGCACGTCCAACCGGCCACGGGCAGGCAGGAAGGCAAAGCACGCTTCGGCGAGGTCGAGCCGGTGCTCGCGGATCAGCAGCGCCTCGAGCTTGGCCCACAGCGCGTGCAGATACAGCACGTCCGACGCGGCATAGGCCATCTGCTCGCGGGTCAGCTCCACCGCGCCCCAGTCGGAGGTCTGCTGCTGCTTGGACAGTTCGACGCCGATCAGCTCGCGGCAGAGATCCTTCAGCCCGTGCCGGTCAGTAAAGGTGCGCACCAGCTTGGCGGCGATCTTGGTGCATTTCACCGGCGCGACCGTGATGCCGAGGCGATGCTGCAGCATGCCGACATCGAAGCGGGCGAAATGCATCAGCTTGGTCACCGCCGTGTCGGCCATCATCGCCTTCAGGTTCGGGCAGTCATAGCCGCGCCCGCCGAGTTCGGGGGGGATCAGTTGCACCAGATGCGCCTGCCCGTCGCCGCCGGAGAGCTGCACCAGGCACAGCCGGTCGCGCCTGGGGTCGAGGCCCATGGTCTCGGTATCGACCGCGACGACCGGGCCGAGCGACAGGCCGGGCGGCAGGTCGTGCTTATGCAGGTGAATGGTGGCGTTGGGCAGGAATTGTGTGGCGTCGGCCATGGGGGGCGGCTCGGATTCTGATGCGGGGGTCAGGTAGCCCCTCGCTCCCCCTGCTGCAAGGGCGGGCGTCAGAAATCCAGGTTGGTGTAGTGCGCCGGGGGTACGATGCCGGGCACGCGATCGGCCAGCAGCGGGCGGAAGCTGGGGCGCGATTTCATCCTTGCGTACCAGTCATGCGTGTGCGGGCTGATGCTCCAGTCGACATCGCCGAGGAAGTCCAGCACCGAGAGATGCGCGGCCGCCGCCAGATCGGCCACGGTGACGGTGTTGCCGCACAGATAGGGCCGCGCCTCGACCAGCCAGCCGAGATAGAACAGATGCTCGCGCAGCTGGGTGTAGCCCTGGCGCAGGGCGGTGGCGTCGGGGTGACCGCGCCCGGCGACGCGCTTGAGGTATTTTTCGCCCATCAGGTTGTTGGTGACTTCGGCGGCGAATTTCTCGTCGAACCACGCGGTGAGCCGGCGCACCTCGACCCGCTCGGCCAGCGTGTTGCCCAGCATCGGTGTGTCGGGATAGGCCTCGTCGAGATACTCGCTGATTACCGCCGAACCCGGAATGGTCAGCGCGTTATCCTCGATCAGGCAAGGCACCGTTCCGGCTGGATTGAGGTCGAGATAATCCAGCCGGCGCTCCCACACCTTTTCCATGCGCAGCTCAAAGCTCAGCCGCTTTTCGGCCAGCAGCAGCCGGATCTTGCGGCAATAGGGCGACAGCGGGAGGTGATACAGGAGTCGCATCACCGCCTTATCGCATTGCCGCCGCGAGCCGCCAACCCGCAGCCGTCAGGCGCCACTGTGGCGCCTCAGGCGCTGATGGCTTGCGCCGTGTCGGTCAGCGGCTGCGCCAGATACTTCACGAACTCCTTGGGCACGATCTGCCAGAAGCGCGGCAAGGTGCGGTCCCAGTCGTGCAGCAGCATGGCGGCGTAGCGGCTGTGCGTCTCCTCGGCATGGCGCGTCACCATCTCGTGCAGCAGGCCCGCCCAATGGGTGCTCTGCACCCGCTGCCAGGTGATGCTGTCGGGATTCACCCGGCGCTCGAAGGTGCCGTCGGGGTCGTAGACGAAGGCCATGCCGCCGGTGAAGCCGGCGCCGAAATTATCGCCGACCGCGCCCAGGATCACCACCGTGCCGCCGGTCATGTATTCGCAGGCGTTGGAGCCCGTGCCCTCGACGACGGCAATCGCGCCCGAGTTCCGCACCGCGAAGCGCTCGCCGGCTTGGCCAGCGGCGAACAGCGCGCCGGCGGTGGCCCCATAAAGCACGGTGTTGCCGATGATGGTGTTGGTCTGGCTCGGCGCGTTGAACGACGGCGCCGGGCGCACAACGATGGTGGCGCCCGACAGGCCCTTGCCCACGTAGTCATTGGCGTCGCCGAACACTTCGAGCTTCAGCCCCTGCACCGCGAAGGCCCCCAGCGACTGCCCGGCCGAACCGCGCAGGCGCACGGTGAGGTGACCTTCCTGCAGGCCGGACATCCCGTATTGCCGAGTGATCTTGCTCGACAGCTTGGTGCCGATGGCGCGATGCGTGTTGCGGATGTTGTACTGCAACTGCATCTTTTCGCGGCGCTGGAACAGCGGATCGGCGTCGGCGATCATCTGCGCGTCCAGCGTCTCCGGCACCTCGTTGCGGCCGACCAGCGTGCAGTAGCGCGCGTAGGGGCCGGGGTCGGCCTGCACCAGCAGCGGGTTGAGGTCGAGATCGTCGAGGAAGTCCGAACCGCGGCTGACCTGGCGCAGCAGGTCGGTGCGGCCGATCACATCGGCCAGCCGCTTCACGCCCAGGCTCGCCAGGATCTGGCGCACATCCTCGGCGATGAAGCTGAACAGGTTGATCACCTTCTCCGGCGTGCCCTCGAACTTCGCGCGCAGCTTCTCGTCCTGCGAGCAGACGCCGACGGGGCAGGTGTTGGAGTGGCACTGCCGCACCATGATGCAGCCCATCGCCACCAGGGACGCCGTGCCGATGCCGAATTCCTCGGCGCCGAGCATGGCGGCGATCACCACGTCGCGCCCGGTCTTCAGCCCGCCATCGGTGCGCAGCTTCACGGTGTGGCGCAGCCGGTTCAGCATCAGCACCTGATGCGTCTCCGACAGCCCCATCTCCCAGGGCAGGCCGGCGAACTTCACCGAGGTCTGCGGGCTCGCGCCGGTGCCCCCCGAGTGGCCGGAGACCAGGATGGCATCGGCCTTCGCCTTGGCCACGCCGGCCGCGATCGTGCCGATGCCGCTGCGCGCCACCAGCTTCACACAGACCGAGGCGTCGGGGTTGATCTGCTTGAGGTCGTAGATCAGCTGCGCCAGGTCTTCGATCGAGTAGATGTCGTGATGCGGCGGCGGGCTGATCAGCATCACGCCGGGGGTGGCATGGCGCAGCTTGGCGATCAGGCCGGTCACCTTGAAGCCGGGCAACTGCCCGCCCTCGCCGGGCTTGGCGCCCTGGGCGACCTTGATCTCGATCTCGCGGCAGGCGTTGAGGTATTCGGCGGTGACGCCGAACCGGCCCGAAGCGATCTGCTTGATCGCCGAGGACGCGTTGTCGCCGTTCGGGCGTGGGGTGCCGCGCTCGGGGTCCTCGCCGCCTTCGCCGCTGTCGGACTTCGCGCCGATGCGGTTCATCGCGATCGAGAGCGTCTCATGCGCCTCGGGGCTCAGCGCGCCGAGCGAGATTCCGGGCGAAACCAGCCGCTTGCGGATCTCGGTGATGCTTTCGACATCGTCGACCGCAATCGGGGTCACCGCGTCGGTGCGGAAATCCAGCAGGTCGCGCAGCGCGATCGGCGGCAGCTTGCGCACCTCCTCGGCATAGCGGCGATAGGTGCTGAAGCTGTCGGTGGCCACGGCCTCCTGCAGCATGTGGATCAGCTTGCCGTCGAACGCATGCGCCTCGCCGCTGCGGCGCAGCTTGTAGACGCCGCCGACCGGCAACGTGGCGACGTCGCCGTTCCACGCCGCCGCGTGCAGGTTCAGCGCCTTGCGCGCGATGCCCGACAGGCCGATGCCGGAGATGCGGGACTGCATGCCGGGGAAGAATTCGGCAACCAGGGTGCGCGACAGGCCGACCGCCTCGAAATTGGTGCCGCCGCGATAGGACGAGATCACCGAGATGCCCATCTTCGACATCACCTTCAGCAGGCCCTTGTCCACCGCTTTCTTGTAGCGGCCGACGGCTTCCTTCAGCGAGATGTTGCCGAACAGCCCGCGGCGATGCCGGTCCGCGATGCTCTCCTGCGCCAGATAGGCGTTCACCGTGGTGGCGCCAACGCCGATCAGCACGGCGAAGTAATGCACATCGAGGCACTCGCCCGAGCGCACGTTCAGGCTGGTGAAGGTGCGCAGGCTGGAGCGGACGAGATGGGTGTGTACGCCGCCGGTGGCCAGGATCATCGGGATGGCGGCGCGGTCGGGTCCGGTGGCTTCGTCGGTCAGCACCACATGGGTGCAGCCGGCGCGCACGCCTTCCTCGGCATCGCGGCGGATGCGTTCCAGCGCGGCGCGCAGGCCAGGCTCTCCGTCGGCGACCGGGAAGGTGCAGTCAACCACGCAGACCGCGGCGCCCATCCGCGCCTGCATCGCCTTGAACTCGGCGGTGGACAACACCGGGCTTTCCAACTGCAGGATGTCGAACTGGCTGCTTTCCTCGGCGAGCACATTGCCGAGATTGCCCAGCCGGGTCTTCAGCGACATCACGCGGGTTTCGCGCAGGCTGTCGATCGGCGGGTTGGTCACCTGGCTGAAGGTTTGCCGGAAGAAATGGTGCAGTCCGCGATACTTGTCCGACAGCACGGCCAGCGGCGTGTCGTCGCCCATGCTGCCGACGGCTTCCTGCGCATCCTCCACCATCGGGTGCAGGATCATCTCCAGCTCTTCCAGCGTGGTGCCGACCGCAAGCTGCCGCCGGCGCAGCGCTTCGCCCTCGTAGGCGACGGGCTCGGGGGCATCGGTCTTCACGATGTGGTCGATCTGGCTGATGCGCTTGGCCCACTCGCCGAACGGCTGGCGGGCGGCGAGCATGTCCTTCATTTCCTCGTCGTGATAGAATTTCACGTTATCGAGGTCCATGCCGATGGTCTGGCCGGGGCCGACGCGGCCCTTCTCCAGGATGTCGCTCTCGTCGAGCTTCACCATCCCGGTTTCCGAACCGACGATCAGCATCTTGTGCCGGGTCACGGTGTAGCGCAGCGGGCGCAAGCCGTTGCGGTCGAGCCCGGCGATCACCCAGCGGCCGTCGGTGGCCGCGATCGCGGCCGGGCCGTCCCACGGCTCCATCACCGCGTTGCAGTACAGGAACATATCCTTGTGCGCCTGCTTCATCGTCGCGTCGTTGCCGATGGAGGCGGGGATCATCATCGCCTTGACCATCGGCGCGTCGCGCTCGGCGCGCACCAGCACCTCGAACACGTTGTCCAGCGTCGCCGTGTCCGAACCGCCGGCCTGGATCACCGGCTTGATGTCTTCCATGTAGGAATCGAGATCCGGACTGGACAGCCTGGTCTCGTGGCTCTTCATCCAGTTGATGTTGCCGGTGACGGTGTTGATTTCGCCGTTATGCGCCAGCATGCGGAACGGCTGTGCCAGCCGCCAGGTGGGAAAAGTGTTGGTGGAATAGCGCTGGTGATAGATCGCGAAGCGGCTGACAAAGCGCTCGTCGAGCAGATCGGGGTAGAATTCCGAAAGGCTCTCGGCCAGGAACATCCCCTTGTAGATGATCGAGCGGCAGGACAGCGAGCAGAAGTACAGCTCGGGAATCTGCGCTGCAATCGCCTGCTTCTCGATACGGCGGCGGATCACGAACAGGTCGCGCTCGAAGGCCGCTTCGCTGCTGCCGCGGGCGTTCCAGATCATGATCTGCTCGATCTCGGGGCGCGTCGCGTTGGCTTTCTCGCCGATCACGGCAACGTTGATCGGCACCTGGCGCCAGCCATAGATCTGGTAGCCGAACGCCAGGATCTCGCTTTCGACGATCTGCCGGCAGCGCTCCTGTGCGGAAAGATCGGTCTTCGGCAGGAACACCTGGCCAACGGCTATCGGGCCGGGGCGCACGGTGTCGCCGCCGCGCTCGACGGCCTCGGCGAAGAAATCGCGCGGGATCTCGATATGGATGCCGGCGCCGTCGCCGGTCTTGCCGTCGGCGTCGACCGCGCCGCGATGCCACACCGCCTTCAGCGCATCGATGCCCGCCTGTACCACGTCGCGGCGGCGCTTGCCGTCGAGCGCCGCGACCAGGCCGACGCCGCAGGCATCGTGCTCCATCGCGGGGTCATAGGTCTCGGACAGGCGGGCGGCGTTGGCGTCCCAGTCGTGCACGAATTGCTCGCCGGCGGGAATATGGGTCATCGTCGGTGCTCCGTGCTCAGAACTTCAGGCCGCGGGACTTCAATTCGTCGCTATGCTTGGTGACGGCTTCGCGGAAGTTTTTCTGCATCCATTCCTGGCCGACCTGGATGGATTGCTGCGTCACCTTTGGCATCGCCGCCAGCACGCGCTTGCCCAGTGGCGTCAGGTAGAAGGCGCGCAGGTCACGCATCTCGTCAGGCGTGAAACCGAGCGCCCAGGGCACGGTCAGCAGGTTCACCAGGTCTGCCTCATGGGAGGTGAATTCCGGCATCATCAGCTCATCGGCGATCGCGGCGGCCTCAGCCGGGCTCTTGCCGCTGGCGCTGATGGTGGCCGCGATCACCTGGTCCCGCACCTGCGACATCAGCGTCTTGGCCTGCAGCGGCACGCCGAGGACTTCGGTCAGCATCTTGGCTTCCTTCAGCGCCTCGGCGCTGATCGGTGCCGGCTGCTGGCGCACGGGCGCGGTGGCAGGCGTGTTGCTGGTCGGTGCCTCGGTCGAGGACGGTTTGCCCTGCGTGGGAGTAATCGTCGAATCTCCGGCGGCGGGTGCCAGCGAGATGATGGTGGAACTGGATTGCGCGGCGGCTGCGAAGGGCAGCAGCAACAGGATGAAAGCCCGGGCGAACATGTGCATGGCGTCTACTCCGCAGCGTGCGCTGTTTGAACGGCGTTCTGGATGTGAAGGTGCATCTGAAGGGCGGCGTCGCGCCCATCGCGGATCGCCCATACCACGAGCGAGGCACCACGGACGATGTCGCCGGCGGCGAACACGCCGGGCAGGGCGGTCATGAAGCTGCGGTGGTCCACCCGCAGCGTGCCCCAGCGGGTCACCGGCAGATCAGGGCAGCCGAAGGCGGTCGGCAGGTCTTCGGGGTCGAAGCCAAGCGCCTTGATCACCAGGCCGGCCGGAACGTCGAAACGGCTGCCTTCGACCGGCTCGACCGACTGGCGGCCGGAGGCGTCGGGCAGGCCGAGATGCATGCGCACGGCGCGCACACCGCTGACCGTGCCTTGGCCCATGAAGGCTTCGGGGGCAGCGAGCCAGACGAACTCGACGCCTTCCTCCTCCGCGTTCTTCACCTCGCGCATCGAGCCGGGCATGTTGGCCTTGTCGCGGCGGTAGAGGCATTTCACCGAGGTCGCGCCCTGCCGCACGGCGGTGCGCACGCAGTCCATCGCGGTATCGCCACCGCCGATCACCACCACGTCGCGCCCGGCAGCATTAAGCGTGCCATCGGCGAACGCGGCCACGCTGTCGCCCAGTCCGATGCGGTTGGCCGCGGTCAGGAAATCGAGCGCGGGCACGATGCCGTCCAAGCCAGAGCCGGGGCCGCCAATGTCGCGCGCTTTGTAGACGCCGGTGGCAACCAGCACCGCGTCATGACGGGCGCGCAATTCGGCGAAGCTGATGTCGCGGCCGATCTCAGTGTTCAGCACGAAGCGGACGCCGCCATCCTCCAGCAGCTTCCAGCGGCGCAGCACGATGTCCTTCTCCAGCTTGAAGCTGGGGATGCCGTAAACCATCAGCCCGCCAACACGGTCGTAGCGGTCATAGACGGTGACCTGATAGCCGAGCTTGCGCAGTTCCTCGGCCGCGGCGAGGCCACCCGGCCCGGCGCCGATGATCGCCATCGACTGCGCGCGCTCGGCGCGTGGCTTGATCGGCTTCACCCAGCCCTTTTGGAACGCGGTATCGGTGATGAAGCGCTCGACGGAGCCGATGGTGACGCTGTCGAAGCCTTTCTCGATGACGCAGTTGCCTTCGCACAGCCGGTCCTGCGGGCAGATCCGGCCGCAGATTTCGGGGAAGTTGTTGGTCGAGGAGGACAGCTCATAGGCTTCCTCCAGCCGTCCCTCGGCGGTCAGCTTCAGCCAGTCGGGGATGTTGTTGGAAACCGGGCAGTGGACCTGACAGAACGGAATGCCACACTGGCTGCACCGGCTGGCCTGCGCCGCGGCCTGGGACGGATCGAAATCGCCGTAGATTTCATCGAAGTCGGCGCGCCGCGTTTCGGCCGCACGCTTTTGAGGCATGTGCTGGTCGATACGGATGAATTGCAGCATGCGTTCAGGCATCGCGCGGCTCCGGCGTCGCAGTGGAGCCTGAACTTAACCTGATGTTATCGCAGGAAGCGAGTCCATATAGGGCAGTATTAATGCCCTATATGGCCATTTTTGTATGCGCGGTCGGTATGACAGCGCTGCATTCGCTATTTAATAGGACCGATTCGGACTTATGCCGCCACAAACCCCTCCCGGCGCAGCCCGCCCGGCCGGAACCGGCGCATATAGCCCGGCACCACGACCTCCATCGGCGTGGCGGTCAGGCCTAGCGCGTCGAGCCCGGCGGCGGCGGAGGACACCACGTTGTCGCGCGACAGCAGCTTCAACTGGTCGGTGGTCAGCAGCTTGCCGGGCAGCTTTTCGAGGATCGACGCCTGCAGTTGCGCCAGTCCAGCGGGCACGGTGAACATCGGTCGCGTGCGCTGCGCCAGGGTCAGCACCCAGGCCTGCAATTCGCGCAACGTGGCCACGCGCGGTCCGCCGAGCTCGAAGGTCTTGCCCACCGCGTCGTTGCGGGTCAACCCGGCCATCACGGCATCGGCGACGTCGCCGACGAACACCGGCTGCAACTTGGTTTCGCCACCGATTACCGGCATCACCCAGAACAGCCGCGCCATCGCGCCGAAGCGGTTGAAGAACGCGTCATCGGCACCGAACACCACCGACGGGCGCAGGATCACTGCCCCTGGCATGGCGGGACGCACCTGTGCCTCGCCTGCGGCCTTGGACTGTGCGTAGAGGCTCGGGCTCGCCGCATCGGCACCGATCGCCGAGACATGCACCATCCGCGAAACCCCGGCGGCCGCGGCCGCGCGGGCCACGTTTCCGGCGCCGTCAGCGTGGATGCGCTGGAAATCGCCCGATTTTCCTTCGGCGAGAATGCCTACTAGATTGACAACAACCTCGGCGCCCTCAACGGCGCGGGCTACGGCCTCGGGCTCGGTCACCAGAGCGCGCAGCAGCACCACCTGTCCCACCGCGCCCATCGGCTTGAGGAACATCGCCGATTCGGTATCGCGCACCGCCACGCGCACCACATACCCGGCCTGGGCCAGGCGCTTGACCACATGTCGCCCGATGAAGCCGGAACCGCCAAAAACCGTAGCTACCTTGCGTGTTGCCATGACACCCGTCCTTCTGCGTCGAGACCTCTCATATGCCGCGAACGCGAAAAATGCGCCACACCCTGTTGACGCGCCCCTGACCCAGGGCTACATGGCGCCCCCACCCAAGGCGGTTCGCAAGAACTTCCGGCCGGTGCCCAGATGGCGGAATTGGTAGACGCGCAGGTTTCAGGTACCTGTGGCCGCAAGGTCGTGGAAGTTCGAGTCTTCTTCTGGGCACCAACACTTTCTTCCCCTGCGATGCCGGGTCAGGCGCCGGGCATCAGCCCCGCCTCGCGGGCCTTGATCTGCAAGGCCAGATATTTCGAATAGATCCTGCATTGCGCCAGGCTTCCGGCGGTGAACCACAGCCCTTGCTGTGCGGTCGGCCGCCACATGTTTCGCAGCTCCCCGCCGTCATCGAAGCCCCAGACCGGCCCGATCCGCTCGGCGACCGCGTCGCCGAGAAAGGCGCGGGCGGTGTCCTGCTGGTTCTTGTAGCCGGTGGCCAGCACGATGAGATCGGCGGGCACGATGCTGCCGTCCTTCAGACGCGCGCCCTCGGGCACGAAGCGGTCGATGCTGTCGTAGTGCAGCAGGCCGATCTCGCCCGCTGCGATCAGGTCGGAGCAGCCGACGTTGAAATAGTAACCGCCGCCGCGCTGCAGATAGAGCATCTGGAAGCCCATCGAGTCCGGGTCTTCATCCAGCCGGAAGCCGGCGGCTTCGAGCTTGTCGAGCAGCGGCTTGTCGATCTCGCGGGAGATCTTGGTTGCCATCCGATACGCGTCCTGCAACACGGGGAAAGGCATAGCGGTTGCCAGCAGGTCGCAATCGGCGGTGGGCAGGCCCTCGGTATACAGCGTGTAGACCCGCTGGGCCTCCTGCAGGCTGACGATGTAGGTCGGGCTGCGTTGGATCATCGTCACCGCGGCACCGCCGGCGTGCAGGTCCTGGGCGACGTCGTGGGCGCTGTTGCCGGTGCCGACGATCTGGGCGCGGCGGCCTTTCCAGACGGCAGAATCGGTGTAGCTGCCGGAATGCAGCACGGTGCCGGCGAAATCCGACAGGCCGGGGAGGTCGGGGCGGATCGGGATCGCGCTGACCCCAGTGGCGAACACAACGTGGCGCGGCCGCATTTGCCGCGTGCTGCCGTCGGCGCGCTTGAGGTCGAGCGTCCAGGTGTCGCCGTCGAACCGTCCGCCGGTCAGTTCCGTGCCGGTCCAGACATTCAGCTCCATCGCCTCGGCATAGGCTTCGAACCAGCTTGCCAGCCGGTCCTTGGGGATGAAAACCGGCCAGGTCGGCGGGAACGGCATGTAGGGCAGGTGGTTGACGTGCACCTCGTTGTGCAAGGTCAGCGCGTGATAGCGGTTGCGCCAGTTGTCGCCGATGCGGGCTTCGCGATCGATCACCAGCGTGTCGACGCCGAACTGGCCGAGGCGGGCGGCGATGCCGAGCCCGGCCTGACCGCAGCCGACCACCACCACGGCGGGCTCGTGATCGGCGTAGGCCCGGGCGCGGTTGCGCTTGTCGAGCCAGTTCTCGCCACCGAAATCGCGCGCATAGTCGGGCTTCGCCGCTTCGGTGCCGTGGCCGTGCAGGCCGTCGAGCGCGGTCAGCAGGATCCAGGCGCGCCATTGCCCGTCAGCATCGGGCCGCAGCCGGACGATGCCCTCGGCGGGGCCGGTGGCGGTGTCGAAGCGGAAGAAGGCTTCCACGACCTTCTGGCCGGCACGCATCACGCGCCGGGGGGGCGTTCGGTCCGCGGCGAGATGCAGGTTGCGGGGGCGGGTGACCGGCAGACGGTCGCGCAGCCGGGCGGCGATGGCCTCGCGGCCGCTGGTGCTGGTCAGGTCCCAGGCGAAGGCCAGCAGGTCGCGCCAGTGGCCATCGGGCAGCAAGAGCGCGGCGACGGCCTCGGCGTCGCCCGCGGTCAGGGCAGCGTCGAGGCTTGCCAGGAATGCGCGGGCGACGTCCTCGGCCATGGGCTTAGAACGCGCGCAGGTATTGCGGCATCGGCGGAATCGGGGCGCCGAGTTCGCGGGCGATCTGCGCCGGCCAGGCTGGGTTGGCCAGGGCGGCGCGGGCGACGAGCACGAGGTCGGCACGGTCGTTGGCGATGATCTCGGCGGCATGCGTTGCCTGGGTGATCATGCCCACCGCGCCGGTGGCGATGCCGGCTCCGGCGCGGATCGCTTCGGCAAAGGGCACCTGATAACCGGGGTGCAGCGAGGGGATGGCTGGGCCCTTCGCGGCGACGCCGCCCGAGGAGCAGTCGATCAGGTCCACTTTACCGGTGGCGGCGATCCATTTGCAGAGCTGGACGGTGTCATCGATGGTCAGGCCGCCGGCCATGTGGTCGACGCAGGACAGCCGGACGAACAGCGGTAGGTCGTCGGGCCATTCGGCGCGCACCGCCTCGATCGATTCCATCAGGAAGCGGGCTCGGCCGGCTGGGCTGCCGCCGTAGCCGTCGGTGCGCTGGTTGGAGATCGGCGAGGTGAAGGAATGGCCGAGATAGCCGTGCGCGCCGTGCAGTTCGATGATCTTGAAGCCAGATTCGCGGGCCATGCGGGTGGTGGCTGCGAAGTCGGCGATGGTGGCTGCGATCTCGCTGGTGCTGAGTTCGTGCGGCACGGTGGAGGTCTCGCCGAATGGGATGGCGCTGGGGCCGACCGGCACCCAGCCGCCGGCGTCGGGCGGAATCGGGACGCCGCCGCGCCAGGGCACCTCGGAGGAGGCCTTGCGGCCGGCGTGGCCGACCTGCATGCCGGGCACGGCGCCCATCTGGCTGATCACGGCGGCGATGCGGCTGGCCATGTGCAGATGCGCGGGGTTCCACAGGCCGAGGCAATGCGGGGTGATGCGGCCGACGGCGGAGACGGCGGTGGCCTCGGTGAACACGATGCCGGCGCCGCCGGCGGCGCGGGCGCCGAGGTGCTGGATGTGCCAGTCATTGCCCAGCCCGTCATTGGCGGAATACTGGCACATCGGTGCGATGGCGATGCGGTTGCGGGCGGTGACCGAGCGGAACGAGATCGGCTGGAGAAGCTTCGGGGTTGCCATGATGGAGCCTTGTCGGTTGGCGGTGGCCGATCGGTATGACGGATGCGTTGACCTGACAAGCCGGTTGGACTTGCCTGATGCCCGGATTCCGGGAGACATGGGCGGATGAACATCCTGTCGATCCAGTCATGGGTGGCGTACGGCCATGTTGGCAACGCCTCCGCCGCGTTTCCGCTGCAGCGCCTCGGTGCCGAGGTCTGGGCGGTGAACACCGTGCAGTTTTCCAACCATACGGGCTACGGCTCGTGGAAAGGCGACGTCTATACCGGCGAGCAGGTCGGCCGGGTAATCGAGGGGATTGCCGAGCGCGGGGTGCTGGGGCGCTGTGATGCGGTGCTGTCGGGCTATATGGGGGACCGGGGCATCGGTGAGGCGATCCTGGGGGCGGTTGCGCAGGTGAAGGCGGCCAATCCGGCGGCGCTGTATTGCTGCGATCCGGTGATCGGGGATGACGATACCGGGGCGTATGTGCGGCCGGGGATCGATGTGTTCATGCGCGACCGGGCGATTGCGGCGGCGGATATCATCACGCCGAACCGGTTCGAGGCGGAGTATCTGACCGGGATGGAATGCCGGACGCTGGATGGGGTGAAGGCGGCGATTGCGCGGTTGCAGGCGATGATGGCGCCGGAGGGCAAGCGGATCGTGCTGGTGACCAGCCTGCGCACCGAGGATACGCCGGAGGATGCGATCGACATGCTGGCGGCCGAAGGGGAGCGGGTCTGGCGGCTGCGCACGCCGTTGCATCCGTTGAGCATCAACGGGGCGGGCGATGCGATTGCGGCGCTGTTCCTGTTTCATCGGCTGAACGGCGATGTCGCCGCGGCGCTGGGGGCGGCGGGGAGCTCGATCCATGGCGTGCTGAAGCGCACGGCGGCGGCGGGGTCGCGGGAGATCCTGACGGTGGCGGCCCAGGATGAGTTTGTCGCGCCTTCGGAGTTGTTTGTCGCGGAGCCGGTTTGAGGGCGTTTCTGGCGGTCTATCGGCGGGCGCTCGCGCGGCTGCGGGGCGAGCGGATTTTTCTGCTGGCGGCGGCGAATTTGCTGGTCGCCGGCTTGCAGTTTCTCGATCCGCTGCTGTTCGGGCGGGTGATCGGGTTGCTGACGGCGGGCGGCGGCTGGGTGGATTTGCTGCCGGTGCTGGCGGTTTGGGGCTGCGTCGGGCTGCTGGGGATCGGGGCTAATATTTCGGCCGCGTTGCAGGCGGACCGGCTGGCGCATCGGCA
>CAIRTN010000083.1 GCA_903881515.1 uncultured Rhodospirillales bacterium | reverse complement strand
TGCGCGGGCCGCGGTGAAGGGCGAGTTCCGCATCGAGCAGACTATGATCCGCGCCCGCGGCAACAACCCGCTGAAATTCTCTGCCGGCGACGATGACGCCATGGCAGCGCTGCTGGGCGCCGGCCGTCGCGCCGACATGACCCCGGCCGATGCGATCGGCGAAGTGCTGCGCGACATGCGCCTGCACGAACTTGCGACGGTGTCGGCGATGCAGGCCGCGGTGCGCGCGCTGCTGACCCGGCTCGACCCCGGGCCGCTGCGCGAGGAGGGCGAGAAGACCGGTGGTATGATGCCTGGCGCCAAGCGTGCCAAGGCGTTCGAGGCGTTTGAGAAACTCTATGGCGAGATTTCCGCCGCCCTGGCGGACGATTTCGACAGCGTCTTCGGCAAGGCGTTTGCACGTGCCTATGAACAGGCGCTGCGTGAAGCAGGCGACCGTGATGGAACATAAGGATAAGATGATGAAACGTCGTTGGCTGGCCGTGGCTTCCTTGATGGCGCTGGCCGCATGCGGCGCCCCGCCGCCGCCCGCGGTGATCGATCTCAACATCCTCGCCGGTGCCGACCAGAATCCCAGCACCACCGGCGCGCCTACCGCGGTGCAGGTGTTCCTCTACCAGCTCGCCTCCACGGCGAAATTCGAAGCGTCCGATGTGTTCGCGCTGACCGAGCGGGCGCAGGCGACTCTGGGCACCGATCTGCTGGCCAGCGAGACGCTGGTTGTCGCACCCGGGGAGACCAAAACCTACGTCAAGGAAGCCAAGATCGGCACCACTGCGCTGGGCGTTGTCGTGTTCTTCCGCGATATCGACCACGCGACCTGGCGAGCGGTTGGTGCGGTGGCGAAAAATGGACCGAGTGCCATGAATTTGACCATCAAAGGTCTCATTGCGACGCTCGCGCCACGCTGAAGCCGCTGCTACTGTGACGGGCAGCCAAATCAAGGCGAATGGGAGCGCGCAGAGTCCGTCATGACATGGACCAACCGGGTCGTCTGGCAGGAAGGGATGTTCCTTCGTGCCCAACATTTTCAGCAGCAGGACCGCTGGCTGGAAGCTTTCGTGCGCGGCCGTGCCGCCGCCCTGCGCCCGCATCCCTGGGGCGTTACCGAGATGATGATCGATCGCGACCTGCTGGCCACTGGCCGGTTCGCGATCGCCTCGGCCGCCGGCGTATTCGAGGACGGCACGCCCTTCGTCATCCCGGGTGAAACCGACCATCCGGTGCCGCTCGATCTGCCGGAATCCGCGCGCAACGTTGTGGTCTATCTGGCGCTGCCGGTGCGCCAGCCGGGCGCGGTTGAGATCGCCACCGCCGAGGGCAATGACGGCCGCTACGGGGTGCATCCATTCGAGGCCTACGACACCCATTCCGGCTCACCGCAACCGGCCGAGTTGCAGATCGGCCGGCTGCGGATGCGCTACATGCTGGAGACCGAGGAGCGCTCGGGCTATCTGTGCATCGGCCTCGCCCGCGTGGTGGAAGTCGGCGCCGACAAGCGCGTTACGCTCGACGAACGCTGGATGCCGCCGTCGCTGATCTGTGCCGCGGCGCCCGCGTTGCTTGGCTGGATCACCGAGCTTTCCGGCATGCTTTCGCAGCGTTCCGAGGTGATGGCCGCGCGCTACACCGCCCCCGGCTCGCGCGGCGCGGCCGAGGTGCAGGACTTCCTGTTGCTGCTGACGGTCAATCGCTGGCTGCCGCTGCTGTCGCATTGGGCCAATGCCGGCAACGTGCACCCCGAGGAAGTCTATTCCACGCTGCTGCAGATGGCCGGCGAACTCGCCACGTTTACCGATACGACGACCCGGCGGCCGAATACCTATCCGGCCTATCGCCACGACGATCTGCAGCGCAGCTTCGCCCCGGTGATCGCCGACCTGCGCCGCGCGCTGTCGGCGGTGATGGAAAGCTCGGCGACGCCGATCCCGTTGAAGGAATACGCGAACGGCCTGCGCGCCGGGCAGATCGTCGACCGCTCGATCCTGCGCGGCTCGATGTTCGTGCTGACGGTGCAGGCCGATATGCCGACTGAGACGCTGCGCCGGCAGTTCCCGAGCCAGGTGAAGATCGCCTCGACCGAGAAGATCAAGGAACACGTGCTGTCGCAGCTGCCTGGCATTGCCATCCGGCCGATGGCGACTGCGCCGCGGCAGATCCCGTTCTATGCGGGCGCGACTTACTTCGAACTCGACCGCAATTCTCCGCACTGGGCACAGATGCAGAATGCCGGCGGGTTCGCGATACATGTTTCGGGCGAATATCCGAACCTGCGGATGGAGCTGTGGGCAATCCGCGGTTGACGACGCAGGGCAGGGTGAGGGCGGAGAACGCGAATGAGCGATAATCCCTTCGAGGAAGACAGCGACCGCACGGTTATTCGCCCGGTTCCGGGTGGACGTAAGCCGGCGGCCCCGCCGCCGCAGGCCGCAGCACCGCGGCCGGCGGCATCGCCGTTTGATGCTCCCCCCGCTGCGGCACCGCCTCAACAGGCTGCACCGGCGGCGTCTTATACCCCTGCCCCGGTCGCAGATGGCGCCGAGCGCATCCTGCTGACCGGCAGCCCGCTGATGGTTGCGGCGGCGCCGCTGCTGCAACTGCTCGCTCGGCTGCGCAACACGTCCAGCCAGCCCAATGCGTTTGAACTGCGCGAGCGCGCGGTGGCGCAGATCCGTGCGTTCGAACAGGAGGCCCGTACTGCAGGCGTGCCGGATGACCAGTTGTCCTGGGCCCGCTACGCGCTGTGCGCGAGCCTCGACGATGCCGTGCTCAACACTCCCTGGGGCGCGGATTCGGCTTGGAGCCAGAACTCGCTGGTCAGCACCTTCCATCGCGAGGTGCAGGCTGGTACGCGGTTCTTCGACCTGCTGAAGCAGCTTGAGCAGAATCCCGGCATTTATCTCGGCCTGCTCGAACTGATGTACATGTGCCTGTCTCTCGGCTTCATGGGGCTGCACCGCCATTCCCGCGGCGGCATGCAGATCCTGGAGAAGGCGCGCGAGGACGTCTACACCGTCATCATGCGCCAGCGCGGCGCGTTGGAGGCCGGGCTGTCGCCGCGGTGGCAGGGTGCCAGCGCGCCCTACAAGCCCGCCCGCGCACGCCTGCCTGTCTGGGTTGCCGCCTGCTTCGCGCTCGCAATCATCGCGGGGCTGTTCGGGTATTTTTCCAGCAGCCTGAACGCTGCCTCCGATGACCTGTTCGCCCGCATGATGGGCGCGCCGCCGGCCGCCATGCCCTCGATTGCCCGTATCGCTGCCGTGGTGCCGCCGCCCCCGCCGCCGCCCCCACCCGGGCCCAGCTTTGTCGACAAGCTGCGCACCTTCCTTAAGCCGGAGATCGATCAGAACCTGGTCGTGGTGCTGGGCGACGACAACACGCCGATCGTGCGCATCAAGGGCAAGGGCATGTTCGCGCTCGGCAACGCCACCCTGGAGCCGAAATATCTCGGCATCCTCGGGCGCATCGGCGAGGCGCTGAAGCAGGAAAGCGGCGCGGTGTTCGTCAACGGCTACACCGACAATCAGCCGATCCACACTGTGCGCTTCCCATCGAATTATGAGCTGTCTGCCGCGCGCGCCGGGGCGGCGAAGGACGTGATCGCCAAGGCGCTGGGCGATCCCGGCCGTATCCGGGCGGAAGGCCGGGCGGATGCTGACCCGGTTGCCTCCAACGCGACCCCCGAGGGGCGCGACGAGAACCGGCGTATCGAGGTTGTGCTGCGGCGGCAGGGTTGAGGATTTAGACGATGATCGCATTCCTGGGTTCGCGCTGGTTCCTCAGCTTCATCGGCGTTGCCATTCTGAGCGCGCTGGTCTGGTTCTTCGGTCCGTTGCTGTCGTTCCTCGATGGCTGGATCGAGCGGGCGGCGGTCATCGTCGTGTTGCTGCTGATATGGGGGCTGGTGAATTTCCTGATCGGCCGGCGCAAGACCAAGGCCGAGGATGATCTGGTCAAGGGCGCCGCCCAGGCGCAGGGCCCATCGGCCGGGCAGGAGGAGGTCGCAGCCCTTGGCGAAAAGCTCACCACCGCGCTGACGCTGCTGAAGAAGGCCCGTGGCACCCGTGGATACCTCTATGAGCAGCCCTGGTACATCATTATCGGTCCGCCGGGCGCGGGTAAGACCACGGCGCTGCTGAACGCCGGGCTGCAATTCCCGCTTGCCTCGGAAATGGGCCAGGGCGCGGTGGCCGGGGTCGGCGGCACAAGGATGTGCGACTGGTGGTTTACCGAGGATGCGGTGATGATCGACACCGCCGGCCGCTACACGACGCAGGATTCTGACGCCGAGGTTGACCGCGCCGGATGGGACGGCTTCCTCGATATGCTGAAGCGCACCCGTGCACGTCAGCCGCTGAACGGTGTGATTGTCGCCATTTCGGTCACCGATATCGCCGCGTCTTCGCCAGCGGAGCGCACCCTGCACGCGCGTGCCATCCGCAAGCGGGTGAAGGAACTCAACGACAAGCTGAACGTTCAGGTTCCGGTTTACGCCATCCTGACCAAGACTGACCTGCTCGCCGGGTTTACCGAGTTCTTCGACGATCTCGACCGGGAGAAGCGCAACCAGGTCTGGGGTACCACCTTCGACCTCAAATCCGGTGCTGCCGGCGGGCTGCCGACCTTTGCCGCCGAGTTCCAGGCCCTGGTCACCCGCCTCAACGAACGCCTTCTTGACCGGATGCAGACCGAGCGCAGTCCAGAGCGGCGGGCGATGATTGCCGGCTTCCCCTCGCAGGTCGCCAGTCTCGCCGCGCCGCTGAACGCGTTCCTGCAGGAGGCCTTTGGCGGCTCGAAGCTGGATCCGGCGCCGTTCCTGCGCGGCGTTTACATGGCCTCCGGCACCCAGGAAGGCACGCCGATCGACCGGCTGACCGGCGCGCTGTCGCGCGCCTTCGGCGTCGATCAGCGCCGCGCACCCAGCCTGCGCCCGGAGCAGGGCCGTAGCTACTTCCTTGGCCGCCTGCTGAAGGATGTCATCTTCGGCGAGTCCATGCTGGTCTCCGAAAAGCCCGGCGCGGCGCGCAAGCGGCTGATGGTGCGTGGCGGGGCTTTTGCGGGCGTGGCGCTGGTTGCGCTTGGGATTTCCGCCTGGATGTGGCGTATCGACGCGGCCAATCGCGCCGAGATCGACGAGGCCGGCAAGGCTTTGGCGCAGTATGAGGCGGCAGCACAACTGGTGAAGCTCAACCCGGTCGCCGATGCCGATCTGCCGTCGGTGCTGACGCTGCTGGAGCAGGCCCGCCTGCTGCCGCATGGCTATGAACGCGGCAAGGACGAGGGATCGTCGTGGGGCGTTGGCCTGTCGCAGACCGACAAGATCTCGGTTGCCGCGAAGGGGCTTTACCGGCACGCGCTGGAGCGGGTGTTTCTGCCCCGCCTGGTCTGGCGGCTTGAGGCACAGATCCGCGGCAACCTGCTGCGTCCGGATTTCGTTTACGAGGCCACCCGCGTTTACCTGATGCTCGGCAGCGCCGGCCCGCTTGACGCCCCGCTGATCAAGGAATGGGAACAGCTGGACTGGCAGGTGTCCTATCCCGGTGCTGGCGCGGAGCCGTTCCGCGCCGCGTTGGCGCGTCATCTCGCGGCGCTGCTGGAAAACCCGCTGCCGCCGATCCAACTCGACGGCGCATTGGTCGAGGCCGCACGTCGCACCTTCAGCCGCGTCACACTGGCGGAGCGGGTGTATTCCCGCATCAAACCGCTGGCTTCGGCGCAGAATATCGCCCCCTGGCGGCCGTCCGACGCCGCTGGCGCTTCCGGTGTGCGGGTCTTCCTGCGCGGATCCGGCAAGCCGATGACCGATGGTATTCCAGGCCTCTACACCGTCGAGGGCTTCCATCGCGCCGTGCTGCCGGCTTTGCCGCGTGCGGCCAAGGAAGTTGCCAGCGAAAGCTGGGTGCTCGGCGTTCGCCAGGAGATCGATCCCGCCAGCCCGGCAATGGTCAATCTCGAGCGTGATGTGGTGAAGCTCTACACCGCAGAATACGCCCAGCAGTGGGACAGCATGCTGGCCGACCTCAACGTTGTGCCGATGCGGAGTATGGGACAGGCGGTGCAGGATCTTTATGTCCTCGCCTCGCCGCAATCGCCGATGCGCGATCTGCTGGCCAGCATCAGCAAGCAGCTCGCGCTGTCCGTGCCGCCCCCGCCGGCACCCGGCGTTGCCGGTGCCGTGGCCGCGGCTGGCGCCGCCGCCACCAACGCCGCCAGCGCCGCCGCGACCGCTGCGGCCTCACGTCTGGCCACGATGATGGGTCAGAACGCTGGCCCGCCGCCCGAGCCACCGGGCAAGGCGATTGACGACAAATACAAGGCCCTGCGGGATTTCGTCGGCACCGGTCCCGGTGCGCCCATCGACTCCATCCTGAAGCTGATGAACGATTTGCAGGTGCAGCTCAACAAAGTTGCCTCCGCCCCTTCCGGCGGCGCACCGCCTGTCGGCACTGGCGATGACCCGGCACGCCTGATCCAGGCCGAAGCCTCGCGGCAGCCGCAGCCGGTTGCGCGCTGGCTGCAATCGCTGGCGGTTGGCGGCAGCACACTGCGCGGCGGCGGCGCCAAGCAGGCCGCAGCCGCGGCTTTTGCCGGCTCGGGCGGCCCCGGCTCGCTCTGCCAGCAGGCGGTCGACGGTCGCTACCCGTTCTTCCGGGCTGCCACCAACGAAATTCCAATGGATGATTTCGGCCGACTATTCGCCCCGGGCGGGCTGTTGGACACTTTCTTCAACACCCAGGTCCGCCCCTTTGTTGATATGTCCGGCCGGATCTGGACCGCCAAGGAGGTCGATGGCGTGCCACCGCCGGTCTCGCCGGCCGATCTCGCGCAGTTCCAGCGTGCCGCGGTGATCCGTGATCTGTTCTTTGCCGCCGGCGGCAACACGCCGACGGTGCGCTTCGACATCACGCCCGCCACGCTCGACAACAACGCCAAGCAGGTCACGCTCGACTTCGATGGAGTCGTCGTCAGCTATGCCCACGGACCCTCACGTGCCACACAGATCACCTGGCCCGGCCCGACACGGATGATCAATGCCCGGTTGGTGTTCGACCCGCCGGCCGCCGGCGGCACTGGCGTGTTGCAGGACAGCGGCCCCTGGGCGTTGTTCCGCCTGTTCGGTCGCGGCCAACTGGCACAGTCCGGCGGCGCCGAGCGCTACACGTTGAACTTCCAGATCGGCGACCGTCAGGCTGGTTTCGAGATCCGCGCCGGCTCCGTGTTGAACCCGTTCGCACCAGGCGTGTTGCAGGATTTCCGGTGTCCTACGCTGAAGTGAGCGGGGCGGTGAGCCAGGCGGGTTTCTTCGGAAAGCTGCCGTCGCGCGGGGATTTCTTGCGCGTTGGCCTGCCGCGCAGCTTCACTGACCCATGGGATGACTGCATGGGCCGCGCCATGGCCGGCAGCCGTGCCTTGCTCGGCGAGGCCTGGTTGCCCGCATGGATGGAGGCCCCGGTCTGGCGCTTCGCCTTGCCCGCCGGCATGTGCGGCTCGGAGGCGGCGTTGGGCGTGTGGATGCCCAGTGTCGACCGTGCAGGGAGGCATTTTCCACTGACCCTGGTGCAGCTTTCGCCGGACTGGCGCGATGCTGGGCGCTGGCTTGCGGCCGCCGAGGCCGCGGGCGTTGCCGGGTTGGTCGAGGATCTGCCGCCCGAAGTGGTGCTCGCTCGCCTTACTGAAGGCAATGCCGAGCCGGTTGGACTGCCCGATCTAACCGCTTTCGGCGATGGCTACGCGTTGTGGTGGACCGATGGCTCGCCGTTCGTGCCTGCGGGATGCCTGGCGCTTGGCGCCCTGCCCGATGCGGCGGTGTTCGCCAGCATGATCGACGCCGGCCTGGGCGTGGCACAGGCCGGGACGGAACAGTCCGAACGGACGGAGGAAACGCAGTAATGGTCCAGTTCCGCTCGTGGGCAGAGTCGAACCCAGGCTCGGTCAGATCGCATAATGAGGATAATTTTGTCGACCGGCCGGATATCGGGCTGTGGGCGGTGGCCGACGGCGCAGGTGGGCACGACGCTGGCGAGGTCGCTTCCGCTATGATCGCCGAGACCCTGGCTTCAATCCCCTCCGGCCTGTCGGCGTCCGAAATGCTGGCGCAGGTTCGCCTGCGCATAGCCGCCACGCATCAAGCCCTGCGTGACGAAGCTGCCCGGCGTGGCCCGCGCTCGATCATCGCCTCCACCCTGGTCGTGCTGCTGGCGCGCGATGGTCACTTTGCCTGTCTGTGGGCTGGCGATAGCCGGATCTACCTGCTGCGCGATGGCCAGTTGGCTCAAGTCACCCGTGACCATTCCCTGGTTCAGGAACTCGTCGATTCCGGCGCGATCTCGCCGGAGGAGGCCGAGGGCCATCCGCGCGCCAATGTCATCACCCGCGCTGTCGGCGCCGATTGCGATCCGCTGGAACTGGAGAAGATCAGCGGCCGCGTGCAGGCTGGCGACCGCTTCCTACTGTGCAGTGACGGCTTGAACAAGACGTTGTCGGACCTTGAACTTGCCGGGTTGCTGGGCGGCTATGACGCCAGCTCGCCCTCACTGCGGCTGATCGAAACCGCGCTGTCGCGCCATGCGACGGACAACGTCACGGCAATAACTGTCGAAGCCCTGGGCTGATCCTGCAAGCCTCCGCACCGCGTACATGCAAACGGCCCGGCGAACCTGTCGCCGGGCCGTTCTTTTAGATCGCTGACGCGATCAGCCCATCTTCGCGGTCGCGATATCCCAGATAAGCGACAGCTGCTTTCCGGGCGTGTTGTCTTCCTTGTACTCGGTGGTCTTGGTCTCGATCTTGGTGAAGTTCAGCGAGATGCTTTCGCTCGGACGGTCACCACCGCTCGACAGCGAGTAGCCGCTGATCATCGTGTTGTACAGCTTGAAGCTCAGATAGGTGCGCAGCTGCCCGGCTTCGGTCGACACGAAGTCGATCGTGCAATCCTTGCCTTGGCCCTGGTAGCCCTCAGTCATGATCGGAATGGTCGAACCATCCTGGCCCTTGGTCACGGTGATTTCGCTGACTGACGGCGCGCTGCTCTCGCGCAGCTTGCCGCTGCCGGTCGGAGTGCTGATGCCACGGCCCACGCCGAACTGGAAGCTGTGCAGCGTGATCCAGTCCTTGTGGCCCTCTTCGGTGGCGTCACCCACGATCTTGTCATACTTCATATAGATGGGCATGTGTACTCTCCTTGTTGTGTCGCCGGTTTTTGCTCACCCGACCGAGTAACTGAACGATCCCGAGGGATCGATGCCGACGGCTACCCGGGTGATCGAGGCGCCTTCGGCAAGCCGTGCCAGAACCTCAGCCGAGAGTTCCGGAAGCAACGTGCGAGATAGTATATTCTCTACATTACGCGCGCCTGATGAACTTTCCGTGCATCGGGCCGCAATCACATCCACAAGTTCGTGAGCGTAGGTGAATTCGGCTTTGTAAGCCTCCTTCACGCGCTTCGCGATGCGGTTCAGCTGCAACACGACGATCTTCTTGATGATGTCTGCCGACAGCGGGAAATATGGCACCAGAGTGACGCGACCAAGGAACGCTGGCTTGAAGTACTTCATCAGCTCCGGCCGCAGCGCTTCGGCCAGCCCCGCTGCATCGGGCGCGGTCTCGGGATCGGCGAACAGCTTGGTGATCAGGTCGGTGCCGGCGTTCGACGTCATGATGATGACGGTGTTCTTGAAGTCGATGTCCCGGCCCTCGCCGTCCTTCATGTTGCCCTTGTCGAACACCTGGAAGAACACGTCCTGCACGCCGGGATGCGCCTTTTCCATCTCGTCCAGCAGCACCACGGAATACGGCCGCCGCCGCACTGCCTCGGTCAGGATGCCGCCCTCGCCATAGCCCACATAGCCCGGCGGGCTGCCCATCAGCAGGCTTACCTTATGTTCTTCCTTGAACTCGGTCATGTTGATCGTGGTCATGTTCTGCTCGCCGCCATAGAGCAGGTCGGCCAGCGTCAGCGCGGTCTCGGTTTTGCCGGTGCCCGAGGTGCCGACCATCAGGAACACACCGATCGGCTTGCGCGGGTCGGTCAGCTTGGCACGGCTGGTGCGGATCGCCTGCGCGACGGCTTCCAGCGCGTGATCCTGACCGACGATACGTTTGCCCATGCTCTCACGCAGATGCAGCACGGTGTTGATCTCGTCAGACTGCATTCGCCCGGCCGGAATGCCGGTCCAGCTCTCGACGATCTCGGCCACCGCATTGGCATCGACAACCGGGAACACCAGCGGCGTCTCACCTTGCAGGTCGCGCAGCTTGGTGTGGGCTTCGGCGAGGCTGGTGCGCAGCGTGTCCTTGTCTTCGGCATTGTCCTTGTCTTCGATCTTGGCGCGAGTCTCGGCGATATCCTTCGCCAGCACCTTCTCTTCGCCCCACCGTGCTTCGAGACCGATGCGCTCTTCGTCGAGGGTGCCGCGCTCCTCGGTAAGTTCGGCCAGCTTCGCCTCATGATCGGCGCCGGACGACATCTCGCGGTTCAGGATCTCGATCTCTGTATCGATCAGGTCGATCCGGCGAACGCGATCTTCCAGTGGCGCCGGCATCGCTGCCTGGCTCATGCCGACGCGCGCACAGGCGGTGTCGATCAGCGAGACTGCCTTATCCGGCAGCTGCCGGCTGGGAATGAAGCGTGCCGAAAGCTTCACCGCGGCTTCGACCGCCTCGTCGAGGATGCGGATGCCGTGATGCTTCTCCAGCGTCGAGACGATGCCGCGCACCATGGCAATCGCCAGATGCTCGCTCGGCTCCTCGACCTTCACCACCTGGAAGCGTCGGGTCAGCGCCGCATCCTTCTCTAAATACTTCTTGTATTCCGCCCAGGTTGTCGCTGCGATCGTGCGCAGTTCGCCGCGCGCCAGCGCCGGCTTCAGCAGATTGGCCGCGTCGTTCTGCCCGGCCGAGCCGCCCGCGCCGATCAGCTGGTGCGCCTCGTCGATGAACAGGATGATCGGCTTCGGGCTTGCCTTGGTCTCGTCGATCACGCCCTTGAGGCGGTTCTCGAACTCGCCCTTCACCCCGGCGCCGGCCTGCAACAGGCCGAGGTCGAGCGTGCGGATCACCACATCCTTCAACGCCGGCGGCACGTCGCCTTGGGCGATGCGCAGCGCGAAGCCCTCGACAACGGCTGTCTTGCCGACGCCGGCCTCGCCGGTGAGGATCGGGTTGTTCTGCCGCCGCCGGGTCAGAATGTCGATCACCTGACGGATCTCGGTGTCGCGGCCCAGGATCGGGTCGATCTTGCCGGCTTTCGCCTT
Source organism: uncultured Rhodospirillales bacterium (assembly GCA_903881515.1). GTDB lineage: Bacteria > Pseudomonadota > Alphaproteobacteria > Acetobacterales > Acetobacteraceae > CAIRTN01. The sequence goes on along the minus strand of CAIRTN010000083.1, from coordinate 19,454 downwards.
GGCGGTGAGATCAACAGTGAATTGGTCGAGCGCGCCGGAGCCCACCGGCCGCGGGGTGCCGTCTTCGCTGGTGCCGCCCGCCGGCTGACCTTCTACTGAGGTGGTCGCAGTAGCGGCCTCGATGCTGTCGCGGGTTATCGTCAGCAGGTCTCGCTTCAGCAGGTCCACCGGGATCTTCGCCAGTTGACCCGAAGCCTCGCGTGCGCGGCGCGACAGCGTCTCGTCGGCCAGCATCGCCCACAGCAGATGGCCCGAGCGCATCCGCGTCAGCCCGTGTTCGACCGAGGCAGGCAGATAGGCCTGCTTTGCCGCCTCGACGATTTCCGGCGACAAGCTCGGCGCGCGCGAGTTGCCGGTCTTCATCCGGTCCAGCCCGCGGTTGAGGTCGGTGATCAGTTTGCCGTGATCGGCGTCGTACTGGCGCATGATCGCAGCGATGTCGGTATCGGTGCCGTCGGCCAGCTTGAGCAGCCAATGTTCGAGTTCGACATTATAATGCGACCGGGAAAGCGTCATGCCAGCAGCGGCTTCAAGCGCCCTGCGGCAATGATCGTTCATGCGTCCGACCAGTGCCTTCAGATCGATCGCTGCCATTTGGTTCTGCTCCCGTTTTTCGAACTCGCACGCGGACGATAAGGGCGTCGGTGCCGGCGAGTCCAGCCGAGGCAGGCATATGCCAGTAAAAGTTACGTCATTATTTTTTGAAGACGCCCGGCAAACGCGTGTTCGGGATATGTGCAGGCGGCGATAATCCGGCATACTGAGCTGGTTGCACGGCGGATGAATAACGATCTGGAGGCGGCGATGGCCGGTTGGCCCGACGGAATTGATATGGACGCACTGCTGGCGCCGTTTGAAGGTGACAGTCCCACCGGCATCGACCTGCGGGAGGATTTCTCGCCGCAATCAGCCTATTACAGGTTGCGGGACGCGCGTGCTGAAGCGCGTGCGGCGGAGCGTGCGGCGGACGGCAATCCCGGCGAAGAAACCGCCATGCCGGTGCAGTGGCGCGCGGTGCGCGATCTGGCGCTGACGGCGTTGACCACCAAGACCAAGGATCTTGAGATTGCGGCTTGGCTCACTGAGGCGCTGGTGCGCAGCGACGGATTGCGCGGCCTCGCAGCCGGCGCGCATTTGATCTCGGGGCTTACCGCGTTCTGGGACGATACGCTTTATCCGATGCCCGATGAGGACGGTATTTCGACACGCGTCGCACCGGTGGGGGGGCTCAATGGCGAGGGCGGCGGCGGTACGTTGTTCCAGCCGCTGTTGAAGTTGCCGTTGTTCCCCCGCCCGGCCGGCGGCAGCATGGCGCTGTGGCAATACCAGCAATCCGAGAAACTTGCCGCCGAGAGCGATTCGGAAAGGATCGAACAGCGTCTGGCCGCAGGGATCCTCCCGCTCGAGGGCGCGGAAGCGGAGGCCCGCTCGGCCGGGCAGGCACATTTCGCGCGTATGAAGGAATCCGCGCTGCTGGCGTCCGAGGAATGGCGTCTGATGGGCGAAGCGCTAGATGCGCGCGCTGGCTACGATAGCCCGCCGACCAGCGGCGTGCGCGATGTGCTCGAGCAGATCACCACGCTGGTTTCGCGGTTTGCGCCCGCAGAGGAGGCCGCGAGCGATGAGCCCGAGGCCTATGCCGGTGCGGTCAGCGAAGACGGCACTGTTGCCGTTGGCGGCGGTGGCGTGGCGCGTGCGCCGGCGCTCAATCGCGAAGACATGTTGAAGGAACTCGTCCGTATCGCGGAATATTTCCGCAAGACCGAGCCGCAATCGCCGTTGGCCTATACGCTTGACGAAGCCGTGCGTCGCGGCCGCATGACATGGCCGGAACTGCTCGCCGAAGTCGTGCAGGATTCGAGCCTGCGCGAGAATATCCTGATGCAACTGGGCATCAGGCCTCAGGAATGAGGAAACTGTCTGAAAACCTTCGAGCGATCACGCTGTTGTCAGGTGACTGCTTGATTGACCCGGCGGGACGCAGGCGTCTAACGTCCGCGCGACGTCACGGTTGCCCGGGTTTGCGCCTTGGAGCCGTTGTACATCAACCGATAGAGAACCGGATACCGGTAGGGAGAGACCGATGAGTGGCAGCGTTCACGATAAGCTGAACCGCGTGCGCAAGCCGCGTGTGCACATTACCTATGACGTCGAGACGGAGGGCGCGGAAATCCAGCGCGAGCTCCCGTTCGTTGTCGGCGTGATGGGCGATTTCTCGGGCGATCCGACACAGCCGCTGCGCCCGATGGCCGAGCGCAAGTTCATCCAGATCGACCGCGACAACTTCAACGACGTCATGGCGCGCATGACCCCGGGCGTGAAGCTCAAGGTCGACAACAAGCTCGCCGATGACGGCAGCCAGATGGCGGTCGACCTGAAGTTCAGCTCGATGGACGATTTCGACCCGGCAAAGATTGTCGAGCAGGTTCCGGCGTTGAAGTCGCTGATGGAAACCCGCAACAAGCTGCGCGACCTGATGAGCAAGGTCGACCGTTCCGAGGACCTCGAGAACCTGCTCGAGCAGGTGCTGAAGAACGAGGACGAACTTAAGACCCTCTCTGGCCAGCTCGGCCTCGACAAGAAGGAGGGCTAAGTCATGTCCGGCACCCAAAGTTCCGCCTCCGGCGCCGCCGCACAGACCACCGAGGGCCTCAGCATTCTCGATCAGGTCGTCGCGGCCACGAAGCAGACCGAACCCGATCGCGCCGCAGACCTGGTCAAGACGCTGGTTGAACAGGCCCTGTCCGGCACCGTTACGTTCGACAAGAACCTGACGCGCACGTTTGACCGCGCCATCGCCGCCATTGATCGTAAGCTGTCGGCTCAGTTGAACGAGATCATGCACGCCGAGAAGTTCCTCAAGCTTGAGGGCTCATGGCGCGGCCTGAACTACCTCGTGATGAACAGCGAGACCGGAAACTCGCTGAAGATTCGCGTGCTTAACGCCACCAAGCGCGACCTGACCCGCGACCTCACAAAGGCCGTGGAGTTCGACCAGAGCCAGCTGTTCAAGAAGATCTATGAAAACGAGTTCGGCACCCCCGGCGGCGAGCCCTATGGCGCGCTGATCGGCGACTACGAGTGGGGCAACCACCCCGATGACGTCGAGACGCTGCGACTGATCTCCAACGTCGCGGCCGGTGCCTTCGCGCCGTTCATCTCGGCGGCCGGCGCGCAGATGTTCGGCATGTCGGACTTCACCGAGCTGACCAAGCCGCGCGATCTGGCGAAGATCTTCGAGACGCAGGAATATGCGAAATGGCGCAGCTTCCGCGACAGCGAGGATAGCCGCTTCGTATCGCTCGTGATGCCGCGTGTGATCGCTCGTCTGCCGTATGGTGCTGCGACCAAGCCGGTCGAGGAGTTCGGCTACGAGGAAGCACCGTACGACGCCAATGGCGCAGCCATGGCGATGGGGCATCACGACTACTGCTGGATGAATGCTGCCTACGCGATGGGCGCCCGGATGACGGACGCTTTCGCCCAGACCGGCTTCTGCGTTGCCATCCGTGGGGCCGAAGGCGGCGGCAAGGTCGAAGGCCTGCCGAACCACGTCTTCACCTCTGATGACGGCGACATGGACGCGAAGTGCCCGGCCGAGATCGGCATCACCGATCGGCGCGAGTTCGAACTGTCCAACCAGGGCTTCCTGCCGCTTTGCCACTACAAGAACACCGACTATGCCGTGTTCTTCGGTGCCAACAGCTGCCAGAAGGCCAAGAAGTACGACCGTCCGGACGCGACCGCCAACGCGGCGATCTCCTCGCGCCTGCCGTACATCATGGCCACCAGCCGCTTTGCCCACTTCCTCAAGGTCATGGCACGCGACAAGATCGGCAGCTTCATGGAAGCGACCGATGTTGAGCGCTGGCTGAACCGTTGGATTGGCAATTACGTCAACGGCAGCGAGTCGGCTGGCCAGGAAGCCAAGGCCCGCTACCCGCTGCGTGAGGCGCGCGTTGAGGTCCGCGAGATACCGGGCAAGCCGGGTTCATACAACGCGGTCGCCTACATGCGCCCGTGGCTGCAGATGGAGGAGCTGACCACCAGCATGCGCATGGTGGCCCGCATCCCGCAGAAGGCCTGACCACAACACGACTCAAGGGCGAAACGCTGTGACCGGGGGTACCACCACCGAATCGAGTGTTTCGCTCACCGAGCTTCCGATTGCCGCAGCGGCCGCCGGGGCATCCGTCCCGGCGGCCGGTTTGCGTGCGGAAGTGCTTGCCGGCCGGTTCTTTTCCGCCGGTCATCGAGCCAATAGCGACGCGCTCGCCGAATTCCTGGCCATTCAGGCCGCAGCCACGCTTATGGCCTGGTTCGGTGGTGCCATGCTGGCCCGGCTGGGTCCGGACCGTGATGCCATTCGTATGGCGCTCGACCGTGACATCGCGGCGATCGATGCAATGCTTGCTGCCCAGCTTGATGCTATCCTGCACACCAACCGGCTACGTCGGTTCGAGGGCTCGTGGCGCGGTCTTGCCTGGTTGGTCGATGGCATCGAGCCGGGCGGACGCATCAAAGTGCGCCTGCTCAGTGCCGCCTGGAGCGAGATCTGCCGCGATCTCGAGCGGGCGCCGGAATTCGACCAGAGCCACCTGTTCCGCAAGATCTACGAGGAAGAGTTCGGTACGCCCGGCGGTGAGCCCTACGGCTTGCTGGTGATCGACCATGCACTGCGCCACCGCCCCGGCCCCGGCACGGCCACGGACGATATCAGTGCGCTGAAAGTGCTGGCGGGCGTCGTGGCTGCCGCATTCCTGCCCACCATCCTCGCCGCCTCACCGTCCATGCTCGAAGTGGACGGCTTCGGGGATCTGGCCAATGTCAGCGATCCCGCCGCCCCGTTGCGCAGCGCCGATTTCGCCCGCTGGCGGGGCCTGTTCACACAGGACGACATCCGCTTCATCGCCGTCGCCTTGCCCCATATCCTGGCGCGTGGCCCGTGGCACGACGATCCTGCCCGCGCAGATTTCTTCCGGTATGAAGAATATGCGCCCGATGCCGAGAGCCGGATCTGGAGTAGTGCTGGATATGCGCTGGCTGCCACCGTCGTCCGCGCCTTCGCCGTCCATGCCTGGCCTGCCGATATCCGCGGTGTGGAGACGGATCGCCGCGGCGGGGGGCTGGTCGACCATTTGCCGGTTGAAGCCTTCCGTACCGATCCCCCCCCTTATCGCGAGGCGGTGTGGGCGCGACCCGCGCTTGACGTCGTGCTCACCGACCGTCAGGAGCGCCTGCTCATAGATGCCGGCTTCATGCCGTTATCGTCGATCCCCTTTACCGACGATGCCGTGTTCGGCTCGGTGCGTGGCCTGCAGGCACCGGCCCAATATGGTGGTGCCAATGCAGCCGCTGCCAACGCCAACGCACGGCTCTCGGCCCAGATCAATACGCTGCTCTGTGTTTCCCGCTTCGCGCATTACGTGAAGATGCTGGGCCGCGACATGGTAGGCTCGTTCCGCACCGGCGAGGACATCGAGCGCGAGTTGCAGAAGTGGATCAGCAACTACACCAACGCCAATTCGTTCGGCGGCATGGAGAGTCGTGCGCGCTATCCGCTGGTGGCAGCGCGCGTCAGTGTGCGTGAACGGCCGGGCAAGCCCGGTGTCTTCGGCTGCACAGTCCACATGCAGCCCTATTTCCAGCTAGACGACGTGGCCGCGACTTTCCGCCTGGTCACGGATATCGCAGCACCCGGCGCGCGGCGCTAAGGCACGACAGCAAAGGACGAGGGAACACATGTCAGAAACCGCAGGCAGCCTATTCAAGGCGGGCAAGCTCTCCGAGGCGATCGACGCCGCCAACGCCGCCGTGCGCAAGACCCCGGGCGACGCCGGCGCGCGTGTGGTGTTGGCCGAACTGCTGGTGTTTGCCGGCAACCTCGACCGCGCCGACCTGATCCTCGATGCGGCCTCGCAGATCGAGCCCGAGGCCGCGATCGTCACGGCCGAGTTCCGCCAGCTCCTGCGGGCCGAGCAGGCGCGCCGCCAGCTCAAGCGCGACGGACGCCTGCCCGAGTTCGTCGGCGAGGCCACGCCGGCGCTGCACAGCCTGCTTGCCGCCCTGGTCGCCGAGCGTGAGGGGGACATTGAGCAAGCCGCCCGCCTTGCCGCGGAGGCCGAAGAGCGCCGCCCGCGCGTTGCGGGATTTGCGGGCGATAGCGAGTTCGACGATTTCCGTGATGCCGACGACCTGACTGCCGGCCTGTTCGAGGTGCTGACGACGACCGGCAAGTATTTTTGGATCCCCACCGAGCGGGTCGACACCATCGAATTCCACCCGCCGAAACGCCCGCGCGATCTGATCTGGCGCCGCGCTACCATGTCGGTGCGCCAGGGGCCCGACGGCGAGGTTTACATCCCGGTCCTCTATGCCAACGACGATCTATCCCTGCCGAACAAGCTCAAGCTTGGCCGCGAGACCGACTGGCAGGGCGAGACTGTGGTGCGCGGTGTCGGCCAGCGCCTGTTCCTGGTTGGCGAGGACGCCATGCCGATAATGGATCTTACCACCCTCGAGTTCAAGGAACCCGCGTGAGCGGACGCCTTTCCGGACGCGGCCTGGAGCGCGGCGGCAGCTGGTCGGACGGTGGCCGCGGCGAGGTCAAGCGCAGCGGTCCTCGCGCTCTGTTGCCGTTGCTCGATCGCCTTATGGACGACTCGCCTGACCAGGAACGCGATGCCCCGATGTCGGCCAGCGAGGTTTTGAGTGTGCTGCGCGCCTCGGTGCGCCGCGACCTTGAGGCACTGCTGAATGGCCGCCGCCGTTGGTTGTCTTGGCCTGCAGAGTTAAAAGAGCTGGCATCCTCGCCGATCGGCTTTGGCATACCGGATTTCACCTCCGGCGCGATGAACGAGGGTGGTCGGCGCGAACTTCTGCGCCTCGAAGTCGAAGCGACAATCCGCCGCTTCGAGCCGCGCATGGCCAGCGTCAAGGTGTCGATCGTGGAAAGTGAGAACGAGTATGAATCGACCTTGCGACTGCGCATCGATGCGCTGTTGCACGCCGACCCGGCGCCCGAACCTGTCGCTTTTGATACCACGGTTGATTCGACCACAGCTGAGGTGTTTGTCACCTCGCGCGACACCGTCTGAGCGCAGGAGGCACCACGATGTCTGACGCCCTGCTGCCCTATTTCGATCGCGAACTACAGGCAATCCGCCGCCTTGCCGGCGATTTCGCCGCCGCGCATCCGAAGATCGCCGGCCGGCTGCGCCTGGCGGCTGACACCGTTGACGACCCGCATGTCGCCCGTCTGCTTGACGGCGTGGCCTTCCTTGCAGCGCGGGTGCACCACCGCCTGGACGACGAATTTCCCGAGATCACGGACGCCCTGCTCGGTGTGCTCTACCCGCATTACCTCGCACCGGTCCCCTCGGCGATGGTGGTGCAGATGACCTGCCCCTCAGACCTTGACCAATCCTTCCCGGTCGCCTCAGGCTTGGCGTTTGATACCGAGCCGGTGCGCGGCGAGACCTGCCGTTTCCGCACGGCCTATCCGACCGTGCTGTTGCCGATCGAGATTGAAAGCGTGCGCCTTTCCGGTCTGCCGTTGACCGCGCCGCCCAATCCGCAGGCTGCAGGTGCGGTCTCGGTTTTGCGGATCGTGCTGAAATGCGCGAACCCCGATATGACCTTCGCCCAGCTCAAGATGGACAGGCTGCGCGTGTTCCTGCGCGGAGCGCCCAGCATCTCGCTGCCGTTGTACGAACTGCTGTGCGCGCACACGCTCTCGGTCGGTTATGCCGACAGCCTGAACGACACCCAGGCCGCTTTCCTCGGCCCCGAGGCGATCCAGCCCGTCGGCTTTGCGCCTGAGGAGGCGTTGTTGCCCTGGCCGGCACGCAGCTTCTCCGGGTTTCGCCTGTTGACCGAGTATTTCGCCTTCCCCGAAAAGTTCCAGTTTATCGATTTCACCGGCATCGACGCGCGCAGCCTGCAGGGCTGCGGCAACAAGCTGGAGATTTTCGTCTACCTTGATCGTGCATTGCCCGAGCTTGAGCGCGCTCTATCCGCCGAAGCGCTTGCCCTGGGCTGCACGCCCGCGGTCAACCTGTTCCAGCAGCGCTGCGAGCCTGTGCCGCTGACCCATACCGACATTGAATACCGCGTTGTCCCAGATGTCCGTCGCCCCGGCGCGCTGGAAATCTGGGGGATCGAACGGGTGCGCGAAAGCTATCCCGACGGCGCATCCCGACCGTGGCGGCCGTTCTACCGGCTGACCCATGGTGACAAGGAAGTTGAGCAACCCGGTGGCTTCTACCACGTTGTCCGTCGCGATTCGCCCGCGCCGGTCAGTGGCACCGAAGTCTACGTTGCCCCGGACGATCCGGATTTTGAGGTGGATCGTCCAGCCGACACAGTGCTGTCGATCGACGCGATCTGCACCAACCGCGACCTGCCAAGCGAGCTGCCCTATGGTGGCGGCCATCCGAGATTGCGCATGGTCGCGGGCGTCGCCGGCGTTGCTCGACTGGCTGCGGTCACCCCTCCTAGTGCCCCGCTGCGTGCCCGGTTGCGCGAACGCGGCTTCTGGCGATTGATCTCGCATCTCTCGCTCGGCCATCTGTCCATTGTCGGCGGAGCCGAGGCGGCGAACGCGCTGAAGGAGGTTCTCCGCCTCTACGACCTGCGCGATTCTACCGAAACCCGTGCTGCGATCGAGGCATTGCTGGCGGTCTCCGCCAAGCCTGGCACCGCCCGGGTGCCCGGCGCGCGCCTTGGGGCGTTCTGCCGCGGCATCGATGTGTCGCTCGAATTTGACGCTCGTTCCTGGCAGGTCGGCGGGCTCTACATGCTGGCCAGCGTGCTTGACCGCTTCATGGCGCTGCATGCCAGCGTAAACGCCTTCGTGCGCACCCAGGCGACATTGCGGGGCCGCTCCGAGCGCGTCGCCAGCTGGCCGCCACGTGCGGGTGATCGCGTCCTGCTATGAACCCGGCCTCTGCCTTCGCCACCTTGCTACGCACGCCGCAGCGCTTCCGCTTCGATGCCGCGGTGCGCCTGCTGCAACACGCCACCGGCAACGCCGACCCGGCTGCCGCCGTGCGGTTTCGCAGTGTTCCCGGGCTTAGTTACGCACCAGCCGACGTCACCGCGGTCCAGGCACCTGAGGCCGGCGTGGCGCGGGCGACGACTCCTGTGATGGGCCTCACCGGCTCTACCGGTGTGCTGCCTCGCTACTACACCGAAGTGCTGGGCCAGACCCTGCGCGACCGCTCGCGGGCGATGCACGAGTTCCTCGACATGCTGTCCACCCGGCTGGTCGGCCATTTCGCCAGGGCTGGGCTGAAATACCGGCTGAACCGCGCGGTCGAAACCGGGCGCATTGCCCGCCGCGACCCCGATCGTCCCGCTGGATTGCCGGACGACCCGGTGGCGATGATGCTGCTGTCATTTATTGGTTTCGGCACGGGGCACCTGCATGAACGGATGCCGGTCGGCGCCGCGCCATTGCTACATTATGCCGGGCTGCTCGCTATGCATCCGCGCTCGGCCGACAGGCTCGCCGCCATGGTGTCGGATTGGCTGGGCCGTACTGTCGAGGTCGTCCAGTTCTCCGGCATGTGGCTGGAATTGCCACCCGACCAGCGTACCCGCCTCGCCGTCGGTCGCCGCGCAGGCCAGTTCACCCGGCTCGGAGTCGACGCCGCGATCGGCGTGCGCGCCTGGGACGTGCAGGCGCGGATTATCCTGCGCATAGGCCCTCTCGACCTAGCCGGGTTCACCGCCCTGTTGCCGGACCGCTCCGGACTGCGCCGGCTGGTGTCGCTGGTGCGAGCCTATCTCGGTCTGGAGACTGGCTTCGCGGTCAATCTCGTCCTTGCTCGCGACGCCGTGCCGCAGCTTATGCTTGGCGCCGGTGAACCGCCGCCAAGGCTGGGTTGGACAACTTGGCTGCCGGCGCCAGGCCTCGGCCGGCACACAGATGCGCGTGATGCGCTGTTCGAGGCGGATCTGGTGGAAAAGACAGGGCAGACATCGTGAACGAGTGGAACAGCGGCTACGTCACCGACATCAGCTATACGGCAAACCAGCATCCTGACGCCGCGCCGCACCGTGTCATCCTCGCTACCCTGCTGACCGGCTTCGCCACCGATCTGCCAGACCGTGCCGAAGGCGTGAACATGCTGGAGCTCGGCTGCGGCCGCGGCATCGACGCACTTCTCGTCGCCGCCGGCAATCCCGGCTGGCAGGTCACCGCGGTCGACTTCATGCCCGGTCATATTGCCGAAGCGCGTACCCTCGCGCGCGAAACCGGCATCGAGAACATCACCTATATCGAAGCCGATCTCTCCAACTTCGCCGAGACTGACATCGCCCGCGCGCTACCGATGTTCGACGTGGTAACCATGCACGGTGTCTGGAGCTGGGTGCCCGAAGTGGTTCGCGCCGGCATTGTCCGCCTGCTGGCAACCAAAGTGCAGCCTGGCGGGCTGGTCCACGTCAGTTACAACGCCTTGCCCGGCCTACAAGGCGCGTTGGCGTTCCAGCGGATGATATATGAGGCCGGCCGCAGCATCACTGGGCGAAGCGACGCGCAGGCGGCGGCCGGCATTGCGTTGGCACGCGAACTGGTGGCAGCCGAGGCTCGGCACCTTGATCAGAAGGCGGTCCACGACATGCTCGAGGTGCTGGAGAAAGTGCCGGTCGAGTATATTTCGCATGAATACATGAACGCCGCCTGGCATCCCTGTTTCCAGATCGACGTCGCCAGCGCGATGGCACCGGCCAAGCTGGAATTCGTCGGCGTCACCAGGCTGTTGGACAATTTTCGCGAATTGACGCTGTCCGAGCCGCAACTGGCCTTGTTCAAGCGCCACGCTGACAACCCGCGCGTCGCCCAGTTGATATCGGACACCTGCACCGCATCGACCTTTCGGCACGATGTTTATGTCCGCGGTGCCCGACGGCTGACGGTGTCGGAGCAATATGATGCGCTCTGCCGGCGCACCGTGGCGCTGACCGTGATTCCCGAGAAATTCGTCTACAAGCTCGATGTCATGGCCGGACAGGCGACGCTGAACCGCGCGTATTATGAACCGATCGTCAACGCCCTCGCCGAAGGCCCGCGCAAAGTCGGCGAATTGCTGCAGATCGGCGGCATGGCGCCGGGCGAGGGCAATCCGGCGGAGCTGATCGGGATCCTGGTCGGCACCGGACAAGCGGTCTACCTGCCCTACCCTCAGGCCGAGCCCGGCGCACGGATCGCCCGGGTGAACGCCGTGCTGGCCCGTCGTATGGTGCGTGCCGGGACCCTCGCCAACCAGGGACCGATGGCCAGCGCCCGCACCGGTGCCGGCTTTCCTTCTCGGTTGGCCGAGCTTTTCCTGGTCGAGCGCCTGAACGCCGCGGGCGGCGCGATTGACCCCGGCGTCTGGGCGGCAGAACTCAATCCAGGCATGGCGGAAGAGGAACATAAACTGCTGACCGGCGCGCTGGGCGAAGCCTTGCGCGAGCGCTTCGCACTTTGGCGGCACGCCGGGGCGCTATGAAGGCCCGCCGACCACCGTCCGCGGTCAAGGAAATGTGACGCGGCGCCCCGGCTAACCAGGGATTCGGAACCGCTCTTTGCTGTTCTAGCGGCGGCTCGCGTGGTATTATCGTCCAACATTTGGAGGATTTTCGTGTCATGCGCATGCGCAATTTAGTTGCCGCAACAGCTGCCGTGCTGGTCGCGGGTTGTCTCACCGTGACGTCGGGGGCATCGGCCCAAAGCAATCCGTCCGCCGATGACATGATCAAGATGCTGAAGCCGACCGGCTCGATGACCGGTGGTACCCGCGGCATCCGTCCGGCGAATGCCGCCTCCTCAACCGCGCCCGCGCAACCGGCGGCGCCGATCGCTGGCGTCGCCCCGTCTCCTTCCCCCTCGTCGCAGACCGCCGCCGCCGCGGCCCCGTTGTCCCGTCCGGCCCCCGCACCAGCCGCCTCCGCCGGGCCGTCGGTCAACCTCACGATCAATTTTCAGAACGGTTCGGCCGAATTGACGCCTGATGCGGTCAAGACCCTCTCCGCCCTCGGCAAGGCCCTGTCGAGTTCTGACCTGTCCGCCTTCCGCTTCCGCATCGAAGGCCATACCGATACCGTCGGCAGCCGCGACTACAACATCAGCCTGTCGCAGGCACGTGCCAACAAGGTCGCTGAGTTCCTCGAGAAGAACTTCGGCGTCGCCGGTGGCCGGCTTGAGGCCGTTGGCAAGGGCCCGGAAGGCCTGTTGGTCCCGACGCCGGACCAGACTGCCGAGCCGCGTAACCGCCGTGTGCAGGTGATCAACCTCGGCGCCTGAGCGATTGGACTGAAAGGGCCGCGCCGTGCGCCCTGACCCAGCGACCGACGACGGAACGGTGCGCATGCCGCGGGCAAGCCTGCCGCATGCCGAACCCCGCCGCCCCATCGGGCTGATTGCGGCGGGGTTCGTCGGTCTGCTGATCGTGGCGGTCGCGGCATGGCTCTTCGCCCGGCCTTCCCCGCCTCCGGCGCCTCCGGCGCAGGTCGCATCGGTGCCGGCGCCAAGCGTTCGCCCGGTCCCGGCTGCGACCCCTACGCCAGCACCCGCCCAGGCGGTTCTAGCGCCGCGCTTCGTCCTTCGTGCCGCCGCCGAGGCGGAAATCGCCCGCAATGTGCCCGCGGCGATGACGGTGTTCCGCTTCCTGCCCAATCCGCGCATTCTCGTCATCGATTTCCCCGACCTGCAGCAGCAGGGGCTGATGCTGAACCGCATCGCCGCCCTGGTCGAAAAACAGGGTCTGCCGCGCGACCACGTGCTGACTGACGGTGAACTCGACGCTGCAATCGCCGCACATGGCGACACGATGGCCACCTATTATTACGGCCACGACTACGCAGCAGCCGACGTTGCCCGCTTCTTCGTGCTTGCCGACGCCCAGCATCTAAAACTGCGCCCGGAGGAGGAGAACTTCCGTGCCCTGCTGGCCCAGGAAGGCCTGCTTGTGCCCGGTGCGGTTGGCGCAGTGATCTCGGTGCCGCGCGCCGGCTCCGGCGACGGCATTGACCAAGGCATGCGCGAGGGCATCCTGCACCACGAACTCTCGCATGGCGAATACTTCAGCAACGCCGCCTATGCCGACTATACCCGCCGGTTCTGGCGCGAGACCCTCGACGACACCGCGCGCGATGCGTTCCGCCGCTACCTAGGATCGCAAGACTATGACACCGCCTTGGCCGATCTCATGAGCAACGAGATGCAGGCCTACCTGATGCATACCCCGGACCCGAGGCTTTTCAGCGCCCAGGTGCTGGGAATGGAGCCGGCCCGGTTCGCGCAATTCCAGGCTGCCTTCCTTACCGGCATGCCCGGCGGCTGGCTCCGCGATTGCACGCCAGTTGGCATCGGCGCCGCGGCTTCGGCGAGCACCTCCCGGCCGCGACGCCGCGGCATAAAGCGCCGCCGCGCCGCGTAGCGCGCGACTGCCGCCGGCGGCGTTACGTCGGCTCCGCCATCTTACGCCCGATCCGGTAATCCGGCAGCAAATGCGCCGGCGCAAGCAGGCCGCTGGCGTCGGCCGCAATTCCGGCGGCCAACGCGGCGGCCACGGTGTCCTCGGCCCAATGCGGGGTCTTGCGGCCCTCGCCAGCCGTAATCACCAGGATTTCCGCATCCTCGGTTCCGGCATTGGTGATGGCGCGCCAGACATCGCCGGGCACCGAGAGCATGTCGATGGCGTCCATCGGCAGCATGACGGCATTGGCGCCACGGTTCAGCGTGATGGCGGTCTTGCCCTTGTAGCCCATCAACACCTGCTTCGCTCCAACGCGGAACGGCGAGACCGATTGTCCAGGCGGCAGCCGCAGCCATTCCATCGAAAAGCCATGCGGATTGATAATCTTGGCTTGGTGATGGCGGTACTGGCTGATGCCCGAGCCGATTACCGGGGCCATGGCGCTGGCATGGCCCGGCAGGCAGGAATCGAGCAGCGCGGCGGACGACCAGTCCCGCTCCTCGGCGGTGACGATGCGCCCGCGCATGTCATCCACCGAGTAGCGCTTAAGCGCGGCGATCTCGGCGGCAGTGATGGGTTGCAGCAAGTCGGCGTCGTCGGGCTTGGCCGCGCCGGTGGCGGTATCGACCAGGATGTTGTCCTTGGTCAGATACATGCCGTACTGCGCGGCTTCCTTGACGATCTCCGGGTGCCAGATGATGCCGCCGGTGTTGTCGCCGCCCAGTGTAGTGAAGATCCAGCCATCGTCGGGGCCGACATTGGTAAAGCCGCGGAACACCCAGGTCGGCACCGAAACCACGGAGCCGGCCTCGCCGACAATCTCGCCATCGTCGCCGTTCGGCCCCCAGCGGAACTTCCAGGCGCCGCGCAGCACCATGAACACTTCGGCGGTGAAATGGATGTGCAGGTTGTTGACGATGCCGTGCGGCATCCCGGCGGCGCCGATGTTGAAGCCGTGCGGCTCGCGCAGATTGACCACCTGGTCGGTGGAGGTGGTGACCCCCGGGCCGATCATCGAGTAATTGCGCTTCAAGTGCGAGCCCGGCTTCTTGCAGTCGATGAACGCCACGGGGCAGGAGACATAGGCGCTCTGCGGGATCAACCGCGCCCGCGCCTCGGCCTCGTTCAGAACCACTTCAACCATGAAAACACTCCGTTTTGCCCCCAGCCGGCGGCGTGGGGACAAAATTGACTACGCATGCAAAGAGATTGCAACCACGTTTCGTCGGCCGCTCACACGCTGGCCAGCACCGCCGCGAAACTATCGGCATAGCTGCGCCGGCAGCCGATGGTGAAGCCGCCCGCCCGCCGCCAGAGCAGCACCGAGATATGCGCCGCCACGGTGGCCGCGGCGCTGCCAATGCCGAAGCCCGCCGGGTCGAGATCGACCGGCACGATCGCGGCCAGGCCTGCGCCGTCGAGGTCGAAGAACACCCAGGCATCGGACTGGTCGATACCCGTACCGCCGGCTCCGCCGAGTTCCAGAACCTCGCCCGGGGCGGTGCAGATGCGGGTCAACGGGCCATCAAAGCTCACCCGGCCCATCTCGCCGGCGGCGAAGACGAGCCAGGCCGATTGCGGTTCCCAGCGCACGATATCAGCCACGCATCCGCCCTCCGCTCGCGTCGATGAAACAAGGCGGCACGACGTCAAGCAGCACATCACCGCCGCGTACCGGGTCATATCCGCGCACCTGGCTACCCTTCCGGGCTGTGCCGCCGGCGATGAAGCCGAGGCCAATCCAGCGGCCCAGCATCGGCGAATAGGCAGCCGAACTCATCCAGCCCAAATCGTTGTCCGGCGTCGGCTTGGCCCCAGGGGCGAGGAAATGCGCGCCGGCGCGGATGCGTTCCAGCCGGTCGGCGGCGACGAATCCCATCAGGGCCGGGCGCTCGGCGGCCAGCAACGCCGGACGCTGCGCCATCGTCTTGCCGATGCAGTCCTTGCGCGTGGCGATCATGCGGGCGAGGCCGAGGTCGCGTGCCGTGGTCTGCCCGTTCAGTTCGCCGCCGGCAGGATGGCCCTTTTCGATGCGCATCACCGAAAGCGCCTCGGTGCCATAGGGCGTAACCTCGCCCACCTGCATCAGACGCCGCGCAACGGCATCGCCGTGCCGGGCAGGAACGGCGATTTCGTAGGCCAGTTCGCCGGAAAACGAGATCCGGAACACCCGCGTGGTGACGCCGCCGAGCGACGTGAAGCTGCCAACGGCCATGAACGGGAACGCCTCGTCAGACACGTCCGCTCCGCCATCAAGGAAAGCAGTCAGCACGGCGCGGGCCTTCGGGCCGGCGATGGAATACTGCGCCCACTGGTCGGTGACCGAAGCGAAGTGGACATCGAGGTCCGGCCGCAACACCTGCTGGGCAAAAGCCAGATGCTGCATCACAGCGCCGGCGTTGGCGGTGGTGGGGTCAACACCCAGCGCTCTTCCTCAAGCCGGGCGACGGTGCCGTCGTCAAACACGAAGCCGTCTTCGCGCAGCATCAGGCCGTAGCGGGCGCGGCCTGGCTTCAGGGTGGACATGGTGTTGCTGTAAACAAAATCGAGAAACGCGCCAACGTCGCGGCCCAGCAGCTCGATCTTGCCCAGGGTGGAGACGTCGCACAGGCCGGCGCCGGAGCGGGTGGCCAGCACTTCGCGGGTGACGGTCTCCAGCCAGTCGGTTTCACCCGGGCGGGCGAAATACTGCGCGCGCAGCCATTGCCCGGCCTCGACGAAATCGGCGCCCATTTCCGCCGCCCGCGCATGGCCGGGGGTAAGGCGGGTCGCACGGAAAGTCTTGCCACGGTGATGGCCGGCCATCGCGCCGATCGCGGTGGGCACGAAGGGCGGCCGGAACATGGTCACCCCCACCTCGGCGATCGACGTGCCGGCCTGTGCCGCGAGCAAAGCGAGTCCGTTAACGTTGGCGGTCTTGCCCTGGTCGGTGGCCATACCCAGCGTGGTGTAGCGCTTGAGGTGCTCAACGCCCCGGAAACCTTCGCGATAAGCAAGCGCGATGTCGTCGGCGGTGACGTCGTGCTGATAGTCGACGAAGGCCTTCTGCTTCGCGCCGCCCATCACCCAGACCGCGCCGTTGCCGACCAGGCCAGGTGGAACATCGGGAATGCTGATCCCCGGGCCGCCGCCGTCACGGATCGCCTCGGCCAAGGCGAACGCGCCACGCGCGCCGCCAACGACCCGTAGGCCGGGCGGCAGCGCACCGGGCACGAAGCCCGCCACCTCCTCGCTCCACACCGGGCGATGGCCGAGATGGCCGGCCAGATGCACCGAAGGCGACCAGCCGCCAGCCATCGCCAGCACATCGGCCTCGACCCGCACCACCTCGCCGTCAGCCCCCTCGATTTCGACACCGGTAAGCGACTGCCCACCGAAGCAGCGGCGCACCCGCCCGCCGGCGAACACCCGCGCGTCGGTCGCCGGCAGCCCTGGCGGCAGCTCCGCCCGCCGGTCCACCACCGCAGCCACGGTCACCCCCAGCCGGGCACAATCCGCCACCGTGCGCCAGCCCTCGTCACCAGACGTCACCAGCACCACCCGCCGCCCGGGCGCCACGGCATAGCGGTTCAGATAGGCTCGCACCGCACCGGCCAGCATCACGCCCGGCGTGTCGTTGCCGCCGAACACCAGGCCGCGCTCGATCGCACCGGTGGCCAGCACCGCCTCGCGGGCGACGATTTTCCAGAAGCGCTGCCGCGGCTCGCCGGCGTCGGGCTCGGGCTTGTGATCCGCCACCCGCTCCAGCGCGGTGAACACGCCGTGGTCGTAAAGCCCGGTCACCGTGGTGCGGGTAAGCACACGCACATTGGGCAGCGCGCGCAGTTCGTCCTCCACATCGCGCACCCAGGCCAGCCCCGCATCCGGCGTTTCCGCCAGTACGCGCCCGCCCAGCAACACATCAGACTCGCACAGCACCACACGCTGGCCGCGCCGCCCGGCCGCCAGCGCCGCCGCCAGCCCGGCCGGGCCGGCGCCGATCACCAGCACATCGCAATGCTGGTGCATCCGCTCGTAGTGATCCGGGTCGGCCAGCCCCGAAGCCCGGCCCAGCCCGGCGGCCTTGCGGATCACCGGCTCGTAAAGCTTCTCCCAGAACGAGGCCGGCCACATGAACGTCTTGTAGTAGAAGCCGGAAACCAGCATCGGCGAGAGCAGGCCGCTAAGCGCTTGAATGTCCCACTTCAGCGAGGGATAGCGGTTCTGGCTGCTGGCCTGCAGCCCGGCGAACAGCTCGATGGTGGTAGCCGGGGTATTCGGCTCGCGCCGCGCGCCGGTACGCAGTTCGACCAGCGCGTTCGGCTCCTCCGCCCCGGCACTGAGCACGCCGCGCGGGCGATGATATTTGAACGAGCGGCCGAACAGCCGCACGCCGGCGGCGAGCAAGGCAGAGGCCAGGCTGTCGCCGGCAAAGCCGCTGTAGTCGCGGCCGTCGAAGCGGAAGGCGAGGGGGGTGGCGCGGTCGATCAGGCCGCCCTTTGGCAGCCTCATGGCACCTTCCCCGCGATCGCGTGGGTTCGGGTGTCCCGTGTAACGGTGATCCAGCGGCCACAGCCATGCTGGTGGTACCAAAACTCCTCGATCACACCGGCCGGGTTGTCACGCTCGTAGACATAAGCGTGCCAGTCGCCACCAGCCGCAGGACGGGTCAGGCCGGCCTGGCCGAGATACGCGAATTCCTCGGTGCCGCGGACGCCGCAATGGGGACAGGGAATTCGCATCTTATGCCTGCCGCATTGGGTGTTGGCCGATCAGGAAGGGGACGGCGAAGGAAAGGTAAGCAGTTCTTTTTGTGAACAAAAAGAACCAAAAAAACTTTTTCAACTTAAGCCCTTCGGCCTGCTTTCCCATCGCAGCCCCGTGACCGAGGCAGCGGTGCAAAAAGTTTTTTTGCTCCCATTTTTCCAAAAAAAGGAGTGCTTCCTGCCACTTGCCTTGAACCTTCCCCCGCCCCCCGAGAATCAATGCATGTTCGGGCGAGCGCCCGCCCCCTTCTCGTCGACCACCGCACCGGAGCGGAAGCGATCGAGCCCCAGGCCCATGTTGCGCTCGTGCGGCCGGTCGCGCGCTATGGTCCAGGCAAAGCACCAGCCCGAAGCCGGGGTGGCCTTGAAGCCGCCGTAGCACCAGCCGGCGTTGAGGTAGAGCCCGTCGATCGGCGTGCGGTCGATGATCGGCGAGCCGTCCATCGACATGTCCATCACCCCGCCCCAACTGCGCAGCAGTCGTAGCCGGCCGAGCGAGGGGAACAGCGCCATCCCCTCCTCCATCACGTCTTCGACCACCGGCAGGCTGCCGCGCTGGGCGTAGGAGTTGTAGCCATCGATATCGCCGCCGAACACCAGGCCGCCCTTGTCGGACTGGCTGATGTAGAAATGCCCGGCGCCGAAGGTGATCACAGTGTCGATCAGCGGCTTCACGCCCTCGGAGACAAAGGCCTGCAGCACATGGCTTTCGATCGGCAGCCGCAGCCCGGCCATGGCGGCGACGCGGGAGGAATGGCCGGCGGCGGCGAGCCCGACCTTGTTGGCGCCGATATAGCCGCGCGTGGTGTCGACGCCGAGCACGCGGCCAGCCTCGACGCGGATGCCGGTCACCTCGCAATTCTGGATGATATCGACCCCGGCGCGGTCGGCGGCGCGGGCATAGCCCCACACCACAGCGTCATGCCGGGCGGTGCCGCCGCGCTTTTGCAACAGGCCGCCCTTGATCGGGAAACGGGCATTATCGAAATCCAGCAGCGGCACCATGCCGCGCACCTCGTCGGCGTCGAGCAGGGCGGCATCGGCGCCGTGCATGATCATCGCGTTGCCGCGGCGGGCATAGGCGTCCCGCTGGCCGTCGGAATGGAACAGGTTAAGCACGCCGCGCTGGCTGACCATAGTGTTGTAATTGAGGTCCTGTTCCAGGCCCTCCCACAACTGCATCGACCATTCGTAGAACCGCTCGTTCTCTGGCAGCAGGTAGTTGGAGCGGATAATCGTGGTG
>CAIRTN010000082.1 GCA_903881515.1 uncultured Rhodospirillales bacterium | reverse complement strand
GGTGGAGGGGTGGAGGGTGTGTGGGAGATGGGTGTGGTGACGGTGGCGGGGGGCGGGTCGTGTCGGCGCGGGAAGACTTTGATGGATAAAAGTTTTTTGGTTCTTTTTTTCAAAAAAGAACCGCTGCCCTTCACTCCACTTTTGGTGCGGATTTGGCGTCGGGCGTGACGTCGAGGACGCTGGCGCGGCCGGTGATGTGGACTTCTGGTTTGCAGTTTTGCATGCAGGGTTCGGCGGACCAGAAGGCTTTTTCGCTCACGGGGCGGTCGTCGTCGAAGAAGGCGGGTTCGTTGGGGAGTTTTATGGCGGGGAGGGTTTGGGCGTTGAGCTCAAGGGTGTCGTCGGGGATGAGGTCGTTCAGCGAGAGGACGTAGGCGGTGACGGCGTAGAGTTCGTCGGGGGTGAGGGACTTTGGGTTGCCGAAGGGCATGGCGCGGCGGATGTAGTCGAAGACTGAGGTGGCGTAGGGCCAGAAGGAGCCGATGGTTTTCAGCGGGCGTTCGCCGGTGAGGGTTCCGGTGCCGCCGGCGAGTTCGGGCCAGCGGCCGAGGCCTTCGCCGAACTCGCCATGACAGGCGGCGCAGCGTTCCTGAAAGATCGGCTCGCCGTCGCGGGCGGTGCCGCGGCCGGGGGGGAGGCCTTTGCCGTCGGGGCGGGCGTCGATGTCCCAGGCGGCGATTTCGGCGGGCAGAGCGGGGCGGCCGACGGGTTGGGCGGTGGCTGGGGTGGCGAGCAGGAGAAGGAGGAGGCTAGGAAACCTCGACATTTTCGACCTCTCCGGTGGGGCGGACGAGCCAGGTCTGGATGCCGTTGTTGTGATAGATCGAGTTGACGCCGCGGATTTTGCGCAGCGCGTCCTTGGTGGGCTGGGTGTAGCCGGTGTCGTCGTGGGCGCGGGATTGCAGGAGCAGTTCCTGACCGGTCCAGTCGGTTTCGGCGTAGAAGCGGGCGAGGGCGAGTTTGGAGGTGGTGCCGTCGAGGCGGGCGGCTTGCCAGTTGCGGCCGCCGTCGAGCGAGATGTCAACGCGGGTGATGGCGCCGCGGCCGGACCAGGCGAGGCCGGAGATGATGGTGCGGCCGCGGCCGGCGAGCGGGGCTTGCGGGCTGGGGCTGGTGATCACCGATTTGGCGTCCATCACCCAGGTGAAGCGGCGGGAGCGGCCGTCGGGCAGGAGGTCGGTGTATTTTGAGGTTTCCTCGCGCGACATCCAGGGGGCGTCGTCGAGCTTGAGGCGGCGGAGCCATTTGACCCACATGTTGCCTTGCCAGCCGGGGACGACGAGGCGGAGGGGGTAGCCCTGTTCGGGACGGAGCGCCTCGCCGTTCATGGCGAAGGCGAGCATGCAGTCGTCGAGCGCCTTGGGCAGGGGGATGGAGCGGTTGAGGGAGGCGGCGTCGGCGCCTTCGGCCATCAGCCATTTGGCGCCGGGGCGGATGCCGGCGGCCTCGAGCACGGTGGAGAGTTTGACGCCGGTGTATTCGACGTTGTGCAGCATGCCGTGGGTGTATTGGCAGCCGTTGAGCTGGGCGCCGCGCCATTCCATGCCGGAGTTGGCGGCGCATTCGAGGAAGTAGACGCGGTTGATGCGGGGGAGGCGTTTGAGGTCCTGCAGGGTGAGGACCAGGGGTTTTTCGACCATGCCGTGGATCATCAGGCGGTGTTGGGCGGGGTCGATGTCGGCGATGCCGCCGTGGTGGCGTTCGAAGCAGAGGCCGTTGGGGGTGATAGTGCCTTCGAGGGCGTGCAGCGGGGTGAAGCTGACGGAGGATTGTTTGGCGGCGGTGAGCCAGGCGACGTCGCGGCGGATGACGGCGGATTCGTATTTGGAGGGGATGCCGTAGGGGTTGGTGACGACGCCGTCGCCGAGGCTGGTGGCCCAGTCCTGCGGTTTGATGATGGCGGGGTCTGGGGTTTGGGCTTTGGCGGCGGTCGCTGTGAGGGCGGCGAGGGCGGCGCCGAGGCCGCGGCGGTTGAGGGGCATGCTCAGGCTCCGACCAGGTTGACCGGGGCGGGGGGGAAGGGTTTGACGGTGCCGATGCGGCGGAGATGGGCCTCGACGACCGACCAGATTGGGGGGCCTTCGGTGCCCTGGGCGATGCTGGCCCAGCCCGCGAGGGTGTATGTGCGGGCGGGGTCGATGGGGGCGCCGGTGCGCAGGAGCGTCATGTCGCGGATGCGGTTGCCGATGCTGGCGGTGGCGTCGAGCGTGTAGGAGATGCCGCCGGCGCGGACCATGTCGCCGCCTTGCTGGTAGTAGGGGTCGGGGTTGAACAGGTTGTCGGCGACGTCTTCGAGGACTTCCTTGAGGCGGGCGCCGGTCATCGTGCTGCGGTAGCAGGCGGGGTAGGTGATGGCGGTGGTGCTGTAGAGGTCTTCGGCGCGGATGGTTTCGCCGGGGAGCAAAGTGGGGCCCCAGCGGAAGCCGGGGGAGAGGGCGATTTCGGCGTCGCGCTCGGCGAGCATGGCGGCGCAGATCAGGTCGTCGAAGGAGCCGTTCACGTTGCCGCGGCGGTAGAGCAGGGTTTCGGTGGTGGCGAGCGGGCGGGCGAGTTCGGCGGCGTAGGGGGCGCGGACTTCGGCGATCTTGGCGGCCATGGCGGGGTCTGGGGCGATGGCGTCGGAGAAGATCGGGATCAGGCGGTGCCGCCAGTTGGTGAGTTTGCCGGCTTTGACCTCGAGATCGACGCGGGCGAGGAATTTGCCGTAGCAGCCGGAGGCGACGAGCAGGGTGGAGCCGATGCGTTCGGGCTCGGGCAGGGCGTCGTGGGTGTGGCCGGATAGGATGACGTCGATGCCGGGGACGCGGGCGGCGAGTTTGCGGTCGACGTCGTAGCCGTTGTGGGAGAGCAGGACGACGACCTCGGCGCCGGCGGCGCGGATGGCGGCGAGGTTGGCGCGGACGAGCTCTTCCTGGATGCCGAAGGTCCAGTCCGGCACCAGCCAGCGGGGGTTGGCGACGGGGGTGTAGGGGAAGGCCTGGCCGAGGATGCCGATTTTGACGCCGCCGCGTTCGAAGAGCTTGAAGCGGTCGAAGACGGGCTCTTTCCATTCGTCGAGCACGTTGCCGGCGAGGAAGTTGCGGACTTCGGCGAGTTGCTGGACGCGGTCCTGGCCGTAGGTGAATTCGAAATGGCCGACCATGGCGTCGGGCTTCAGCAGGTCCATGCAGGCGGCCATGTCGGCGCCGCGGGTTTGCAGCGAGGTCCAGGAGCCCTGCCAGGTGTCGCCGCCATCGAGGAAGAGCACGCGGTCGGCGCCGCGGTCGGCACGGATGGCGGCGAGGATGGTGGCGATGCGGTCGAGGCCGCCCATGCGGCCGTAGTCGCGGGCGAGGGCGGGGAAGTCTTCCGAGGTGAAGGCGTAGGCTTCGGGGGAGCCGGGGGCGATGTTGTATTTCGCGCGGAAGGCGGCGCCGGTGATGTGGGGCGCGCGGTTATGGGCGTCGGCGACGCCGATGTTGACGGCGGGTTCGCGGAACTGGATGGGCAGGAGTTGGGCGTGCAGGTCGGTGAGGTGGATCAGGGTGAGCTGACCTACGGGGTCGAAGCGGAGCAGGCTTTCCTGGGTGATTCGGCCTGCGGCGCGGCCGGCACCTGGCAGCAGGGCCAGGGCGGCTGCGGCCTGGGCGAAGTGCCGGCGGGAGATCACGCGACGGTCAGTTTGGCGGCGGCCTTGTAGATGCTGCCGTCATCGTCGGTCCAGGCGAAGGCGAAGCTGCCGGATTCGTCGGCGCGGTAGAAGAAGGACTGGTAGGGGTTGGCGGAGATCGAGGGGTGCCAGTCGGCGGAGAACACCAGGGCATCGTTGAAGCGGGCTTCGAACAGCTTGATGATCTTGCGAGGAACGATCTGACCGTCGGCGCCTTTGCGCTGGCCGTTTTCCATGTCGTGGGCGATGAGGGTTTTGATCTCGATGATCTCGCCCTTTTTCGCGGTGGCGGGGAGGCGGACGCGGGGGATGGGGGTTGGCATCTTGTTGGTTCCTTAGCCGCCGCAGCCGCCGATGGTGACTTTCACCTCGGCCTTGGTGGTGTAGAGGGTGCCGTCGGACATCTCGGCGATGGCGATGATGTTCTGGGTTTCGGCGAGGCGAATGCGGGTCGACGCGGCGGCGCGGCCGCTGGCGGGGGTGAAGCGGAAGGTGGCGACCAGCGGGTTGGGGTTGGTGTCGGCGATGATGGCGATGGAACGGACGTAGCTGGCGGCGGTCATCGGGCTGTCGGCTTCGACGTTGAGGGGGACGACAAGGCCGTTTTCGGCGATGGCGGGGAGGTCGAGCTTGACGACGCCCTCCTTAGCGGGGCGGCCGGCGAGGATCTTGTCGAGTTCGGCCTGGGCGAGCGGGGACGCGAAAGCCGCCTTGCCGAACAGACCGGCGACGGCGATCGCGAAGACCTGCCGTCGTGCCAAACCAGCGCGCATGCGCGTCTCCCCCAGGGTGTTGTTAGACGTATGTTGACTTGTGAATGCATGAATGTAAACGTGGTTTCAAGAAAAAATCCATTGGGGGAACTCGTGCGCTTTGCCGCCATTTTGCTGCTGGCCCTGACGGTCACCGCCGCTCATGCCCAGGATTCGGACAGCGAGAAAGAGATTGAGCGCTACCGGGCGATGATCAACGACCCGATGGCGAACCCGGGATATCTGGCGGTGGATCGCGGCGAGCAGATCTGGGCGGAGAAGCGGGGCAGCAAGGCGGCGTCGCTGGAGGGCTGTGACCTGGGGGTTGGGCCGGGGGTGCTTGAGGGGGCGTTTGCGCATCTGCCGCGGTATTTCGCCGATGCGGATCAGGTGATGGACCTGGAGCAGCGGCTGCTGTTCTGCATGAAGACGGTGCAGGGGCTGGATACCAAGCCGATCCTGACGAACCGGTTCAGCGCGCCGGGCAAGGCGAGCGATATGGAGGATCTGGTGGCGTTCATCGCGAACAAGTCCAACGGGATGAAGCTGCAGGCGCCGCTCGAGCATCCGAAGGAGAAGGCGGCGTACGCGGTCGGGGAGGCGATGTTCTACCGGCGCAGCGCGGTGAACGATTTTGCCTGCGCGACCTGCCATGGCGATGACGGCAAGCGCATCCGGTTGCAGGGGCTGCCGAATTTCAGCAAACCGAATTCTGGGGCGCAGGAGACGATGGGGTCGTGGCCGACCTATCGGGTGTCGCAGAGCGCGCTGCGGACGATGCAGCACCGGTTGTGGGATTGCTACCGGCAGATGCGGATGCCGGTGCCGGTCTATGGCTCGGAGGGCCTGACCGCGCTGACCGTGTACCTGGCCCAGGTCGGCGGGAATGCGGTGATCAACGTGCCCTCGATCAAGCGGTGAGTGTGATGCGCATTCTGTTCCTGTTGCTGCTCGCCTTCCCGGCCATGGCGCAGACCCCGGAGGTGGAACGGGTGGTCGCGGCCACGTTCGCCGATGCGCCGGAGGCCTGGAAATCCCGCGTGACGCAGGATGAGACACAGGCCTTGTGCAGTCTGCGCCGCAACGAGCCGACGAAGGCCGAAGCGATGGCGATCGAGGCGCGGGAGAAGGCGACGGTGAAAATCCCCGCCGAGATTGCCGGAAGCTGGAAGAAAGGCGAGGACATCGCGCAGAACGGCCGGGGCAATCAGTTCTCGGACCCCGCCGGCACCGTCGCGGGCGGCAATTGCTATGCGTGCCATCAGATGGCGCCGGCGGAGCTCAGCTACGGCACGCTCGGCCCGAGCCTGATGCACTACGGCAAGCTCAAGGATTTCGCGCCGGCGGCGGCGCGGGAGGCCTATGGCAAGGTCTACAATGCCCAGTCGGTGACCGCTTGCTCCACCATGCCGCGGTTCGGGCATAACGGGGTGCTGAGCGAACAGCAGATCAAGGACGTCGTCGCCTATCTGTTCGACCCTGCTTCGCCGGTGAACGCGCCGGTCAAGTGACGGTGGAATGATCGGACACATTCAGATATAACGAGATGATGATGTCCGATACAGCGCCCAATCCAGCGGAAATGCAGGCCAGCGCACGCGCGGCGGCGGACCTGCTGAAGGCGTTGGCGCATGAGGGCCGGCTGATGCTGCTGTGCCTGCTGGCGCAGCAGGAGCGCTCGGTGACCGAGCTGGAGACATTGCTGTCACTGCGCCAGCCCACGGTGTCGCAGCAACTGGCGCGGCTAAGGCTGGATGGGCTGGTGGACAGCCGGCGCGATGGCAAGACGATCTATTACAGCCTGGCGCGCGAAGATGTGCGGCAGATCATCGACGTGTTGTACGGGATCTTCTGCGCCAAATAGCTATTTGCGGGCCAGCGAGACCGAATCCTGCAGGGTTTGCAGGTCCATCGCGCCCGGCAGCAACTGGCCGCCGAGGATGTAGGCCGGCGTGCCCTCGATCTGCAGGCGATGCGCGACGGCGAGATTGGTGTCGATGCGGGCCTGCACCTCGGGGGCGGCCATGTCCTTTTCCAGCCGTGCCCAGTCAAGCCCGGCGCGCTGGGCCGCGGCCTTCACCGCGTCCATGTCGATGTTCGGCGTGCCGGTCATCAGGGTGTCGTGCAGTTTCAGGTACTGGCCTTGTTTCTGCGCGGCGATCAGCGCGCGTGCGGCCAGCACGCTGCCCGGGCCGAGCACTGGCAGGTCCTTGTAGACCAGCCTGATACCGGGATCGGCCTTCAGCAGCTTGTCGATCACCGGCAGCATGCGCCGGCAATAGGGGCAGCGCACGTCATAGAATTCGACGATCGTCACATCACCCTTTGGGTTGCCGGCGACCTGATCCACCGCAGAATGGGTCAGTTCATCTTCCAGCTTGGAAATCTCCGAGCGTGCGAGTGACTGGGACTGCTTCTCCTCCTCCGCCTGCAGGGCGCCGACCGCATCGCGCAGGATGGAAGGGTCTTGTTTCAGGGCGTCGCGCAGGATCTGCACGATCTCGGCGCGCTGTACTGGGGTGAAGGCAGGCTGTGCCGCGGCGGTCAGAGGCAGCAGCAGGGCGGTGAGGCAAAGGAGCCAGCTCAAGCGCATCAACATGTCCTTATGTGGGAGGCTCAAAAGCCTTCGCGATTTTCTTTCTTTACCGCATTCGCGATGTCTTGTGCACGGATCTGCGCCGGGCCGGGTTTCAGCCCCTTGGCGGCGCGTTCGCCCAGGTGACGGGCGGTGTTGATGTCGCCGCGCAGCATGGCTTCCTCAGCCAGGGCCAGGTCGGCATTGGCGAGGTCGCCGAGCTTGCCATAGGCGGTGCCGAGAGCGCGCCAGTCGTCGGGTTCATCGTGTTCGTGGGCCAGTGCGGAGCTCAGCTGGTCGATCGCGCCGCGAAGCAACGCGGGGTTGCCGGTTTCAATCATCGCCCGGCCGAGCCCGCCGCGCAGCAGCGGCTGGTTCGGGGCGAGGCGGACAGCCTCCTGATACGGCGGCACCGCCGCGGCGCCGCGGCCGGCCTCGAACAGCACCTGGCCTTTCAGCTCGAGCAGCCAGGGGCTGGAGGGGCGCTCGCGCAGCAGGCCGTCGATCAGCTCCACCGCCTCATTGGTGCGGCCAAGGCGGTAGAGCGCGATGGCGCGGGCGTAGCGGGCGGGTTGGGTCGTGTCCGTTGCGGGGATGCGGCCGAGGGTGACGGAGCTCGGATCGAGGAAGCCGCGCAGCTTGGCGCGCACCAGGGCGAAATCGGCGTCGAACCCGTCGGGCAGTTTCGCATCGGTCCAGGGGCTCGATTTTACCTGCTCGCGCACGAACAGGATGCGGTCGCGGGTCAGCGGATGGGTCAGAAGATAGGGGTCGCGGTAGTCGGTCAGCACGTTTTCCTCGGCGTCCAGCCGCTCGAACATCGAGAGCATGCCGCGGGCGGACCAGTGCAGCCGATCCAGCGTGGCGATTGCAGACTGGTCGGCGGATTGCTCCATCCCTCTGGTAAAGCTGAGGAATCCACGCTTGGCCATTTCCTGGCCGCCGATCGCCGCGCCGACCGCTGCGCCCGGACTGCGCCCGGCAATGCCGGCGGCACCGGCCACCAGCAGGGCGCCGATCGACTCGATCATCGCCTGTCGCATCATCTCCGGCAGGCGGGCAAGATGGCCGCCGCGAACATGGCCGGTCTCATGGGCAATGACGCCGACCAGTTCGCTGGCGGTCTCGGCCTTGGCGATCAGGCCGGTATTGATGAACATGCGGTTGCCGGTGGTCACGAACGAGTTTATGGCGTCGTCGCGGATCACCAGGATCCGGACGAGGCCAGGCTCGATGCCTGCCGCGCGGAACAAGGGGTTGGCGAAGGTGCGCAGCAGCGTTTCGGTTTCGGCATCACGGATGATGGTTACGCCTTGCGCGGACGCGACAGCGGCCCGCAGGCAGAGCGCGGCGACCAACACTATCGACACCAGGGAACGGAACGACAGATTCATGTCCGCCAATCTAGCGAATCGCGCCGCCGCCGTCCTGCTTGGGCTTGCGGTCGGCTGCACCAGTTGTTCCGGCCCGACGAGCGGCCCGGTTACCATGGGTGAAAACCGCAACGGGCCGGCGCTTGGGCCGGGCCCGGGGCAGCAGAGCTCGGTGACGGGCTTCCTGGGCGGGGTGGTCGCCGACGAGCCACTCGCGGCGCTGACGGCGCGCAATGTGCTGGCCGCTGGCGGCAATGCCGCTGATGCCGCCGTGGCCGCGGCGCTGACCATGACGGTAACCTATCCGTCCCGCGCCGGACTTGGCGGCGGCGGGGCCTGCCTGGCTTATTCGCCGAAGCGCGGCAACGGGGCGGCGCCTGAGGCGATCGTGTTCCCGGTGACGGCTGGAGTCGCGGCGGGCACCGCGGACCGGCCGGCCGGCGTGCCGTTGATGGCGCGCGGGCTTTACCTGTTGCAGGCGCGGCATGGCAGCGCGCCGTTCGAGGTGCTGTTAAAGCCGGCCGAGGATCTGGCGCGCGGCGGCGTTTCGGCGTCGCGGGCGTTCGTGCAGGACCTGAAAGTGGTGGCCGGGCCGCTGCGTGGCGATCCGGTGGCGGCAGCGATCTTCCTGCCCGGCGGGCAACCGCTGGCCGAGGGTCAGGCGATGATCCAGCAGGATCTGGCCTCGACGCTGGCGCAACTGCGCACGGCGGGGGTTGGCGATCTCTACCAGGGGGTGCTGGCACGGCAGTTTGCGCAAGCGGCCCAGGATGCCGGCGGCGGCATCGTGCTGGACGATCTGCGTGCGTCGCTGCCGCGGGCCTTGCCCACGCTGGGGGTGAGCGTCGGCAGCACAGATATGGGATATTTTGCGCCAGTCGATGGTGGGTTGGCCGCCGCGGTCGCGTTCCGCGCGCTGCAGGCCAATCCGGCGGCGTTGGACAGTGCCGGGCGGCTTGGCCTGGGCGCGGCTTCGCGGCTGCGGCGTGAGGGTGGCGATGCTGCGGCGATCCTGGCCGCGTGGTCGCAGCCGGCGCCGAGCCTGCCGGCGCTGCCGGCCTCGGCTGGGCTGGCGGTGCTGGATCGTGATGGCGATGCCGTGGTGTGCAATTTCACCATGAACAATCTGTTCGGCACCGGGCGGATCGCCGGTCGCACCGGCGTGCTGCTGGCGGCCTCGCCACGGCGGATGCCGCCGGCGTTGCTGTCGGCGGGCATGGTGGTGAATCCGAACTTGAAGGCGTTCCACGCCATGGCGAGCGGCACCGGGCAGGGGGGTGCTCCGCTGGCCGCGGCCGCGGCGCTGTCGCAGGCCGTGCGCAGCGGGCAGCCGATGCCGGCGCAGGTGCCCGACCCCGGCCGGGCCAATGCCGTGGTATGCGGCCGCTATCTGCCGGGCAGCGAGAATTCCTGCAACTGGGCGGTCGATCCGCGCAGCTTTGGCATCGCCGTCGGCAGCAACTGATGGCGCTCAAGCAGGGGAAAGGCGGGCTCGCCCCACCTTTCCTGGTGATGGATGTGATCACCGCGGCGAATGCGCGGCAGGCATCGCTGCCGGCTGGCGCGCCGAAGGTGATCCGGATGGAGGTGGGCCAACCCGGCAGCGGGGCGCCCGCCGGCGCGGTGGCCGCAGCACAGCGCGCGCTGTCGGCCGGACTGCCGATGGGGTACACCGAGGCGTTCGGCTTGCGGTCGCTGCGCGAGCGGATTTCGCAGCACGCGGTGAGCTGGTACGGCGTGTCGGCACCCGCTGAGCGGGTGGCGGTGACGGTCGGCGCTTCCGGCGCGTTCCCGCTGGCGTTCCTGGCCGCATTCGACCGGGGGGATCGGGTCGCGATGGCGACGCCGTTCTACCCGCCCTATGTCAATATCCTCGAAGCTCTTGGGATGCGGCCGGTGATGCTGCCGACCGGCCCGCAGACGCGGTTTCAGCCGACGGTGGCGTTGCTCGAAGCCCTCGACCCGCGTCCGGACGGGTTGATCGTCGCCAGCCCATGCAACCCCGCCGGGACCATGTTAGCACCCGATGAACTGGCAGCGATCGCGCGCTGGTGCCACGCCAACGAGGTGCGGCTGATCAGCGACGAGATCTATCACGGCCTGCATTATGGACAGCCGATCGCCAGCGCTGCCGCGTTCAGCCCGAGCGCCATCGTCATCAACAGTTTTTCGAAATACTTCTCGATGACCGGTTGGCGCGTGGGCTGGATGGTGCTGCCGGAGGATCTGGTGCGCCCGGTCGAGCGGCTGGCGCAGAATCTGTTCATCTCGGCGCCGCATATCGCGCAGGTGACGGCCGAGGCGGCGTTCGATTGCACCGACGAGCTGGAAGCCAATGTGGCGGGCTACCGGCGTTCGCGCGACCTGCTGGTTGCCGCCCTGCCCGGAGCGGGCTTCGCGCGGTTGAGCCCGGCGGACGGGGCGTTCTACCTGTATGCCGATGTCTCCGACCGGACCAATGACAGCCGGGCGTTCTGCGCCCGGATGTTGGCGGAGGCTGGTGTTGCGGCGGCGCCGGGGGTGGATTTCGATCGCATCGGCGGCGACCATTTCCTACGTTTCAGCTATTGCGGACCAGAGGCGGACATGGCCGAGGCGGCGGAGCGGTTGTCGCGCTGGCGTTGAGGAATCATTAGGGGTTTCAAGGCAAACTGCCTGGGCGTCACGAAAAGCGGGCCGCGGCCCGCGTCGCCAGAATGGCATATCTGGATGATTTGCCATGCCGCGCGACTGGACCTTGCTGACCGACGAAGCTCAACTCCATCTGGCGCGTGAAGCGCTGGCCCGTGCGGCTGAGATCATCGCCGGGCAGGCGGAAATCCTGGCATCGGAAATCGATGTGGGCACGCTGGCCGATCGCGGCGGCGCCGACGCGCTGCGGCTGCTGGCGGCGATTATCCGGATGAACGAGGGCGGTGCGAACGGGGGCGTCGCGGGACGGGCATAGGCTGCGCTGATTTTAGGCAAGGCCAGGGCTCTGGCCTGGACCCGCCAAAGGCCGAGGGGCTTTGGAAACCCATTCATAAAGATGTGCTGGGGGAACCCGTTTGGTTCGGCGGTGGGCCTGGAACGGTGGAGCCAATAAGAATCTCAGGGCTTCGCCGCTGCACGTACGTTGATGTTTTTGGCTGTGGATGTGGGGTCAAGGGGG
>CAIRTN010000081.1 GCA_903881515.1 uncultured Rhodospirillales bacterium | reverse complement strand
GGGCGGGGCAGGTCAATGTCCAGCGTGTCGACGATGCGGCCGGGGCGTGGTGACATCACGATGACGCGGTCGGAGAGAAAGACGGCTTCGGAGATCGAGTGCGTGATGAGCATTACGGTTTTGCGGGCTTCGCTCCAGATGTCGAGCAGGTCGAGGTTCATCTGTTCGCGGGTCATGGCGTCCAGCGCGCCGAAGGGTTCGTCCATCAGCAGCATGGCGGGGTTGTGCAGCAGGCCGCGGGCGATGGCGGCGCGTTGTTGCATGCCGCCGGAGAGTTCGGAGGGGTAGCGGTCGGCGAAGCCTTCGAGTTGGACGAGTTTGAGCAGGGCGTTGGCGCGTTGCTGGTATTCGGGCAGCGGGAGTTTGTGGATGATGGCGGGCAGCATGATGTTCTGCATCACGGTGCGGTAGGGCAGCAGCAAGGCTTCCTGAAACATCACGCCGACGTCGCGGCGGGGGCCGGTGACCTCGGCGCCGCGCAGCATGACGGAGCCGGAGGAGCGTTCCATGACGCCGGCGAGAATGGCGAGCAGGGTGCTTTTGCCGCAGCCGGAGGGGCCGACGACGGAGACGAACTGGCCGAGCTGGATTTGCAGCGAGACGCGGTCGAGCGCCAGGGTCACGCCGCCGTCGTGGCTGTGAAACTGCTTGCTGAGATCGAGGATCTCGACGGTGGGGGTTGTCATCGGGCGCGGAACACCGGTTTGCGCTTTTCGCGGAAGGCGGCGACGGCTTCGTGGCGGTCTTCGCTGCCCATCAGGAAGGTCAACAAATCCAGTTCCAGCCGCATGCCCGCGCGTAGCTCCATATCCGCCCCGCGCAACAATGCCTCTTTTGCGGCCATGGCCGCCAGGGGGGCGCGGGCAGCGATGGTGGTGGCGAGTTTTTCGGCATCAGTGGCCAGGGATTCGGCGGTGGCGCGGCGGGTGACCAGGCCGATGCGGGCGGCTTCGTCGGCGCCGATGCGTTCGCCGGTGAGGATCATGTCCATGGCGCGGCCGGGGCCGATCAGGCGGGCCAGGCGTTGGGTGCCGCCGGCGCCGGGGATGAAGCCGTGGGTGAGTTCGGGCAGGGCGAAGATTGCGGTGTCGGCAGCGATGCGGATGTCGGCAGCGAGGGCGATTTCGAGGCCGCCGCCCATGCAGAAGCCGTGCACCGCGGCGATCACCGGTTTGCGCAGGCGTTCGAAGACGCTGATCCAGTGATGGTGCAGGCGGGGGGCGCGGTAGGCGCTGAGCGTGTCGACCGGGGCGAATTCCTTGACGTCGGCGCCGACGCAGAAGGCGCGTTCGCCGTTGCCGGAGATGACGATGGCGCGGACGGCTTCGTCGGCTTCGGCGCGTTCGAGGCAATCGGGAAGGAGGGTGCGGACGGCGTCGTTGATGGCGTTCATCGCGTCTGGGCGGTTCAAAGTTACCCAGGCGACGGCGTCGCGGAGTTCGTAGGTGACGGCTTCGGTCATGCGCGGGTCTCCGCCTCGCGGAACAGGGCGCGGGCGATCAGCATGCGCTGGATTTCCGAGGTGCCTTCGCCGACGCGGTAGTGGCGGATGTCGCGGTAGAAGCGTTCGACGGGGTAGCTGCGGACCAGGCCCATGCCGCCATGGATCTGCACCGCGCGATCGGCGACGCGGCCGACCATTTCCGAGCAGTAGACCTTGCACATGCTGGCCGCACTGCCGACGTCGTTTCCGGCTTCGACCTGACGCAGGGTGTCGTAGACCAGGGCGCGGGCGGCGCGGAGTTCGATGGCGGAGTCAGCCAGCATCCATTGGATCGCCTGCCGCTCGGAGAGTTTTTCGCCGAAGGTGGTGCGGGTGCGGGCGTGATCGACGCTCATTTCCAGCAGGCGGTCGGCGGCGCCAATGCAGGCGCAGGAGACGCCGAGGCGGCCGGAGGTGAGGGTTTCCATCGCCACCGCGAAGCCGCCGCCGACGCGGCCGAGCACGGCGGTGTCGGGGACGATGCAATCCTCGAAGGTGAGCTCAGCGAGTTTGATGATCGAGCTGATGGTTTCCTCTTCGCGGGTGACGGTGAAGCCGGGGGTGCCGCGATCGACGAGGAAGGCGGTGATGCCGCCACGGGCGCGCTTTTCCGGGTCGGTGACGGCGAGGAGGAGGATGAAATCGGCGTCGCCGCCGCCGCTGATGTAGTGCTTGCGGCCGTTGATCTTCCAGCCGCCGTCGATCTTTTCGGCGCGGGTGCGCATGGCGGCGGAGTCGGAGCCGGCGTCGGGTTCGGTGAGCGCGAAGGAGGCCTGGATGGTGCCATTGACCAGGCCGGGGAGGTAGGCGGCCTGTTGCGCCGGAGTGCCGTGCTTGGCCAGGGCGGCGGGGGTGAGGCCGGAGGAATAGTCGAGTGCCAGGGTGAAGTAGCGGTGCGCGCGGGCGAATTCCTCGATGGTGAGGCAATAGGGGACGAGGCCGATGCCGCCGCCGCCGAGTTCGGGGTCGAGCCGCATGCCGAGGTAGCCGTTGTCGCGCAGGAGGGGGACGAGTTCGGGCGGGACGGTGTTGGTTTCGTCCATGCGGCGGGCCAGGGGCTCGAGCTCGCGGGTGACGAATTTGCGCAGGGCGGCGCGCATTTCGGTGAGTTCTGGGGAGAGTTCGACGTCCATGCTCATGCTCCTCGGGCGCGGTGCGCCGCCGATGCGGCGATGGTACGGTGCGCCGCCGATGCGGCGACGGCGCGGTGGATCGCTTCGCGGCGCGGCGCTTGCAGCCAGTGTTTGTTTGCGGCGAAGGCCGGCTGGCTTTTGCCGGCGAGTTGGCGGGCGGCTTCAAGGGCCGCGGTTTGCAGGGTGTCGGCGGGGACGGCGGTGGCGAGGCCGCGCGCGGCGGCTTCAGCGGCGCTCATCGGGCGGGCGGATTGCACGAGGTCGGCGGCCAGAGCGCTGCCGGCGAGGTCGGTGAGGATGGCGAGGCCGAGGAAGGTGGGCATGCCGACGTCGATCTCGGGCAGGCTGAAGCGGGCGGTGTCGGCGACGAGGACGCGGTCGGCGAGCAAAGCGAGCATGGCGCCGGCGCCGGCGGCGGCGCCGTTGACGGCGGCGACGAAGGGTTTGGGGAAGTCGAGGATCGCTTCGAGCATGGCGTTGAGCGTGCCGGCGCGCTGTGGGCCGAGGATTTCGGCAGGCAGGTTCTCGGGGTTTTTCAGATCGGCGCCGGCGCAGAACACGCGGTCTCCGGCGCCGGTGAGCACGACGGCGTGGATTGCGGGGTCGGTGGCGGCGGCGTGCAGTGCGCCGCAGAAGGCGGCGCCGAGGGCAGTGTCGATGGCGTTGGCGCGCGGGCGGTCGAGGGTCAGCAGCAGGATGCTGCCGTCCAAGGTTTGGCGCAGGCCGGTCATGGGCGGACGATCAGCGCGTCGGCGACGCGCAGGCCGGCCGGGCCGACGATGACGGGGTTGAGGTCGATCTC
Source organism: uncultured Rhodospirillales bacterium (assembly GCA_903881515.1). Classification (GTDB taxonomy): domain Bacteria; phylum Pseudomonadota; class Alphaproteobacteria; order Acetobacterales; family Acetobacteraceae; genus CAIRTN01. The sequence continues at coordinate 2,806 of CAIRTN010000081.1, read as the reverse complement.
GGCGATGTCGTCGGCGAGGTCGTGGGCGAGCCAGGACAGGCGGACGATGGCGTCGGCGAGGCCAGCCGTGTCGGCGGGGGGTTTGCCGCGGACGCCGTCGAGCAGGCGGGCGCCTTTGAGCTGGCGCAGCATGGCGTGGGCGTCGTCGAGGCTGAGCGGGGCGAGGTGATGCACGATGTCGGCGAGCACCTCGACGAAGATGCCGCCGAGGGCGACGGAGACGACGGGGCCGAAGATGGGGTCGCGGGTGACGCCGAGCATGATTTCGATGCCGGGGGGGACCATTTCCTGCACCAGCACGCCTTCGATGCGCGCGGTGGGGGCGTAGGCATGCGCGGAGGCGACGATCTGTTCGAAGGCGGCGGCGATGTCGGCGGGTTGGCGCAGGCCGAGGCGGACGCCGCCGGCTTCGGTTTTGTGCAGGATGTCGGGGGACTGGATCTTCAGGGCGACAGTGCCCTCGAAGCGGCCGGCGATGGCGACGGCTTCGGCCGCCGAGCCGGCGAGTTGTTCGCGGGTGACGGGCAGGCCGTAGGCGGCGAGGACGCGCTTGCTGGATTGCTCGGTCAGTGGGCCGCTGCCCAGGGCGGCGCGGGCGGCGGATTCGGACATGCCGGCGGGGCGGACGGGCGGGGCGGCGTTTTGGCGCAGGAAGCTGGCGTGTTCGGCGGCGCGGGAGGCGGCCTTCAGCAGGGCCATGGTGTCGCGGTAGACCGGCACGTTCTGCTCGGCGAAAAAGCTGAGATCGAGCGCGGGGTCATCGGTGCAGCCCCCGGACCAGAGCACGGCGACGGCTTTCGGGATGGTTTGCGCCAGTTCGCGCACGCGGGTGATCTCGGCCTTGGAGGCGAAGGTCAGGATCGGCACCATGGTGTCGATGTTTTCGTCGGCGGCGATGACTTCGAGGACGGAGCCGAAGGTGTCCTTCTGGCCGATGACGCCGGCGGTGAGGTCGGTCGGGTTGCCGATGCTGCCGAAGCCGGGCATCCAGGCGGCAAGCTTTTCCTGCGTCGCGGCGGAATAGGCCGGCCATTGCAGGCCCTGCGCGGCGCCGAGATCGGCCAGTTGCACGGCGTTGCCGCCGGAGATCGCCATGCCGCCGAGGCGGTTGCCCTGTGGGCGCTGTCCGCGCCGGCGCAGCAGCATCGCGGTTTCGTAGAGTTCCGGGCAATCCTCGACGCGGATCATGCCGAACTGGCGGAAGGCGGCGTCGTGCACCGCGTCGGAGCCGGTGAGCGCGCCGGTGTGCGAGGCGGCGGCGCGGCTGCCAGCCTCGGTGCGGCCGAGCTTGAGCACGACGATCGGCTTGCCGCGGGCGGCGGCCTCGCGGCCGAGGGCGGCGAGTTTGGCGCCCGACGGCACGCGTTCGAGCAGCATCAGGATCACGTCGGAGGCGTCGTCGGCGACCATGAAGCGGGCGTAGTCCAGCACGTCGAGATCGGCGTCGTTGCCGCAGCTGACTTCGTAGCTGATCGGCACGCCGGCCTGCTGCGCGCGCCACATGGTGTTGACCTGGCCGAGGCCGCCGCTGTGCGAGACGATGCCGACATTGCCGGCTTTCTGCCGCGGTCCGGCGATCGAGGCCGTCGAGGTCATCGCGAAGCCGTCGACGAAGTTGATGGTGCCGTTGCAGTTCGGGCCCATCACCCGCACGCCGGTTTCGCGGGCAAACGCGGTGATCTCGGCCTGCTGCGCGCGGCCTTTCTCGGTGCCGGTTTCGGCGAATCCGGCGGTGAACACGGTGGCGAACGGCACGCCCTTGGCGGCGCATTGCCGCAGCGAGGCCATCACGTGACCTGCTGGGACCACGATGCCGACATGGTCGGGCACTTCAGGCAGCGCCATGATATCGGGGAAGCAGGCAAGGCCGCCGAGTTCGCTGTATTTCGGGTTGATCGGGTAGACTCGGCCGCGATAGCCGAAATCCAGCATCAGGCGGACGCAGCGGCCGCCGAACTTCGACAGGTCTTCCGTCGCGCCGACCATCGCCACCGAGGCCGGGTTGAAGAACCGCCGGAGGTCCACCGGTTCGGTCACACTGGTCTGCGTCATGCGAGGCCGCCTCTTCCCTTTTGATCCGCTCGATCGAATTCGGTGATCCGAAAGCGGCTCTGATGAACTATCATTCAGTCCACGCCCGGCCAAGTCAATCGACAACCCGGAAGATCACAGAGCAGCTGTTGACATGCGCAGCCCAGCGTTCTGACCTGTAGGTCTGACCAAACCAGGAGGCCCGCGTTGACCGGTTGCCGCACGCTCTGCTTCGCCCTGCTTGCCTGGCTCGCTGGCTCCCCTGCCCCGGCACAGACCGTGCGCATCGGCGTGCAGTCGCCGTTCCTGATCGATCCGCATGTGCTGTTCACCGGGCCGAACATGGCGGCCTCGCGGCAGATTTTCGACAGCTTCGTCGGCCGCGATGCTGACGCCAACTGGGTTCCGTCGCTGGCCGAATCCTGGCGGCAGGTCGATGACATGACCTGGGAATTCAAGCTGCGGCACAACGTGACGTTCCATGACGGTTCGCCGTTCACCGCGGCTGACGTCATCGCCACGCTTGATCGCGTACCGAACATCCCGAACAACCCCGGCCCCTACACGCCGAACCTGCGCACCATCGTGCGCGCCGAGGTGCTGGACCCGTTCACCGTGCGCCTGCACACCGACCGGCCGAACCCGACCTTGCCCGGACAGCTCACCAACATCTTCATCGTCTCCGCCCGCCTCGCCACAGGGCCGGTGGAGAACACCTCGGCACGCATCGCCGTCGGCACCGGGCCGTATGCGGTGACCTCGTTCCGCTATGGCG
>CAIRTN010000080.1 GCA_903881515.1 uncultured Rhodospirillales bacterium | reverse complement strand
GTTATATAAAACCACATTCATGGCTATAATGCCCCCGGCCCTCATCGCGTCTGGCCACCTCAAAACCCTCGTCGCCCGTGTGCGGCACGCCGGCGGAGCTGTGTCCGAAGCCATCCTGATCTGGCTCGCCCTGCGCCAGCTCTTCGACTCCCTCAACGCCCTGTTCACTGCCTGGAAATCAGGCGACCTCCCGCCTTTGCCCCAGCCAGCACCCCCGGCGGCGACCCAGCCCGCCCCCCTCCCACACGCAGCACCAGCCGCGCCCCGCGCCCGTACGGCGTCCGCCCCACGCCCGGCCCGCGCCCGCGCCCCGCGCCTCCGCCCCCTACCCGCGCCCCCCATCCCCCGGCGCCACACCCCTTGGTCCTCCCCGGCGCAAGACAACCGCGCCATCCACCCCGCTCCACCCCCGCGCATTTTTCGCAAAAACGCCCCTACAGGCGTAGGGAGACATGCGTCTTTTTTATTCCAATTTAGCAACAATGATGCCATCACCGCCATTTCTACCCGCACCCATCCTGCGCTAAGCTCCGCCGCCTCAGCCGGAGCCCGCTCTTGACCGACGTAACCACCCTCACCGAAGCCGAAGCCGCGGCCGAACTCGCCCGCCTCGCCGCCGAGATCGCGCATCACGACCGGCTGTACCATACCCACGACGCCCCCGAGATCACCGACGCCGCCTACGACGCGCTGCGCCAGCGCAACGCCGCCATCGAGGCCCGCTTCCCCACCCTGGTCCGCGCCGACAGCCCCACCCGCCGCGTCGGCGCCGCCACCGCCACCGGCTTCGCCAAGCTGCGCCACCGCGTGCCCATGCTCTCGCTCGACAACGCCTTCGCCCCCGAGGACTTCACCGAGTTCACCGCCCGCGCCCGCCGCTTCCTTGGCCCCCCCTTCTTAGGCAACACCACCGCGCTCGCCTTCGTCGCCGAACCGAAGATCGACGGCCTCTCCGTCTCCATCACCTACGAGAACGGCGCCCTGCTCCACGCCGCCACCCGCGGCGACGGCGAGGAAGGCGAAGACGTCACCGCCAACATCCGCACCATCAAATCCATCCCGCAGACCCTCCCCGCGCCCTACCCCGCCCGCATCGAAATCCGCGGCGAGGTGTTCATGACCAAAGCCGACTTCCTCGCGCTCAACACCGCCCAGGAAGCCGCCGGCGACAAGATCTTCGCCAACCCCCGCAACGCCGCCGCCGGCGGCCTGCGCCAGCTTGACGCGACCATCACAGCCACCCGCCCGCTGTCGATGTTCGCCTACGCCATGGGCGAAGCCAGCGAACCCGTCGCGGAAACCCATTGGCACTGGCTGCAAACCCTCGCCCGCTGGGGCTTCGCCGTAAACCCGCTCAGCAAGCGCATCGCCGAAACCGAGGCCGAAGCCTTCCAGGCCGAACTCGGCCGCAACCGTGCCGGCCTGCCCTACGATATCGACGGCGTGGTCTACAAAATCGACGACCTCGCCTTGCAGCGCCGCCTCGGCTTCGTCGGCCGCGCCCCGCGCTGGGCCATCGCCTGGAAATTCCCCGCCGAACAGGCCACCACCACCCTGCTCGATATCCTGATCCAGGTCGGCCGCACCGGCGCCAACACCCCGGTCGCCGCCCTCGCCCCGGTCAATGTCGGCGGCGTGCTGGTCTCCCGCGCCACCCTGCACAACGAAGACGAAATCGCCCGACTCGGCGTGCGCATCGGTGACACCGTCACCCTGCAACGCGCCGGCGACGTCATTCCGCAGATCGTCGCCGTCATCCCCGACGGCATCGACCGTCCGAAATTCGTCTTCCCCACCACCTGCGCCGCCTGCGCCACGCCGCTCGCCCGCGCCCCCGGCGAAATCGTCTGGCGCTGCCCCAACGGCCTGGCCTGCCCGGCACAGGTCGAGGAACGGCTGATCCATTTCTGCTCCCGCCTCGCCTTCGATATCGAAGGCATGGGCGAAAAAACCGTCCGCGAATTTCACGCGCTGGGCTGGATCAAGACCCCCGCCGACATCTTCCGCCTGAAATCCCGCCAGCCCGAAATCGCCGCGCTGGAAGGCTGGGGCACGCTGTCCGCCGACAACCTGATCCGCGCCATCGACACCCGCCGCCGCGTGCCGCTGGCCCGCTTCATCTATGCCCTCGGCATCCGCCGCATCGGCGAGCAGAACGCCAAACTGCTCGCCCGGCACTACACCTCCTACGAAAATTGGCGCGCCCAGATGGCGCTCGCGGTGCAGATCGGTGCCGAAGCCCGCTCCGACCTCGGCGCCATCATCGGCATCGGCCCGGCCATCGCCACCGAGCTTGCCGAGTTCTTCGCCGAACCGCACAACACCGCGGCGCTGGACGACCTCGTCCCCCAGCTGACCATCGAACCCGCCGAAGCCCCCGCCGCCACCGCGCTCGCCGGCAAGATCATCGTCTTCACCGGCAGCCTCGTCAGCCTCACCCGCCCCGAGGCCAAAGCGATGGCCGAAAACCTCGGCGCCCGCGTCACCGACAGCGTCTCGAAAAAAACCGATCTGGTGGTACTCGGCACCGACGCCGGCTCAAAAGCCCGCAAAGCCGCCGAACTTGGCGTCGCCACCGTCGATGAAGCCGGCTGGCGCGAAATCGCCGGCTTGCCGCCCCTAGCGGGGTGATTCGGCCAGAAATACAAAATTATACTGGCAGTAGTCTCAATTTATGGCACTTTGCCCGGATAAGGATAGCTGGAGTCCCATGGCCCCCGAGGCAACCATCCGGCCGCAATCCCGCGGGAGAGCGGCACCGAAGTCACAACCCCGCGTGAAAGTGTTGCTGGTCGAGGATATCCCCACCATCGCCGCCGCGATGCAGGCGGCGTTGCTGTCTGCTGGCTTCGACGTGCAGCACGCGCTCACCGGCGCCGACGCCCTCGCCCGCAAGGACAGCTTCCACCCCGATATCGCCCTGGTCGACCTCGAATTGCCCGACTTCAACGGCATCGAACTGGTCGAGCGCTTCGCCGCCGACGGCGATTGCGGCGTGATCGTCGTCACCGCCAACGACGAGGCCGCCGCCCGTGTCGCCGGCCTGGAAACCGGCGCCGACGACTATGTCGTCAAGCCGATCCCCGCCCCAGAACTGGTCGCCCGCATTCACGCCGTGCACCGCCGGCTGAACAAGCCGGCCTCCAGCCGGCAACTGCGCATCTTCGTCGATACCGCCCAGCGCTGCCTGATCACCGGCGACAGCAAACGCATCCTGCTCACCGAGGCCGAGATGTCGGCGCTCGAAGCCATGCTGGAAGCCACCGGCAACTCGGTCTCCCGCGACTGGCTCAGCCGCGTCGCCCTCAAGCGCCCGCTACACGCCGACGATCGCGCGGTCGATCAGCTGGTGATGAAGCTCCGCCGCAAACTCACCGAAGCCGGCGCCTCCGAACGCGTGATCCTCAGCGCCCGCCGCCAGGGCTACACGATCGCCGACCCCTCGATCTTCCGCATCGTCACCCCCACCGCGCCGCTACCGCCGCAGTAGCGGCGCGCACGCCGCCGCCAGCCACTCCCGCGTCTCCCCCAGCACCGCCGGCCCCACCACGCGCCAGACCCGCGCATGGTACTCGTCCAGCCACCCCATCTCCGCCTCGGTCAGCAGCGACATCTCGATCAGCCGCCGATCGAACGGCGCCAGCGTCAACGTCTCGAACCCCAGGAACGGCTTCACCGCCGCCTCAAACACCCGCCGCTCCGCCAGCACCAGGTTCTCGTGCCGGATGCCATACCCCCCCGGCAGATAGTACCCCGGCTCGTTCGACAGGATCATCCCCTCGGCAATCGCCACCGGCCGCGCCTGCTTGGAGATCGAAACCGGCCCCTCATGCACCGACAGATACGACCCCACCCCATGTCCGGTGCCATGATCGTAATCCAGCCCCGCCTGCCATAACGCCGCCCGGGCAAACGCATCGATATGCCCCCCGGTGGTCCCCGCCGGAAACACCGCGGTGGCAATCGCGATATGCCCCTTCAGCACCCGCGTCGACCGGTCGCGGATCTCCGCCGGCGCCATCCCTGAACCGGTCCAGATCGTCCGCGTGATATCGGTGGTGCCATCCAGATACTGCGCCCCACTGTCGATCAGGAACGTCTCATCCGGCCGGATCGCCCGATCGGTTTCCACCGTCGCCCGGTAATGGATGATCGCCCCATCCTCGCCCGCCCCGGTGATCGCCGGAAAACTCTCGCCGCGGAACAGCTCGACCTCACCGCGCAAAGCCAGCAGCTTCGCCCCGGCCGACATCTCGCTCTCACGGCCCGCAGCGCTGTCCAGCCAATGCAGGAACCGGCACACTGCCACTGCATCACGCTGATGCGCGTTGCGCGATCCCTGCCGCTCCACCGCGTTCTTCTTCGCCTTCGGCAGCACACATGGGTCCATCCCCGCGACCACAGTCGCCCCCGCCGCCCGCAAACTCTGCGCGAACCAGGCCGGCGACCCCGCCGCATCCACCCGCACCGTGCGCCCCTTCATCCGCGCCAGCGCCCCCGGCAGCGCCGAGCGATCCGCCACGGACACCGCATTGCCCAGCCAGTCCCGCAGGCCCTGCCCGACTTTCTCCGGCGCCATGAACAACTCGCAGCCACCATCGGCATGCAGCAACGCAAACCCCAGCGCGAACGGCGTATGCGGCACATCGTCCCCACGCAGGTTCAACAGCCACGCCACCGACGCCGGATCGCTCAGCACCGCCGCATCCTGCCCCGTCACCCGCAGGCTCGCCGCCACCTCCTCGCGCTTCGCCGCCGAATCCAACCCGGCATACTGCACCGGATGCACCACCGCCGCCGCCATCGGCGCCGCCGGCCGGTCCGCCCAAACCGCATCCACCGGATTGACCGTCACCGCCACCAGTTCAACCCCGGCGTCGCGATACCGCCCCAGAGCCTCCTCGGCGAACAGCATCGGGTCGTAGCCAATTCGCGCCCCCACAGCCGCGTTCGCCTTCAACCACCCCTCCGGCGGCTCCTCGGTGATATGCCGACGCTCCCACAAGGCTGGGTCGGTCTGCTTCTGCACCTGCAGCACGTAGCGCCCATCGGTAAACACCGCGGCCTTCTCCGCTAGCACCACCGCCAGCCCCGCACTGCCGGAAAACCCTGTCAGCCACAGCAGCCGCTCGGCATTCGCCGGCACATATTCCCCCAGATGCTCATCGGCCCGCGGCACCAGCACCCCATCCAGCCCCTGGCGCCCCAGTTCCGCCCGCAACGCTGCCAGCCGATCCGCACTCATGCGCCGCACTCCCATCCGGTTAACATAAAATTCATAACTCCACACCGTTCTATGCACCACGCGCATATCTGGCGCAGGCACGTTGCGCGTTATCCACAGCCCGCAGAGGTTTATATTGCACTGCACAAGAGGTCGCGAGACGGAGGGCACCAAGCCTGACCGCCCGCCACGGCCTGAACCAAGGACTACGCATATGACCAACCGCATCGCCAAGGACGAAATGGCGCTCCTCATGCCGAACTCGCTCGGTCACTACTTCCAGGACGACCCCGTGCAGCCCGACGTCGAATCCCCCACGCTGTTCACCCGCGTCGCCAACGTATTTCACTGGCTCGCCGACCTGCCGAAGCGTCAGGCCGTACTCGCCGAGCTGAACTCGCTGTCCGACCACGAACTGGCCGATATCGGCCTCAGCCGCGGCGAACTGCCGATGGTGTTCGATGCCGACTTCGCTGCCCGCCGCCAGGAAACCCGCCTCGCCAACCGCGTGCAGAACGGCCAGGCCGCTCTGGTCTGAGCATCGACCTCTCTCCCCCCTCCCCGCGCGGGAGGGGGAAGGGGTGACCACCGCTACCACGCCTTGCGCAACACCAAAGCTGCCCAGCGCCCCTCGCGCAGCACGCGTTCCAGCACAAGTCCATGCGGCCGGTGCGCCGCCAGCACCCAGCGGATCTGACTGATCAGCAACCCCGACAGGATCGCTGTGCCCCCCGGCGCCAGGTTCTGCGCCAGCTCCGCCGCCATCGCACACAGCGGCCGCGCCAGGATATTGGCGAACACCAGATCCCACTGCCCCCTTACCACCGGCGCACGCCAGCCATCGGCCTTCACGAACCGCATCTGCCGCGACAGCCCGTTCAGCGCCGCGTTGCCCTTCGACACCCGCACCGACCACGGATCGATATCCGAGCCCAGCACGCGGCGGTGCAGCATCTTCGCCGCCCCCATCGCCAGGATGCCGGTGCCAGTTCCCATATCCAGGATCCGCCGGGGCTTGCGATGAACCACCGTCTCCAGCGCCCGCAGGCAGCCGCGCGTCGAGCCATGCTCGCCCGAGCCGAACGCCGCCGAGGCATCCAGCACCAGGGTGATCCGCCCGGGCAGCGTGGGATCGTCGATATGCGTGCCGCGCACAGCGAAGCGCCGGCCGATCACCTGTTCCGGAAACGCCTGAAACGAGCGCGCCAGCCAGCCCTCGGCCTCGGTCGCCTCCCGCGTCACCACGGCCTCGACCCCGGTCATCAGCGCCGCGATCGCCAGCCCCGCCTCCAGCGCCGCCTCGCCCTCGCCGCGCTGCTTCACGCCTTCCAGGGTCCACATACGGGTATCCTCATCGAGGAAGAAACCGACCGTGCCGCACGCCTCGCCGAGCGCCGCCTCGTACGCCTCAACAGCGTCCTCGGTCACCACCACCCGCACGGTCTCCAACTGCGTCGCATGCCGCCGCATCATCAAACCCTTCAAAACAACGTGTCAGTCAGCCCGCTCGACGAACCGGTCCAGCAGCCGCTTGTCGCCCGCCTTCTCGAAGGCGATGTCCAGCTTGTCGTCCTCGCTGCGGATGACCGTGCCGTAGCCGAATTTCTGGTGAAACACCCGCGTGCCAGCCGGAAACGCCTCGGTCTTCGCCGGCCTGGCCGCCACTTCCCATGCCCCCGGCTGCATCCGCCGCGCCATGATCGGAAACGCCGACGGCGCCGAGATCCGCCGCTCGCGCTCCACCGACGCCGAGCCCTGCCGCTCCACCACCTCGTCGGGAATTTCCTCGATGAACCGGCTGGGGATCGAGCTTTGCCAGTTGGCGTAGATCCGCCGGTTGGCGGCGTAGCTGACAATCGCGCGCACCCGCGCCCTGGTCAGCCCCACGTAGGCCAGCCGCCGTTCCTCCTCCAGCCCCTTCGCGCCGCTTTCGTCCATCGTCCGCTGGCTGGGGAACAGCCCTTCCTCCCAGCCGGGCAGGAACACGGTGTCGAATTCCAGCCCCTTGGCGGCGTGCAGCGTCATCAGCGAACAGCGATCGCCCTCCGCCCGCTCCTCGTTCTCCATCACCAGCGAGACGTGATCGAGGAACCCGGCCAGCGACTCGAAATCCGCCATCGCGCGCACGAGTTCCTTCAGGTTCTCCAGCCGCCCCGGCGCTTCCACCGATTTGTCCTGCTTCCACATCTCAGTATAGCCGCTCTCATCGAGGATACTGGCCATCGCCAGCACATGGCTTTCGCGCGCCATCAGTTCGCGCGCGCGTTCCAGCGCCCCGAACAGCCCGTTCAGCCCGTCGCGCACTTTGCCGCGCAGCACGCCCTCGTCCAGCAGCAAGCGCGCGGCGATGCTCAGCGGCACCGAGCGTGCCCGCGCCGTCTCGTGCATGCCGCGCAGCGCCGTCTCGCCGACACCACGCCGCGGCGTGTTGACGATCCGCTCGAACGCCAGATCGTCGGCGGGCTGGTGCAGCATGCGCGCATAGGCGATCGCATCGCGGATTTCCGCCCGCTCGTAGAACCGCAGGCCACCCACCACCCGGTAGGGCAGGCCGATCGCGATCAGCCGTTCCTCGAACGAGCGGGTCTGAAACCCCGCGCGCACCAGGATCGCCATCTCGGCCAGCTTGTGTCCGTCGCCGCGCAGCGCCTCGATCTTGCCGGCGACCATGCGGGCCTCCTCGTCGGAATCCCACAGCCCGACGACGACGACCTTCTCGCCCGAGGTGGCGTTGCCGCCCACCCGCAGCGTCTTGCCCAGCCGCCCCTCGTTATGCGCGATCAGTCCCGACGCGGCGGCCAGGATCGGCTCGGTCGAGCGGTAGTTCCGCTCCAGCCGGATGATCCGCGCGCCGGGGAAATCCTTCTCGAAGCGCAGGATGTTTTCGATCTCCGCCCCGCGCCAGGAATAGATCGACTGGTCGTCGTCGCCGACGCAGCAGATGTTCTTGCGCTCCTGCGCCAGCAGCCGCAGCCACAGGTACTGCACCAGGTTGGTGTCCTGATACTCGTCCACCAGGATGTAGCGGAACCGGCGGTGATACTCGGCCAGCACCTCGGGGTGCGTGCGCAGGATCTCGGTCACGAACAGCAGCAGGTCGCCGAAATCGGCCGCATTGAGCGTCAGCATCCGCGCCTGATAGGCGGCATAGATCTCCCGCGCCCGGCCGTTGGCGAAATCGCTGTCCTCCGGCCCGCTGACCCGCGCCGGGGTGATGCCACGATCCTTCCAGCGCTGGATGATCCCCATCATCGCCTGCGGCACGAAGCGCTTCACATCGACGCGCTCGGCCTCCATCACCTGCTTCAGCACCCGCAACTGGTCATCCGAGTCGAGGATGGTGAAGCTCGCATTCAGCCCGACCAGCTCGGCATGACGGCGCAGCATCCTGGCGCACAGCGCATGGAACGTGCCCAGCCACAACCCTTCCGCCGGCCCGCCCAGGATGGCGGCCACCCGTTCGCGCATCTCGCGCGCCGCCTTGTTGGTGAAGGTCACCGCCAGTACCTGGCTGGGAAAAGCCCGGTTCGTCAGCAGCAGATGCGCGAAACGGGCGGTCAGCACGCGGGTCTTGCCGGTGCCGGCGCCGGCCAGCACCAGCACGGGGCCATCCACCGTCTCGACAGCCTCGCGCTGCTCGGGGTTCAGCCGTTCAAGATACTCGGTCATGCTGCACATCCGGTCATCGCGGAAGGGTATAAAGAGAGTGCGGCTTGCGTCCAACATTGGCGGCTTCTTCGCCTGGTCGGCCCGTCAGGGCTCGGCCCTGCTCGGCTTCGGTGTGTTCGCCGGTCTGCTGATCCCGCCGCTCGCCGCCGGCATGCACTGGTTCATCACCCCCAACGTCGTCTCGCTGATGACCTTGGTGCTGCTGCGCATCGACATCCCGGCGGCGCTGGCCCATCTCAAGCGCGCCGACCGCCTCGCCTTGATCGTCGGCTTTCACCTGCTGGCATGCCCGCTGCTGGCCTGGGCGGTGGTGACGCCGTTGCATCTCGACCCCGGCATCGCCTCCGGCGTGGTGATTTTCGCCACCGGCTGTGCGGCGACCTCGGGCGCCGCCTTCGCGCGGCTCGTTGGCCTCGACCCGGAACTCACCTTGCTGGCCACACTGGCCACCACGCTGCTGGTGCCGCTGACCGCGCCGCCGATCGCCTATGCGCTGATGGGTGTCGATCTGGCGATCTCGCTGCCAGCGTTCATGACCCGGCTCGCGCTGGTGGTCGGCCTGCCGCTGGTGCTGTCCTTGATTATCCGCAAATGGGCCGGCCCCGCCCGCCTCGCCCCGCACGGCCCGGCGATCGATGGCGCCGTGGTCTGGCTGGTGGTGCTCTACGGCTTCGGCGTGATGGACGGCCTGGCCGCGCGGCTGCTGAATGACCCGCTCTGGGTGATCCAGGCGACCATCGCCGCCTTCGTTGCCGATTTCGGCCTCAACATCGCCACCACGCTCGCCTTCCTGCGCATGGGCAAGCGCCCCGCCGCGTCGGCCGGGCTGATGAGCGGCAACCGCAACATGGCGCTGTTTCTGGCGATCCTGCCCGCGGCCGCGGACCCGCGGATCGCGCTGTTTTTCGCGCTGTGTCAGTTCCCGCTGTTTCTCAGCCCGTTCCTGTTGCGGCCGCTCTATCGGCGGTGGCTATCGGTGGTTTGAAGGAAGGAAGAAGATTGACCACAGAGGCACAGAGGACACAGAGAAAGAAAGCAGGGAGGATTTTTTAAATATAATCTCTTCCCTTCCCTTCTCTGTGCCCTCTGTGCCTCTGTGGTCACCCTCCTTGCTTTCTACTCCCCCCGCGGCCGCACCCCCAGGATATGCGCGATCGCGAAGGTCAGATCCGGGCGGTTCAGCGTGTAGAAATGGAACTCGTCGATGCCGTTGGCCTGCAACTGGCGCACCTGCTCGCTGGCCACCACGGTGGCGATCATCCGCCGGGTTTCGACATTGTCCTCCACACCCTCGAAGAACCGGCCGAGCCAGTCCGGCACCTTCACGCCGGAGACGGCGGAGAACTTCACGATCTGCGCGTAGTTCGACACCGGCATGATCCCCGGCACGATCGGCGCGGTGATCCCGGCGGCCAAAGCGAGGTCGAGGAAACGCAGGAAGGTCGCGTTGTCGAAGAAGTAGTTGGTGATCGCCCGCACCGCGCCGGCATCGAGCTTGCGCTTGAGGTTGTCCAGATCGGCCAGCGGCGTGCGCGCCGTCGGGTGCACCTCGGGGTACGCCGCCACCGAGATCTCGAAATCCGCGACCCGCTTCAGCCCGGCCACCAGATCGGCCGCGTAGGCATACCCGTCGGGATGCGGCTCGTAGGCTCCGCCGCCCGGCACGTCGCCGCGCAGTGCGACGATATGGCGCACCCCGGCATCCCAGTACTGCCGCGCGATATCGTCGATCTCGCCGCGCGAGGCACCGACACAGGTCAGGTGCGCCGCCGGGGTCAGCGTGGTTTCGGCGACGATCCGCGCCACGGTGGCATGGGTGCGTGCCTGGGTCGTGCCGCCGGCGCCGTAGGTCACCGACACGAAATGCGGCGCCAACGGCTCCAGCCGGCGGATGCACGCCCAAAGCTGCTGTTCCAGCGCCTCGGTTTTCGGCGGAAAGAACTCGAACGACAGCAGCGGCGCCGGCGCATTGTGTTCCGGAACCGGCACCCCGCCAACGCGCGGGCCGCTCAACCAACGTTCCAGCGTCGCGCGCTGGGAAGGACTATTGCTCATGCACATATCTTTATATGATTGCGCTGAAAACGCCAACCCCACCGTGCATGACACAAAAATAACCTTCGCTTCACCGGATCGTGCGCCAATTCGCCCTCGTAGACACCCTGCGGGATACCAACATCCTCGTGATGGTGCTTCCCTCCGCCCCCCCTAGAAGCTATCTACCGCCGTCGACCGCATGAGGTTCTGATGCCGCCCCGTTCCCGAGCCTTCCGCATCGCCGGCGCTTTGTTGTTCGCGGCCACGCTCGCGGGCTGCGCCACGCCGCCGCCTGCCGACGATCCTGACGCGGTGGCCGACTACAAGGCCACCAACGATCCGCTGGAGCCCACCAACCGGGTAATCTTCGCGATCAATGACGGCGTCGACACTGTGTTCCTCAAGCCGTTCGCCCTGGTCTACCGCAATGCGGTGCCCGACCCGGTGCAGCGCGGCGCGCATAACTTCCTGGCCAATCTCGGCAGCCCGGTGATCCTGGCCAACGACATCCTGCAGGGTAAACCGCATCGCGCTGGTGACACCGTGGCCCGCTTCGCCATCAACACCACGGTCGGCCTCGCCGGGGTGATGGATGTTGCCAAGGATGCCGGCTTCCCGCGCCACGACGCCGATTTCGGCCAGACCCTGGCGCTGTGGGGCGTTGGCGGTGGGCCTTACCTGTTCCTGCCGGTCTTCGGTCCGTCCAATCCGCGCGACGGCGTCGGCATGCTCGGCGACATGGCGTTCGATCCCCTCACCTACCTGCCGGGCACAGGCGATATCGGCAACGCCAAGCTCGCCAAGACCGGCCTCGCAGCGCTCGACGCCCGCGCCTCCGTGCTCTATGAACTCGACAAGGTGAAGTCCACCGCGCTCGACCCCTACGCCACCATCCGCAGCCTCGCGCGGCAGTACCGCCAGAAGCAGATCGACGACGCCGCGGCGGCGCATTAGCCGTCAGAGTCCGGAGCCCGCCCATGCATCGCCGCCTGTTCCTCGCTTTGCCCGCCGCCCTTGCCGTAGCAGGCCGGGCGCAGGCCGCCACGGACACCGCCTCGGCCGCAGCCTTCGTCAAGAAGCTGCTCGGCGACGTGCTGGGCCTTGTCGATGCCGCGCCGCCTGACCTGCTGGCCAAGGTCCAGGCCCTGGTTGACGCCCATGTCGATGTCGGTGGCATCGCCAGCTTCTGCGTCGGCCGCTACTGGCGCACCGCCACCCCCGCGCAACAGGCCCAGTACCAGGAATTGTTCCGCAAGGTGCTGATGAAAAACGTCCTCGGCCGCATCGGCGAATACAAGGGCACCACCTTCGAGATGGGCCCCGCCGCAGCTAAGGACAGCGCAATCTCCGTTATCACCCAACTCACCCGCCCCAACAACGCCCCCAACAGGGTCGAGTGGCTGGTTGCCGACGCTCCCGGGCCCAAGGTGATCGACCTGATCGCAGAGGGCACGTCGCTCCGCCTGACCCAGCGCAGCGACTACACCTCCTTCATCGGCCAGCACGGCGGCACGCTGCAGGGTCTGATCAACGCGCTGATCGCTCAGGCCGCGGGCTGAGCACGCCGATTTAACGGCGAAATAACGTCGTTCACGGCGTTCTACTGACTCGAATCGGTGTAAATCTGACTCATTGTGCACACGAACCGCACGGTGATCGACACAATGAATGACGATTGTAGCCGCACGCTGCTCGCCTTCTCCGCCCTCGAGGCCGTCCGCCGCGGCATTGCCACGGCCTACCCCGCTTGCCGCGATGGCGAGTCCTGCCCGCATCCCGAGATCATGGGCTGCGAGTGTCAGGACCTCGCCCGCCGTGCCCTGAACGCGCTGCCCACCGCGCCTCCGGCCGAATAGCCGCCCCCCTTCCCTCTGCCCGCCGGCCGGTCCAGCATGTGGGCATGCCACAGACCATCCGTACCCAGACCCTGACCATCGCCTACGAAACCCACGGCCCAGCCGATGGCCCGCCGGTGATCCTGCTGCACGGCTTCCCGGACGACATCCACGCCTGGGACGCCGTCGCCCCCGTGTTGGGCGAGGCCGGGCATCGCGTCATCGTGCCGTATCTGCGCGGCTACGGCCCGACCCTGCTGCACAACCCCTTCATCCCCCGCACCGGCCAGCAGGCCGCGCTCGGCCAGGACCTGCTCGACCTGATGGACGCACTCGCCATCCCCCAGGCCATCCTCGCCGGCTATGACTGGGGCGGCCGCGCCGCCTGCATCGTCGCCGCGCTCTGGCCCGAACGCGTCCGCGGCCTGGTCTCCGCCACCGGCTACAACATCCATCACATCGCCAGCGCCAACACCCCCGCGCTGCCGAAGGACGAGCTGCGCCTGTGGTATCAGTGGTACCTGCACACCGAACGCGGCCGCGCCGGGCTTGCCGCCAACAGGCGCGACTTCGCCCGCCTGCTCTGGCGCATGTGGTCGCCGAACTGGGCCTTCACCGAAGCCACCTTAAACCGCACCGCCGACAGCTTCGACAACCCCGACTTCGTCGACATCGTCATCCACTCCTACCGCCATCGCTACGGCATCGTCCCCGGCGCGCCGGCCTATGACGGCATCGAGGCCCGGCTCGCCCAGCAGCCGCCGATAACCGTGCCCAGCATCAACCTCTACGGCCAGATCGATGGCGTCCGCCCCGCCACATCAAACGATCCCGCCGCCGCTCACTTCACCGGCCGCTACCGCCGCATCGTCATCCCCGGCGCCGGGCACTTCCTGCCACAGGAAGCCCCGCAGGCCTTCATCGACGCCATCCGCGAGCTGGCAGGCTGACCATGTTCTCCCCCTTGCACGCCCCGCCCCGCCGCATCGCAACCCGGCTCTACGCCACCCTCCCGCCCGAACTCCGCCGTCACACCCGCACCGCCTGGGCCGACGCCAACCGCCCCGGCCATATCGTCGACTGCTTCCTCGAATCGCCCTGCTTCACGCCCGATGGCGCCCTGCTGGTCGTCGACATCCCGCACGGCCGCATCCTGCGTATCGACAACGGCGTCTGGTCGGAACACGCCACATGGGAAGGCGAGCCCAATGGCCTCAAGCGTCACCCTGACGGCCGCCTGCTGATCGCCGACTACCGCCTTGGCCTGCTCGCCCTCCCCGGCCCCAGCCCCCTCCTCGCCCGCCGCAACGCCGAATCCTTCAAGGGCCTCAACGACCTCGCCATCTCAGCCGACGGCACGATCTATTTCACCGACCAGGGCCAGACCGGCCTGCACGACCCCACCGGCCGCGTCTACCGCCTCTCGCCCAACGGCAAGCTCGACCTGCTGCTGGCCAACGGCCCCAGCCCCAACGGCCTCGCCCTTACCCCTGACGAGAAAGTGCTGTTCGTGGCGATGACCCGCGACAATGCCGTCTGGCGCCTGCCGTTGCTGCCCGACGGCAGCACCAGCAAGGTCGGCCGCTTCGCCCAGTTCTGGGGCACCTCAGGGCCGGATGGCCTGGCAACGGACTGGGCCGGCAACCTTTATGTCTGTCACGCCTCGCTTGGCTGCGTCTTTGTGCTCGCGCCGCAGGGCCATTGCACCGCGATCATCGAGTCCTGCGCGGGGCCGACGGTGACGAACCTTGCCTTTACCCCGGATGGCAAAAGCGTCGTCATCACCGATTCCTCAACCGGCGCTGTTCTCATCGCTGATTTGTAGCAACGAACAAGCAGTCCCTTTTTTGTAAAAAAGGGACCCCAAAAACTTTATTCACTCAAGCCGTTACAGCGGGATGGGGCTGACGCGGATAAACTCGCCGTGCCGGGTTTCGCTGGGTGCCACCGCGTCGGCGATCCCCGGCGCGACGTCCAGCGGCGTCGGCACCGTCGCGCGGTCCTCGCCCGGAAACGCCACGCTGCGCAGCTTGGTCCCAACCGGGCCGGGGTCGAGCAGGTTCACCCGCAACGGTGTCGTGCGGGTCTCCTCCGCCCAAGCCTGCACCAGATGGTGCATCGCCGCCTTGCTCGCGCCATAGATCGCCCAATACGCGGTCGGCCGCATCACGATCCGGCTGGACACGAACGCCGCCCGGCCCGCCTCGGCCGCCAGCAGCAGCGGCGCACAGGTGCGGATCAGCCTTAGCGTGGCGTGCACGTTGACGTTGAACGCATCGGCCCAGTCATCCGGCACGATATGCGGCACCGGCGTCAGCACGCCGATATCGCCGGCGTTGGACACCAGGATATCCAGCCGGCCGAAGCGCTCGAACAGGCTCGGCCCCAGCGCATCGACCGAAGCGAAATCGGCCAGATCCAGCGGCAACAGCGTCGCCGTACCGCCGGCGGCGCGGATCGCGTCGTCGGTCTCCTCCAGCCCGCCCTGGGTGCGCGCGGTGATCACCACATGCACCCCGCGGCGCGCCAGTTCGATCGCGGTGGCAGCGCCGATGCCCCGGCTGGCGCCGGTCACCAATGCGACCCGCGCGCTCATCTCAGCGCCCCGCCTCGGCCAGCAGCGACAATTGCGGGCTCTCGTTCTCGCCCAGATCGTGCAGTGCGATCGGATAATCGCCGGTGAAGCAGGCGTCGCAATAATACGGCCGCGCCGGATCGCGCCCTTCATGGCCCAGCGCCCGATACAACCCGTCGCGCGAAATGAACGCCAAGCTGTCGGCGGCGATCAGGGCGGCCATTTCCTCGACATCGTGGTTGGCGGCCAGCAGCTTGGACCGCTCCGGCGTGTCGATGCCGTAGAAACAGGAATGCGTGGTCGGCGGCGAGGAGATCCGCATATGCACCTCCGCCGCGCCGGCGGCGCGCACCATCTCGACAATCTTGCGGCTGGTGGTGCCGCGCACGATGCTGTCATCGACCAGGATCACCCGCTTGCCCGCCAGCACGCCCCGATTGGCCGAGTGCTTCAGCTTGACACCCAGATTGCGGATCGACTCCGTCGGCTCGATGAAGGTGCGGCCCACATAGTGGTTGCGGATGATGCCAAGTTCGAACGGAATCCCGCTTTCCAGCGAATAGCCCATCGCCGCCGGCACCCCCGAATCCGGCACCGGCACCACCACATCGGCCGGCACCGGGCTCTCGCGGGCCAGCATCGCGCCGATCTGCTTGCGCGCCTCGTAGACCGGCTTGCCTTCCATGATCGAATCCGGGCGCGCGAAATAGATGTATTCGAACACGCAGAACCGGCTCGGCGAGCGCCCGAACGGCTTGATGCTGCGCACCCCGCTATCGTCGATCACCACGATCTCGCCCGGCTCGACATCGCGCACGAACTCCGCGCCGACGATATCCAGCGCACAGGTCTCGCTGGCCAGCACCCAGGCGGTGCCGCCCTCCGGCGAGCGCATCTTGCCCAGGATCAGCGGCCGCACCCCCAGCGGATCGCGCACCCCCATCAGCGCATCCTCGCCGAGCGTGATCAGCGAATAGGCGCCCACCACCTGCTTCAGCGCGTCGATCAGCCGGTCCACCACGGTGGAATACAGCGAGATCGCGATCAGATGGATGAACACCTCGCTGTCGGTGGTGGACTGGAACAGGCAGCCACGGCGCACGAGGGCCCGATGGAGCCCGTGCGCGTTGGTCAGGTTGCCGTTATGCGCCACCGCGAAGCCGCCGAAGACGAAATCGCCATACAGTGGCTGCACATTGCGCAGCACGGTGTCGCCGGTGGTGGCATAGCGGTTGTGGCCGATCGCCCGGTTGCCGGACAGGCTGTTCATCACCCGCGCGTCGTTGAAGTTATCGCCCACCAGCCCCATGCCGCGATGCGAATGGAACCGCTTGCCGTCGAAGCTGACGATGCCGGTGGCTTCCTGGCCGCGATGCTGCAGCGCATGCAGCCCGAGCGCGGTCAGCGCCGCCGCATCGGCATGGTTCCAGACACCGAATACGCCGCACTCCTCGTGCAGCTTGTCATCGCCTTCGTCATCGCCGTAGGGCCGGGTCATGGCAAAAACTCCTGATGCCGAACGGGAAGGATCGGGGTCACGGCCGCGATTTGCCCTGGGGCAAGGCTTGCAGCAGCTGTGGCAATTTCGGGGTGGCGTCGCCGTCGCCGGGCAGGCTGGGCCGATAGGCGGGCGGCAATTGCTGTGCGACCCATCCGGCCGCATCGCTGATATAGGGGCGCAAGCGCGCCTGGCGCACATTCTCGGGCCAATGGTCCGGCGCCACGACGAAGCCGCCGATGACATAGGCCACCACCACCACGGCAAAGCCACGCAACACGCCGAACATGGCACCCAGGCTGCGGTCAACGCCGCCAAGGCCGACGGCCTGGACCAGCGAGCCGACCCAGCCGGCGAGCAGCGAAAGCACGATCAGGGTGACCAGGAACATCGCGGTATACGCCACCGGGTTGCCCAGATCGGCGCTGCCGAGCCATTCGGTAAACCTGTCACGCACCAAGGGCGCGGTCTGCACCGCGACATACCCGGCCCCGACCCAGGCGCCAACGCCCAGCGACTCACGCACGAACCCGCGCATGAGACCCAGCAGGCCCGAAACCAACGCCACGGCGACCACCGCGAGATCGACCCAGTTCAACGATGCGCGTTCCTCATGATGGCGCCGGGACAACAATCGTAATGCGAGCGGGGTATATCGCCCCCGGCAGGTCGGATACTACCCCTTAGCTCCCTTCGGCGGGGCAGCCTTGCCGGAAAAGCGGGCGACGAGGTCGGCAAGGTGGCCGATCTCCACCAGGGCGAGCCCATCCGGCGCCGTCAGCTTGCGATTTCCCCGCGCCACGCGCCTCGGCATGCAGGCCGCGGCGAAGCCCAGCTTCTCCGCCTCCTTCAGCCGCGACTCGGCCTGCGCCACCTGCCGCACCTCGCCGGACAGCCCGACCTCGCCAAAGAACACCATATCGGCCTGCACCGGCGTCTCGGTCGCAGCCGAGGTCAAGGCCGCGGCGACGGCCAGGTCGGCCGCCGGCTCGCCGATGCGCAGGCCCCCGGCCACGTTGAGATAAACGTCGCTCGCCCCGAGCCTGAGGCCGCAGCGCGTATCCAGCACCGCCAGCAGCATCCCCAGCCGCCCGGAATCCCAGCCGATCACGCTGCGCCGGGGCGTGCCCCCGGAATTCGGCGCCAGCAGGCATTGGATCTCGACCAGCACCGGCCGCGTGCCCTCTAGCCCGGCGAACACCGCATTGCCCGCCACGTTGCCGCGCCGCTCGGCCAGGAACAGCGCCGACGGGTTGGCCACCTCGGCCAGTCCGGCCTCGGTCATCTCGAACACGCCGATCTCGTCGGTGGCGCCAAAGCGGTTCTTCACCCCGCGCAGGATGCGGAACTGATGGCCGCGATCGCCTTCGAAATACAGCACCGCATCGACCATGTGCTCCAGCACCCGCGGCCCGGCGATCGCGCCTTCCTTGGTGACATGGCCGACCAGCACCACCGAGAACCCTTTCTCTTTGGCCAGCCGGATGAGCTCGAACGAACTTGCGCGCACCTGGGTCACGGTGCCGGGCGAGCTGTCGATATTGTCCAGCCACATGGTCTGGATCGAATCGATCACCACCAGCGCGACATCGGTCGTCGCCTGCAACGTGGCGACGATATCGCGCAGGTTGATGCTGGCCGCCAGATCGAGCTTCGCACCCATCACCCCCAGCCGCTGCGCCCGCAGCCGGATCTGATCGACGCTTTCCTCGCCGGTGACATACACCACCCGCTGCCCGGCCCGCGCCAGGGCGGCCGCCGCCTGCAACAGCAGCGTGGACTTGCCGATCCCCGGATCGCCACCCAGCAGCACTGCCGAACCCGGCACAAACCCGCCGCCCAGCACCCGATCCAGCTCGGCAATCCCGCTCTGCACCCGCGGCGGCGGCGCCGCGCTGCCCTCAAGATCGACGAACTCAATCCGCCGCGCCGCACTGGTGCCTTTGGCCAGCACCGACGCCGCCGCCGGCGCTTCCTCGGAGATGGTATTCCACTCGCCGCAGGTCTCGCAGCGCCCGGCCCATTTCGCGGTCACCGCGGCGCAGTTGGCGCAAACAAAGCGGGCGGGCGCCTTCGCCATCAGCGAAGACTCACTTGCGCAGTTCCATCTGGATCGGCCCCTCGCGGCGGCCATGCGTGAACTGGTCGACCATCGCGTTGCCGCTGTCCATCAGCTCCGACGCTGCGCCCTGCCAGACGATGCGCCCCTTGAACAGCATCGCCGCCCGGTCCCCGATACGCTTGGCGCTGGCCATGTCGTGGGTGATCGCAATCGCCGTGCTGCCCAGCTTCTTCACGCAATCGACGATCAGCCCGTCGATCACCGCGCCCATGATCGGGTCCAGCCCTGTGGTCGGCTCATCGAAAAACAGCACGTCCGGCTGCGCCGCGATGGCGCGCGCCAAGCCAACGCGCTTCTGCATCCCGCCCGACAGCTCCGAAGGCCACAGATCGCCAACACTATCGGCCAGCCCCACCTGCGCCAGCACGCCGGCGGCGATCGCCCGCGCGGCACGCCGCTCCACCTTCTTTTGCGCCAGCAGCCCGAACGCCACATTCTCCCAAACCGGCAGGCTGTCGAACAGCGCCCCGTTCTGGAACAGCATGCCGATATGCTTGCGCGCCTCCTCGCGCCCGGCGCGATCCAGCGCCAGGATATTCTTGCCATCGATCTCGATACTGCCCGCATCCGGCTCGATCAGCCCGAGGATGCATTTCAACAGCACCGACTTGCCCGACCCCGACCCCCCGATCACCACCATCGAGGTCCCGGCCATCACATCAAGGTCGATGCCATCCAGCACCACCTTGTCGCCGAACGCCTTGGTCAGGCCGCGCAGCCGGATTTTCGGCTGAGCGCTCATCGCGCGAAAAACAACTCGGTCAGCACATAGTCGAACGCCAGAATCAGCACACTGGCCGCCACCACCGCCGACGTCGTCGCCGCCCCCACGCCCTGCGCGCCGCCCTTGCTGTTGTAGCCGTGGTAGCACCCCATCAGCGACACCAGGAACCCGAACATCGCCGCCTTCACCAGCCCGGACACCACATCCTCGGTCTGCAGAAAATTGATCGTGTTGTTCAGATATATCCCGGTGTTGTAGCCCAGCTTCAGCGTCGAAATGATAAATCCGCCCAGTACACCGAGGATATCGGCCACCAGCACCAGCAGCGGCAACGCGATCAACCCCGCCAGCAACCGCGGCGCCACCAGATACTTCATCGGGTTGGTCGACAGCGTCGTCAGCGCATCGATCTGATCGGTCACCCGCATGGTCCCGATCTCGGCCGCCATCGCCGCCCCCACCCGCCCGGCCACCATCAGACCGGCCATCACCGGCCCCAGCTCACGGGTAACGCTGAGCACCACCAGGTTCGCCACCCCGCTTTCGGCGGAAAACCGCGCCAACCCGGTGGACGATTGCAGCGCCAGCACCATGCCGGTGAACACCGCCGTCAACGCAACCACCGGCAGGCTGAGAAACCCGATCTCCAGCATCGCGCGCAAAAACGCCCGCAAATAAAACGGCGGCCGAAACAGATGCGACAGCCCCTCCAGCGCAAACAGCGTCAGATGCCCGGTCGCCCGGCAAGCCCCCAGCACAGCGCGGCCAACAGTGGCGATAAAATCGAGCACGGCGTTCACGCCCGCCACACCCGCTGATACCGCGCCCCCAGCGACGTCAGCACCTCATACCCATTGGTCCCGGCATCCGCCGCCACCGCATCGGCATCGCGCCCCGGCCCGAGCAAATCGATCCAGCTTCCCGGCCCAATCGCCGGATGGTCGGTAACGTCAAACGTGGTGAGATCCATGGAAACACGCCCTACCAGTGGCACGGGGGCGCCGTCAAAGACAGCGTGGCCCCGGTTCGACAGGCTGCGCAGCCAGCCATCGGCATAGCCAACAGAAACCGTGGCAATCCGGCTGGTCCGCAACGCGCGCCATGTGGCGTTATAGCCGACACTGTCGCCCGCGGCGATGCTGCGCACCTGCAACACCCGCGCCCGCAGCCGCACCACCGGACGCATCGGGTTCGCCCGCCCCGGCGTCGGATTGATCCCGTACAGCGCCGCCCCAGGCCGTGCGAGGTCGGAGGCAAAATCCGCCCCCAGAAAAATTCCCGACGAATTGGCCAGGCTACGCTTCGCCGCCGGAAACGCCGCACAAACCTGCGCAAACCGCCCCGCCTGCACCGCGTTGATCGCATCGTCCGGCTCCTCGGAAGCCACCAGATGCGTCATCACATACCCCGGCGCGAAACCGCCAAGCCCCGCCATCTCCGCCATCGGCAGCCCCAGCCGGTTCATCCCGGTATCGACATGCAGGATCCCCGCCCCCCCGAACCGCGCCACATCGGCCGCACTGCCCAGCACGGGCACAATGCGATGCCCGGCATAAGCCGCCTCGCTCCCCGGCATCGGCGGATGCAACGCTACCACCATCGCCTCAGGCGCATGCGCCCGCACCACAACCGCCTCGCTCAGATGCGCCGCAAAAAACTGCCGGCACCCCGCCGCATACAGCGCCCGCACCACCGGCCCGGCCCCCAGCCCGTACGCATCGGCCTTGACCACCCCGGCCACCGCGCCCGACGGATGGCGCGCACACAGCTTCCGCCAATTGGCAACAATCGCCGCGAGATCGATCTCCAGCCAGGCGTCCGCGTCAGCGGCCATGTGCGCCGGTATGGTCCAGGTCGATATCGGCAAACCGGGTGAACTCGCCCTCGAAGAACAGATCGACCTTCCCGGTCGGCCCATGGCGTTGCTTCTCAATCAGCACCTCGGCGCGATTATGCACCGTCGACATGTCCGACTGCCATTTCTCCATGGCCTTGTGGAACTCGTCGTCGCTCTTGAACGCCATCATCTTCGGCTCGCGCTGCTGCAAATAATATTCGTCGCGATACACGAACATCACCACGTCGGCGTCCTGCTCGATCGAGCCGGACTCACGAAGATCCGCCAGCTGCGGCCGCTTGTCCTCCCGGCTTTCCACCTGCCGTGACAGCTGCGACAGCGCAATCACCGGCACCGCCAGCTCCTTGGCCAGCGCCTTCAGCCCCTGGGTGATCTGGCTGACCTCCTGCACCCGGTTCTCCGGCCGCGACCCCGCCGAGGGCCGCATCAGCTGCAGATAATCCACCACAATCAGCGACAAACCCTTCTGCCGCTTCAACCGCCGGCACCGCGTGCGCATCGCCGACATCGTGATCGCCGGCGTATCGTCGATATAGAACGGCAGCGATTGCAGATTGCGGCTGACCGCGACAAACCGGTCGAAATCCTTCTGCTCGATCTGCCCCTTGCGGATATGATCGCCGGAAATCCGCACCTCTTCCGACAGCAGGCGCCCCGCCAGCTGCTCCGCGCTCATTTCCAGCGAGAAAATCGCCACCGACCCGGTCGGCATCGCGTTCGGGTCCACTGCCCGCGCCTCCGCCAGCAACGATTTCGCCGCCCCGAACGCAATCTTGGTCGCCAACGCCGTCTTGCCCATGCCCGGCCGCCCGGCCAGGATCAGCAGATCCGACGGATGCAAACCGCCCAGCCGCTTGTCCAGATCGCGCAACCCGGTCGACAGCCCCGACACCCCGCCCGGCCGGTGATACGCCAGCTCGGCGCGATGCACCGCCTCGGCCAGCGCCTTCTCCAGCTCGACAAACCCGCCATCCGCCCCGCCGGTCTCGGCCAGCTTGTATAGCTGCTCCTCCGCCCGCTCCATCTGCGCCCGGCCATCAAGCTCGGCCTCGGCACCGAACGCATTGTTCACCACAGTCTCGCCGATATCGATCAACTGCCGCCGCAGCCAGGCGTCATGGATCGCCTTGCCATATTCGCCGGCATTGATGATGCCCACCATCGCCGACAACAGCTGCGCCAGATACGTCGTGCCGCCGACCTCGTCGAGCACGCCGGAATGCTCGAACTCCGCCTTCAGCATCACCGCATCGGCCAGCTGCCCCTGCGACACCCGCCGCTGGATCGCCTGATAAATCCTCCCATGGATCGGATCGGCGAAATGCTCAGGCTCGAGGAAATCACTGACCCGCTCAAACGCCTTGTTGTTGGCCAGCAAGGCGCCCAGCAGCGCCTGCTCCGCCTGAAGATTGGTCGGCGGCAGCCGTGGGGCGAGGCCGATCGTGGAATGTGCATCAATGGTCATCAGGCGCGGGACCTTAGATCAAACCGCCGCCGGCTTCACCCTGTGGATAGCTGTGGATAACGGGTGCAACTTTTTCCGCTCTCCGTGAAAAGCGAGGAGATTCAAGGCAAGGGGCAGGAAAGGTCTTCTTTTTTGAAAA
Organism: uncultured Rhodospirillales bacterium; assembly: GCA_903881515.1. Lineage (GTDB taxonomy): Bacteria > Pseudomonadota > Alphaproteobacteria > Acetobacterales > Acetobacteraceae > CAIRTN01. Next base: position 2,241 of record CAIRTN010000080.1, on the reverse strand, counting down.
AAAGAAGCAAAAAACTTTCATCCTTTCCGCTTGCACAAACGTTCGTCCGATGCGGCGAACGCCGGGACGCGCGAATCAAAAGGTTTTTTGCGGAGCTTTTTTGCAAAAAAGCGACCGCTTGCCTTCCCGGCGAGCGAACCGCTCAATCGAGAAACGCGCCCGACAGATCCACCAGCTCCGGCGCCCGATGATACTGCGTCATGAACCGCAGCAGCGCCTCCGGCGCCATCTGCAGCGTCGCGGTGTTGACCAGCGGATGCACCAGCACCGCCTCGGCCTGCATCAGCCCGGCATGCAGCACGGCCCGCACCTTCAACTGCGGATCGTTCAGCACCGCCAGCGGCGTCACCGAACCCGGCTCCACCCCCAGCACCTCGCGCAGCAGTTCCGCGCTGCCGAAGGAAATCCGTTTCGAGCCGATCAGCCCGGCCATAAGCTTGGTATCCGCCCGCGGGTCCCCCGGCATCACCACCAGCCAGAGCTGCCCGCCGGCATCCTTCAGGAACAGGTTCTTCACCTGCGCGCCCGGCAGCCTATCCCAATGCGCATGCGCGTCCTCCACCGTGCGCAGCGGCGGATGCTCGTGGCATGGCGGCGCGAGATCGAGGGCGGCGAGGGCGGCGGCAAGCGCGGGAGGGATCGGCATAACCGGCATATCGCACCGCCATGCGCCGCCTGCAACGACATGTTCAACCAACCGTCACGGCTTCGTCATTGTGATACGCGAGTCGGCGGAGTATCCCCCGCACTCATGAACGCAACCTTAAAGATGCCGCGCGTTGAACGCATCCCGCTGGTGCAGCCGAACGGCGTGGCCGACGAGGAAACCGGCTGGTTCTTCGGCCCGCTGCCAACGCGCCGTTCTCTGCTCGGCCCGCTGCGCGCGATCCGCATCGGCCTCCAGGCCCTGCTCTGGACGCTGATCGCGATGGTGGTGCAGTCCGTGCTGGTCCTGCTGCCCGGTCAGGCCAAGACCAAATTCTCGCAGATCTTCTGGACCGGCATCTGTGTGATGCTCGGCATGAAGATCCGCGTGATCGGCGAACCGGCACACGCCAGCGGCGGCCGCCCGATCGTCTATGTCTCCAACCACTCGTCCTGGATCGACATTCCCGTGCTCGGCGCCCGGCTCGCCGCCAATTTCGTCGCCAAGCACGAGGTCGGCACCTGGCCGATCATCGGTTTCGTGGCCCGGCTCGGCCGCACCGTCTATGTCCGCCGCACCCGCACCAGCACCGGGCGCGAGCGCGACGAGATGCGCGAGCGCCTGGCCGGCGGCGACAATCTGATCCTGTTCCCCGAGGGCACCTCGTCCGACGGCTCGCGGGTGCTGCCGTTCCGCTCGGCCTTCATGTCGATCGCCGAGCAGATCGTGACCCCGGATGGCAAGACGGCGATCGTGCAACCGATCTCCATCGTCTACGACCGGCTGTCCTGGCTGCCCACCGGCCGCGCCAGCCGCCCGCTGTTCGCCTGGTATGGCGATATGGACATCGGCAGCCATTTCTGGCGCCTGGCCCAGCATCGCGGCCTGCGCGCCACCGTGCTGCTGCACGCCCCGCTCGACCCGGCACACTACGCCAATCGCAAGGAACTGACACAGGTGGTCTGGAAGATCTGCGCCGAGGGCGCGGCTACCCTGCGGCAGAACCGTCCGGCCACCCCGATCGTACCGCCGACCCCGGCGCAGGCCGCGGCAACCCCTGTATTTGCATAATATCTTGACACGCCCACCACCCGATCTGCGACAAACCAGGCGCAGATCGGAGGTTCGCATAACGTCTTGCGCTTGACCGTCCGCCCTTGGACGCCGATGTCTCCCGCTTCCCCCGCTTTCCCGCGGGACAGAGCGGAGCCTTCCTGATGAGTCTGCCAAGCCCGAAGAAGCGCCTGCACATGATCACCTGGGGGTGCCAGATGAACGTGTACGACAGCGCGCGCATGGCCGATGTCCTCGCGCCCCTCGGCTACGTGCCGGTCTCGGCGCCCGAGGATGCCGACATGGTGATCCTCAACACCTGCCATATCCGCGACAAGGCGGCCGAGAAAGTGTTCTCCCAGCTCGGCCGGCTCCGCGTGATGAAGCTCGCCCGCGCCGAGGCCGGCGAAAAGATGGTGCTGGCCGTCGCCGGCTGCGTCGCCCAGGCCGAGGGCGCCGAAATCATCGCCCGCGCCCCCTCTGTCGATATCGTGCTCGGCCCGCAGACCTATCACCGCCTGCCCGAACTCGTCGCCCGCGCC
>CAIRTN010000079.1 GCA_903881515.1 uncultured Rhodospirillales bacterium | reverse complement strand
GCCGGGATGATCTTGTCGGTATCGACATTGGCCAGCGGCAACGGCGCCGCGACTCCGGTCAGTTTGGTGAAAGCGTCCATCAGACGAGCTCCCGCACATCGGCGATATGGCCGGTTACGGCCGCGGCGGCGGCCATTGCCGGCGAGACCAGATGGGTGCGCCCGCCGGGGCCCTGGCGGCCCTCGAAATTGCGGTTCGAGGTGCTGGCGCAGCGTTGGCCGGCGGTGAGGTTATCGGGGTTCATGCCCAGGCACATGGAGCAGCCGGGTTCGCGCCATTCGAAGCCGGCGTCGAGCAGGATTTTGTCGATGCCCTCGGCCTCGGCCTGCAGCTTGACGATGCCGGAGCCGGGCACCACCAGGGCGCGGACGCCCGGGGCCACCTTGCGGCCGCGGGCGACCTCGGCGGCGGCGCGCATGTCCTCGATCCGGCCCTTGGTGCAGGAGCCGATGAACACGACGTCGACCTTCAGGTCGGTCAGTTTCTGGCCGGGGGTGAGGCCCATGTATTCGACCATGCGGGCGAGTTGCACGCGCTTGGCTTCGTCGGGCTCGGCGGCGGGGTCTGGCACCACGGCGGTGACCGGCAGGACGGCTTCGGGGTTGGTGCCCCAGGTGACCATGGGGGCGAGGTCGGCTGCGTCGAGCACCACGGTTTTGTCGTAGACCGCGCCTGCGTCGGCGGGCAGGGTTTTCCAGTACGCGATCGCCTGTTCCAATGCGGCGCCCTTGGGGGCGAAGGGTTTGCCGGCGACGTAGGCGAAGGTGGTTTCGTCCGGGGCGATCATGCCGGCGCGGGCGCCGGCTTCAATCGACATGTTGCAGACGGTCATCCGCCCGGCCATGTCGAGCGCGCGGATGGCTTCGCCAGCAAATTCGATCACATGGCCGGTGCCGCCGGCGGTGCCGATGCGGCCGATGATGGCCAGCACGATGTCTTTCGCGGTGCAGCCGGCGGGCAGCTTGCCGTCAACGCGGACCAGCATGTTCTTGGCGGGCTTCTGCAGCAGGGTCTGGGTGGCCAGCACGTGCTCGACTTCGCTGGTGCCGATGCCGAAGGCGAGTGCGCCCATGGCGCCATGCGTGGAGGTGTGGCTGTCACCGCAGACGATGGTATTGCCGGGCAGCGAGATGCCCTGCTCCGGGCCGATGATGTGGACGATGCCCTGGCGCGGGTCGAGCAGCGGGAAATACGGCACGCCGAAGGCCTCGACATTGCGCTCCAGGGTTTCGACCTGGATGCGGCTGTCTTCTTCCTTGATGCCGGAGCGGCGGTCGGAGGTGGCGACGTTATGGTCGACCACGGCGATGGTGGCGTCGGGCCGGCGGACCTTGCGGCCGGCCATGCGCAGCCCCTCGAACGCCTGCGGGCTGGTGACTTCATGCACAAGGTGCCGGTCGATGTAGAGGACGCAGGTGCCGTCCTCCAATCGCTCAACAACATGCGCGTCCCACACTTTGTCGAACAGCGTACGAGCCATCTTGGTATCCCCCAGAATCAGACAAGGCCAGGGCGCTGCCCTGGACCCGCCAGGGGACTCAGTCCCCTGGACCCCACACTCCTATTGAGTGGGTTTCCAAAGGCCCACGGCCTTTGGTGGGGTCCAGGGGCAAAGCCCCTGGCCTTACTTACTTACTCAGCCGCCGGCGCCGCATCACGCGCCCGCTCGGCGATACGCGCCGACTTGCCGCGACGATCGCGCAGGTAATACAGCTTGGCGCGACGGACATCGCCGCGACGCACCACCTGGATCTCGGCGATGGTGGGCGCATAGAGCGCGAACACGCGCTCGACGCCCTCGCCGTAGCTGATCTTGCGCACGGTGAAGTTGCTGTTCAGGCCGCGGTTCGAACGGGCGATGCACACGCCCTCGAACGCCTGCACGCGGGTCCGCTCGCCTTCCACCACCTTCACCGACACGCGCAGCGTGTCACCGGGGATGAACTCGGGAACCGGGCGGTCGGCCGAGAGCTTCGCGATCTGCTCGGCTTCGAGCTGCTGGATAACATTCATGGCAAGGTCCTTTCCGTATTCGTCTCTAGGGCGCAGCGGCTGCCGGGGCAACCGTTGCGCGCTGCATTGCTGATAGGTAGCGCGCCCACAAATCGGGGCGCCGTTCGCGTGTCGCGCGTTCCGCCTGTTCGCGCCGCCACGTGGCAACCGCCCCGTGATGGCCGGACAGCAGAACGTCAGGCACGCGCAATCCGTTCCAGTCCGCGGGCCGCGTGTAGTGCGGGTATTCCAGCAGGCCGGCGGCGAAGCTTTCTTCGTCGGCGCTTTCGGCGGCGCCCATGACGCCAGGCAGCAGGCGCACGCAGGCGTCGAGCAGCACGAGCGCCGCCGTTTCGCCGCCCGAGAGCACGTAGTCGCCCACCGAAACTTCGATGAGCCCGCGCGCCTCGATCACCCGCTGGTCGACGCCTTCGTAGCGGCCGCAGAGCAGCACCACGCCGGGGCCGGCCGAGAGTTCCTGCACCAACGCCTGGCGCAACGGCGCGCCACGCGGGGTGAGGAAGATCACCGGACGGGTACCGGCGACCGAGGCCAAGGCGGCGTCGATCACGTCAGCGCGCATCACCATGCCCGCCCCGCCGCCGAACGGCGTGTCGTCGACGCTGCGGTGCTTGTCGGTGGCGAAGCTGCGGATGTCGTGCGTCGAAACCGACCAGTCGCCCCGTTCCAGAGCCCGCCCGGCCAGCGACTGGCCCAGCGGTCCGGGAAACATCTCGGGGAACAGGGTCAGCACATCGGCGCGCCAGCTCATGCCCGCGCCTCCAGCTGTGCCGGCGCGACTTCGACCTCGTCGGGCAAAGCCACGGTCACGCGGCGCGCGGCGATATCCACCGCCGGCACGCAGGCGCGGGTGAACGGCACCATGCGCGCGCCGATCTCCAGGCTGACGCCGGCGCCGTAATCATGCACCGCGGCGATGGCGCCGAGGGTCTGGCCATCCACCGCGACGGCTTCGAGGCCGATGAGGTCGGCGAGATAGAACTCGTCTTCCTCCGGCTCCGGCAGGGCGGCGCGATCGACGAACAGGCGCACATTGACCAAGGCCTCGGCGGCATTGCGGTCCCGCACCGGCACTTTCTTGCCGCCGGTCAGCTCCGAGATCTCCGCGACCCCTTCGGCTACCCAACGCAAGGCAAAGCGCCGGCCACGGCCGTCATCGAACGGGCCGTACTCGGCCAGTGCGTCCGGGTCCGCGGTATAGCTGCGCACATGCACCAGCCCCCGCACCCCGTGCGGACGCCCGATCACGCCCATCAGCACCAACCGATCCGTCACCGTTCAAGTCCCTTTCGGAATTAGCCGCCTGCGGCCTTCAGACGCTCCTGCGCCTTCTTCTTCGGCGCGGACTGCACCGGCTGCTCGCTGAACACGGGCATCGGGGCCAGGCCGGCATGGCCGAGGAACTTCGCCACACGCTCGGTTGGCAACGCGCCCAGGCCCATCCAATGGGTGATGCGCTCGCCCTGCAGGCGCACGCGGTCGGTGTGCTCGGCGGGCAGCATCGGGTTGTAGCTGCCGACCTTCTCCAGGAAACGGCCGTCACGCGGGCTGCGGCTGTCGGCCACCACGATGTGGTAGTACGGACGCTTCTTGGCACCGGCGCGGGAAAGGCGGATCTTCAGGCTCATCAGTCAGTCTCCAAGGTAGTGTTGTCGTTAAGGTTCAGAACGGCCGGCGGCCGTCATGTATCAGAACGGCCTCCGGCCTTGCGGCATCAGGGCGCCAAGCCCCTGCCGCATCAGGCCTTTCTGGCCCAGCTTGTTCATGCGCTTCATCATGGTGGACATGTCCTCGAACTGCTTCAGCAGCCGGTTCACATCCTGCACCTGCACCCCGGCACCGGCCGCAATACGCTTCTTGCGGCTGGCCTTGATGATATCGGGGGTGCGGCGTTCCTTCATCGTCATCGCCGAGATGATCGCCATCTGCCGCTTGATCGCCTTCTGGTCGATCTGCTTGTCGCCAAGCTGATCCTTCAGCTTTCCCGCCCCCGGCAGCATGCCGATGATCGAGGAGATGCTGCCCATCTTGGTGATCTGTTTCAGCTGCTTGCCGAAATCGTCGAGGTCGAAGGTGCCCTTAGCCATCTTGCGGGCAAGCTTCTCGGCCTCGTCCTGATCGATGGTCTCGGCGGCGCGTTCGACCAGGCCGACGACGTCGCCCAGACCGAGGATGCGGCCGGCGACACGCTCGGGATGGAAATCCTCCAGCGCGTCCAGTTTCTCGCCCGAGCCGGTCAGCTTGATCGGCGCGCCGGTCACCGCGCGCATCGACAGCGCAGCGCCGCCACGGGCATCGCCGTCCATCCGGGTCATCACGATGCCGGTCACACCGACGGCATCGTTGAAGGCACGGGCGGTGTTCACCGCGTCCTGGCCGGTCATCGCATCGACGACCAGCAGGGTCTCGACCGGGTTCACCGCGGCGCGGATCGCCTTGACCTCGTCCATCAGCGTGGTGTCGATCGACAACCGGCCGGCGGTATCGAGGATCACCACGTCGAACACTTCGCGCCGCGCCATTTCCATGGCGCGGGCGGCGATCTCCAGCGGCGTCTGCCCGGCGATGATCGGCAGGCTGACGACGCCGGCGCGCTCGGCGAGCTGCGCCAACTGCAACTGGGCGGCGGGGCGCTGGGTATCGAGGCTGGCGAGCAGGACTTTCTTGCGCAGCCGCTGGTTCAGCCGCAGGGCGATCTTGCCCGAGGTCGTGGTTTTGCCGGAGCCTTGCAGGCCCACCATCAGGAACGGGATCGGCGCGACCGCGGCGAGGTTCAGCGGCACCGCGCCCGCCCCGCCCAGCGCCTCGATCAGCACGTCGTGAACGATCTTCACCACTTGCTGGCCGGGGGAGACGGAGTCGATCACTTCCTGGCCGACCGCGCGCACGCGCACCTTGGTGATGAAATCCTTCACAACATCCAACGCGACGTCGGCATCCAGCAGCGCCAGGCGAACCTCGCGCAGGGCCTCGATCACATCGGTTTCGTTCAGGGCGCCGCGACCGCGGAGCCTGTCGAATACACCGGTCAGCCGTGAGGACAGGGCCTCGAACACGCGCACAGAACCCCCAATAGGAGACGCGCCGCTGCGCGAACACTCGCGGGGCGGCGGTCAAGAGACGGGCGGTATCGTCGCAACGCGGCCAAGAGTCAAGCGCGTCGCGATTTCACGCGTTTGTGTGTGAATTTTTCCCACATTCCGCTTGCGCATGTATTTTATGTGGGACAATTTCCCACTCACCACCCAACGCAAAACAGCAAAGGATACGCTCATGCCCCCGAAGCAGCCCTTCGCCCCGCCCTCTCCGTTCGATTTGCCGCCCCATGCCGACGACGCCCTGCTGGCACCGCCGATGCACGCTGCGCCACCACCACCACCACCGCATGCGCCTCCGCCGCCGGTCACCACCAATCCCACGCTGATCGACGGCACCGACAACGTCATCACCGACCCCGCGCTCGGCTTCGCCCATGTCATCAGCTATTCGATCGATGGCACCGGCAATAACCTGGCGCACCGCAACCAGGGCGCCGCCGGCACCGACGAAGTGCGCATCGCGCCGGCCAACTTCGCCGCGGGGACCAGCAACACACCGGTGGACGGCCCGAACGCGCGGGTGATCAGCAACACCATCATGGCCAACGATCCCGGCAACATCGACCCGGGCGGCCGTTCAGCCTTCATGTATGCCTTCGGCCAGTTCCTCGATCACGATATCGACCGCAATCCGAGCCAGACCGGCGCCGGCGCGCAGACTCTCAGCATCACCGTGCCCGCAGGCGACCCGGCCTTTACCCCAGGCTCCACGATCACCATCACCCGCGGCCAGGTGGACCCCGCCAACGGCAACGCCGTCAACGCCGTCACCTCGGTGCTCGACCTTTCGCAGATCTACGGCTCCGACGCCGCCACCGCGGCCAGCCTGCGCAACGCCGACGGCACCTTGGCCACCTCGGCCGGCAACAACCCGCCTGTTGTCAACGGCCAGTTCGCCGCCGGCGACGTCCGCGCCGCCGAGAACCCCGACCTCACCGCCGTAGATACCCTGTTCGTGCGCGAGCACAATTACTGGGTCGCCAAGCTGCATGCCGAACAGCCGAGCCTGACCGGCAATCAGCTTTATGACATGGCGCGCGCCATCACCACGGCCGAGTACCAGAACATCACCTATAACGAGTACCTGCCCACGCTGCTCGGCAAGACCGCACTCGGCACCTATCACGGCTACGACCCCAAGGTCAGCACCGCGATCCTGGAGGAGTTCTCGACCGCCGCCTTCCGCTTCGGGCACACCATCATCTCGACCACCGAGACCAAGATCGACAATTCAGGCGTGATCAAGGAAGCCACCGACCTGATCGCCGCGATGGGCGAAACCACCGCGCAGATCACCGCCAATGGCGGCTTTGATGCGCTGTTGCGCAACCTGGCGCAGGATTTCTCCAACCAGTCCGGGGTGAAGATCGCCTCCGACCTGCTGAACCTGTTCAACCCCGGCGCGCCTGGGCAGAATTTCGACCTCGGCGCCGTCGATGTCGAGCGCGAGCGCGACCTCGGCCTCGCCACCCTCAATCAGACCCGCACCGCGCTCGGCCTGCATGCCTACACCGACTTTTCGCAGATCACGTCGGACGCCACGCTGGCCGCCCAGTTGCGGCAGGTCTACGGCACGGTGGACAATGTCGACCTGTTCGTCGGCGGCCTGGCGGAGACCCCGGTCGCCGGGTCCATGGTCGGCGATACCTTCCAGCACATCATGGTACTGCAATTCGACAACCTGCGCGCCGGCGACCGGCTGTATTTCGAGAACCAGGGCTTCACCCCGGCGATGATCGATCAGATCCACGCCACCACGATGTCCGACCTGATCATGCGCGACACCGACACCACGATCATCCAGGCCAACGCCTTCATCGCCACCGACCGGCACGCGAACAACGTCGCCCCGGCCGACGCCGGTATGCCGCAGCTGGTCATCGGCATCGATGCGGATAACGCGGTGATCTCCGCCCTCGCCGGGCAGAGCAACACACTGGTCGCCGGCGCCGGCCTGCATCAGACCCTGGTCGGCGGCGGCACGAGCAACCGCTTCGTCTTCCTCGGCTCCGGCCATACCGACACCATCACCGCGTTCCACCAGGGCACCGACGTCATCGATTTCGAAAACCTGCCGGCGGCCGAGACCTTCCGCGACCTGGTGATCACCAGGGCCGCGAACGGCGACGCACTGGTCCATATTGCCGGCAACACCATCGATATCGCGGGTGTCGCGGCAGGCAACCTGCACGCCGCCGATTTCGCGTTCAATCTGGATAACCCGGCGCTGCTGGCGCTGGAGAAGACGTGCGGGCATTGAGGGTAGAGTGAAGGCCAGGGCTCTGCCCTGGACCCGGCAGGGGACTCAGTCCCCTGCACCCCACATCCCTAGCCATGAACATCGACGTAGGTGCAGCGGCGAAGCCCAAAGATTCTTATTGGCTCCGCCGCTCCACGCCCAACCCCGAGCCAACCGATCAACCGCCGCACAAATAAATAGGTTTCCAAAGGCCCCCGGCCTTTGG
>CAIRTN010000078.1 GCA_903881515.1 uncultured Rhodospirillales bacterium | reverse complement strand
GCCATCGCCGATCTCGAGCACGGAAATATCGAAGGTGCCGCCACCAAGGTCATAAACCGCGATGACGCCCTGCTTCTTCTTGTCCATGCCGTAGGCGAGCGCCGCCGCCGTCGGCTCGTTGATGATGCGCAGCACTTCAAGGCCGGCGATCCGTCCGGCATCCTTCGTCGCCTGGCGCTGGCTGTCGTTGAAGTAGGCCGGCACCGTGATCACCGCCTGCGTCACCGGCTCGCCCAGATACGCCTCGGCGGTCTCTTTCATCTTGCCCAGCACGAACGCGCTGATCTGGCTCGGCGAATACTTCTCGCCGCGCGCCTCGACCCACGCATCGCCATTGTCGCCGCGGGCGATGTTGTAGGGCACCATGCCCTTGTCCTTCGCCACCAGCGGATCGTCATAGCGGCGCCCGATCAGGCGCTTCACCGCATACAGCGTATTCGTCGGATTGGTGACCGCCTGCCGCTTGGCGCTCTGGCCAACCAGCCGCTCGCCACTGTCGGAGAACGCGACGATCGACGGCGTGGTGCGCGCGCCCTCGGCGTTCTCAACAACGCGGACATCGCCGCCTTCCATGATCGCAATGCACGAATTGGTGGTACCCAGGTCGATACCAATGACCTTGCTCATCTTAGTCTCCTTTGCAGCGGACAAGGGCAGCCCGAAGCACCGCCCGTATCCCCATTGATGACAGTCCCGATGTATTCAGCCCCCTGCCCGCTGGCAAGGGGTAAACCGCACAAAATTTGTGCAGAATTCAGCTGTGCCCCGAAATCTCCGCCGGCGGCGCCTTCGCCACCACGACCATCGCCGGGCGCAACAGACGCCCGTTCAACGTCCACGCCGCCGTCCAGGCCTGGAGCACCGTGCCCGGCGGATGCGCGTCTGTCTCCTGCTCCGCCATCGCCTGGTGCAGATTCGGGTCGAACGCCGCGCCCGTGGGGTCGGTGCGGGTGATCCCGTTGCGTTCCAGAATGGCGATGAAGTTGCGCTCGACGCCCTCGAAACCTTCGCGCAGCTTGGTGACGAATTCGTTGTCCTCGCTGCCTTTCGGCAGCGCATCCAGCCCGCGCCGCAGATTTTCCGCCGCCTCGACCACGTCGGCGGAGAATTTCTGCACCGCGAACTGCCGCGCATCGTCGGCATCGCGCCGCGCCCGGGTGCGAACGTTGGAGATTTCCGCCTCCGATCGCATCCAACGGTCGCGCATCGCATCGCGCTCGGCCTCCAGCTCGGCAATCTTCGCCGTCGCCGCTGCCATCAGTTCTTCCGGAGTCTGCGGCGCAGCCTCGGCCGCTTCGTCCTGCATGTCCTGGGTCTTTTCTTCGCTCATGATAGGCGCTCAGTTAGTCGCGCCCGCGACGCAAAACAAGACGTACAAGTGCTCATCTGCTCTACCCAAGCAGGCTCCCTACCACCCGTGCGGTATAATCCACCACCGGGATGATCCGCCCGTAATTGATCCGCGTCGGCCCGATCACCCCGATCGCGCCAACGATCCGCCCCGTCGCATTGCGCGCCGGCGCCACCACCATCGACATCCCTGACGCCCCGAACAGCCCGCTCTCCGCGCCGATGAAAATCCGCACCCCGTCGCTCTGCTGCGCCAGGTCCAGCAGCCGCAGCATGGTCTCCTGCGTCTCCAGCCGGTCGAACAGCAGCTGGATCGTCGACAGCCGCTCTAATTCCGTCACATCGGCCAGCAGCTTGCCCTGCCCGCGCACGATCAGACTGCCGCTGCGCGCCTCCCCGGCCCAGGTCGCCAGCCCCGCCTCCACCACCTGCGCCGTCAGCCCATCCAACTCGCTGCGATTGGCCGCGATCTCCGCGGCCACCGCCACCCGCACCTCGGCCAGCCCCCGCCCCGCCAGCCGCGCATTGAGATAATTCCCCGCCTGCTGCAACGCCGACGGCGGCAGCCCCGGCGGCACATCCAGCACCCGGTTCTCCACCTGCCCGTCCGCACTGACCATCACCACCAGCGCGCGGCCCGCGCTCAGCGGCACGAACTCGATATGCCGCAACGCCGCGTCGCTCTTCGGCGCCAACACCATCCCCGCCGCCGCCGACAACCCCGACAACATGCTCGACGCCTCGGTCAGCGTATCCTCCAGGCTCCGCCCGCTCGCCGCCAACCGCGCCGAGATCGACTGCCGGTCCTCCTCGCCCAGATCGCCGAACTGCAACAACCCGTCGACGAACAGCCGCAGCCCCAGATCCGTCGGCAATCGCCCCGCCGAGGTATGCGGCGCAAACAACAACCCCGCCTCCGTCAAATCGGCCATCACATTGCGGATCGTCGCCGGCGACAGGCTCATCGGCAGCCGGCGCGACAAGGTGCGGCTGCCGACCGGCCCCCCGGTCTCGACATACTGCTCCACGATCTCGCGCAGCACCGCCCCGGCGCGCGCGTCCAATCCACCTGGGAGCGCGCTCACCGGCCGCTCCATCGTCCCGATGTCTCTGCCATCGCCCAAGGATTAGGGCAGCGGCGGCTGGGGTCAACCATTGGATTTGGCGGCTGGGCCATACCTGTTCCGTCAACCCGCTAAGCGTCCGGCGTCCAAGTGATCCGGAACAGGCAGGCTTCGGCGCCGGTGGCGGCGCAGGCGGTCTCGGTGACTGAGACAGCCGGGCCAAGCATCGCAGCTAGGATGCGTTGGAAGGTTGCGGCGAAATAGGCGCAGGACGGCACGTCGCTGTGCAGCAGGCGGCAGACCGGCGAGCCTTCCAGGCGCAGCACGAGGTCTGGTTCCCACGTGAACGAGAAATGCCCGCTGCCGACGAAGGTCCAGGCGTGACGTGCAATTGCCCGCACCAGGATTGCCGCGGCGAGACGGCGGGGCAGCCGCGAGAGCAGCCACTGGAACGGGCGCGGGATGCGATGGGCCAGTAGGTAATCGCCAGTACGGATGCCGGCGTCCCAGGCGATTTTCTCGGCCTCGGCCGCGCCGAGGCGGGCGACCAAGGATTGGTGCAAGCGGGAGACGATGGCCTCGTCGATCATCGTGATGGGCGGGTCGGCGAGCAGTTCCGACAGGCCGGCGCCGCCGAACACCTCGCGGCACCGGGCGGCGCCGGAGGCCGAGGTCAACGCCTCGGCAAGGCGGGTGACCGCGTTCGGACCGATCCGCCCGGCCTGCACGCCGGCGCGCTCAGGGCGTGCTGGCGTGCTGTCCCGCGGCACGGGCCGGCTCGGGCGAGCAGCAATCCTCGCCCAACTGCTCGTTACCCCCGCCACAGGCCATCGGCGCTACCGCCGGTGCCCTGGGCTTGCGGTTATGGGTGGTCTGCCACTCGACCTCGGTCTCGTCGGCGCGGGTGCGGGTGGCGTCGAAGTGGAAGTCCACCTTCTTGCGCGACTGCGGGCCCCAGTAATCGACCTTGCCGAGATCGTAGAACTTGCGCTGGAAGCCGGCCTTCAGGAACGCCTTGAGACAGCCGAGCAAATAGCGCCGGCGCTCGCCGGTGCCGGCCCAGGGGTAGGAAAACAGCGCCTTCTTCATATAGAAGCGGCGGTAATTGTTCATCACCCGGTCCAGCAGTTCGCCGCGGTCCATCGCCTCCGGGCGAATGATCGGGGTGACGAAGTTGTATTTCTCGTAGTCGAACACTTCAACCTTGTCGCCGAGTTCGCGGAACAGGTCGGAGAACGGCCAGGGCGTGTACATCGACCAGTTCGCCAGGTCCGGCTTCCAGTCGCAGGCCATGCGATAGGTTTCTTCGAGGGTCTCGGCGGTCTCGTTTTCCATGCCGACGATGAACTGTGCCTCGACCACGATGCCGGCCTTGCGCAGCAGCTCGATCGCTTTCTTGTTCTGCGCGACGGTGGTTTCCTTGTTGAACAGGTCGAGCTTGAGCTGTGCGGCCGCCTCGGTGCCGAGCGAGACGTGGATCAGGCCGGCCTTGCGGTAGAGCGGCAGCACTTCCTCATCGCGCAGGATGTCGGTGACGCGGGTGTTGATGCCCCACAGGATGTTCACCTCGCGGGCGATCAGTTCCTCGCAGAAGGCGATGAACTTCTTGCGGTTGATGGTGGGTTCCTCGTCGGCGAGGATGAAGAAGCCGACGCCGTGGTCGCGCTTCAGCATCTCGATCTCGTCGACCACTTTCTTCGGGTCGCGGATGCGATAGTCGCGCCAGAACTTCCACTGCGAGCAGAACGAGCAGGTGAACGGGCAGCCGCGCGCCATGTTCGGGATCGCCACCCGGACGCCGAGTGGGATGTAGTTGTATTTGCTCCATTCCAGCACCCCCCAGTCGGCCTGGACACTGTCGATGTCCTTGATCGTGGGGGCGGCTTTGGTGGCGATGACCTTGCCATCGTCGAGATAGGCGATGCCGCGGATATTTTCGCGCGATTGGCGCCAGGTTCCGGCGTCGATGGCGTGGGCGATCTCGACCATGATCTCCTCACCCTCGCCGCGCACGATGGCGTCGATCCAGGGCGCCTCGGCCAGCACCTGCCGATACATGAACGTCGCGTGCACGCCGCCGAGCAGGGTGATGATCGCCGGGTTGACCTCCTTGGCGATATTGAGCAGGCGTTCGGCGGTATAGATCGAGGGGGTGATCGAGGTGGTGCCGACGATGTCCGGCCGAGCGAGCGCGATCATCTCGCGCAGCTTGTCGTCATCGATGTGGTTGGTCATCGCATCGATGAACTGGATGTCGGTGAAGCCCGCCGCCTTCAGCGCGCCGGAGATGTAGGCCACCCAGGCCGGCGGCCAGTTGCCAGCGATTTCCGCACCGCCCGAATGATAATTGGGATGGATGAAGAGGATGCGCATGCGACGTTCCGTTCTTGTCCTTGGTGCGCCGGAAAGACCGGCGGGAGGAAGTTTGTCAAGTTTTCTTGACAGTCGTCAAGTCATGAATGCCTGACATTCGGCTTGCGCGCCTCAAGCCGCTCGCACAGCCCGACGAGCCAAGCGACGCGCTGGTCGACCGTGGTGAAACCTTGCGGACCGATCGGCCAGACCGGGGCGGGCGCGGCAGAAACGGCAGACATCAGATAGGCCGCCTGCGGCAGGGTTGGCGCGACGATGGCGTTCGGCGGGGCGGCACTCAACATCAGCGCGCGGAGCAGGCCGGTGAGCTTGCGCCAGCCCGAGACGACGGCGCGGCGGGAGATCGAGTCAAGGCCCTGACGCTCCACCTCGCGGCCGATCTCGGCATAGAGCAGGCGCGCGGCGGCGATGCCGGGACGGCAGCCGCGGGGCAGGCCAACGATGCCGGTCTCGGCGCGGCGATACAGTGCGTCAGCCTCGCGCAGCAGGCGTTCGACACAGGCGGCGATCGCTGGCGAGAACACCGGGTTGGCGCACCAGGCCTCCGGATCGACGCCGGCCTCGCGCAGCCATTGTAGCGGCAGGTAAAGCCGGCCGTTGCGGGCATCCTCGCCGACGTCACGGGCGATATTGGAGAATTGCATGGCGACCCCGAGGTCGCAGGCGCGGGAGATCACCGCCTCGTCGCGCGCGCCCATCAGCAGCGACATCATCACGCCGACGGTGCCGGCCACCCGCACGGCATAGGCGGTCAGTGCGTCGAGGTCCTCATAGCGCCGGCCCTGCGCATCCCAGGCGAAGCCTTCGAGCAGCGCCTCGGGCAGCGCGGCGGGAATGGCGTAGCGGGCGACGATGTCGGAGAAGGCGCGGTCGGCAGCGTGATCATGCGGCTGTTGCGCGTAGGCATCAGCCAGGCGCAGCCGAAGCTGGGCCAGGGCGGTGACGGGGTCGTCGCTGAGGTCGATGGCATCGTCGGCGACGCGGCAGAAGGCGTAGAGCGAGACCGCGGGATCGCCGACGCGCTGCGGCAGCAGCAGCGAGGCGGCGAGGAAAGTGCGCGACCCCGCGTTCAGCAGGGCGCGGCAGGTGGCGAGGTCGGCCGGGCTGGCGTGTTCAGGCGCGCTGAAAAACGGATGCATGCGGTACCACCGTGTCGAGGATGCGGGCCGAGGACAGCACGCCGGGAACCCCCGCGCCGGGATGCGTGCCCGCGCCGACGAGGTAAAGATTGTTCACGTCCTCGCTGCGGTTGTGCGGTCGGAACCAGGCACTTTGCAGCAGGCGGGGCTCAAGGCTGAAGGCGGCGCCGCGGAAAGCGAGCAGCCGGTCCTGAAAGTCCTGCGGCGTCATCATGTGCGAGGTCACGATATGCCGGCCGAGATCGGGCAGCAGCGTTTCGCCGAGTCGCCGCTCGATGCGGGCGCGGTAGGGCTCGGCGGCCTCTTCCCAGTCAGTGAAATCGCCGAGATGCGGCACCGGGGCGAGCACGTAGAACGTGTCGCAGCCGGGCGGGGCCAGCGAGGGGTCGGAGGCCGTGGGATGGTGCAGATAGAGGCTGAAATCCTTGGCGCGGTGCAGGCGATCGAAGATGTCGCGCAGCAGTTCCTCGTAGCGGGGGCCGAGCAGGATGGTGTGGTGCGGCACGTCCTCGTAGCGGCGGTTGGTGCCGAAATACCAGACGAACAGGCTCATCGATGGGCTGGCGCGCTCGACGCGGCGATGCGACCAGCGGCGGCTTCCTGCGGGAAGCAGGTGCCGATAGGTCCAGGCGGCGTCGGCGTTGGAGACGACGATGTCGGCGGCGATGGTCTCACCGGAGGCCAGCCGCACACCGGTGGCCGTCTTACCCTGCAGCGTGATCTCCGTGACTTCGGCGCCGTAGCGGATGGTGTTGCCCTGCCCGGCGATCAGCCGGGTCATGCCGTGCACCAAACGGCCGGTGCCGCCGACAGCGTAGTGCACGCCCCAGCGCTGTTCGAGCGCCGGGATCAGGCTGTAGATCGCGCTGGCGCGCAGCGGGTTGCCGCCGATCAGCAGCGGATGAAAGCTGAACGCCACGCGCAGGCGGGGATCTTTCAGATAGCGGCTGACCAGACCGAACACGCTGCGATGGCTTTGCAGCCGGATCAGATCGGGCAGTACGCGAAGCATGTCGGTCCAGGACAGGAACGGCACATGGCCAAGTTCCTCGAAGCCGATGCGGCAGATCTCGCGGCTGAGGGCCATGAAGCGATCGAAGCCGTCGACATCGGAGGGGCTGAGGCGGGCGACCTCGGCGCGCATCGCGGCGGGATCGCCTGAGGCGTCGAAGGTTTCGCCGTTATCGAAACGGAGGCGGTAGAATGGATCGAGCGAGCGCAGGTCAACGTCGTCGGCCAGAGTGCGGCCGCAGAGGCGCCAGAGGTCCTCGAACAGGAACGGGGCGGTGATGATGGTGGGGCCGGCATCGAAGGTGAAACCGTCACGGCGGAACACGTAGGCGCGGCCGCCGGCAGCGTCGCCTTTTTCCAGCACGGTGACGCGGTAGCCGCGGGCGCCCAGACGGATCGCGGCGGCGAGTCCGCCGAAACCGCTGCCGATGACCACCGCATGCGGCGCATGCGGCGAAACGGACCGGGGCGTGGCCGGAGACGGGGAGCCTGTCAGGTTATTCATGACGCACCGACTGTAACCTTATATTGACAGTCATGGCCAGTGCCTCTCGCGCCCCGCCGTATCGGCCCGGCTTCGCCAGCGCCGCCGCAGATCCGTCGTGTGGGCCAGCAATGCGCCAGTCAGCGCCAGCGCGATCCAGACGGCGGACCAACCGGTCAGTGCAGCTCGCAATGCCAGCAACAGGCAGACGCCGGCGGCCAGGTTGGGCAGCAGGTCGGCGGTGGCGATGCCGCGGCCGGTGCGGCGGTGATGCAGGGCGAAACCGGCCGCTTCCAGCAGCATCAGCGCGAGGATGGCGTCGATGATCCGCCCGTCGGCGTAGATGTTGCTCATTTTGGCCCCGCTTTCGTGCGGTCGTCCCGTTCGAGCCGGCGGCGCATGCGGTGCAGACCGGCGGCCACCAACAGGGCCACCACCGGGATGCTGATGGCCATGGCGATGTCGGGCCGCACCGGCAGGTGCAGCGCTTCCAGCCCCTCGGCGGCATGGCCGACGAGGCCAACCACGTAATAGGTGACGGCGGCGACGGAGAGGCCCTCGACGGTGGATTGCAGCCGCAGTTGCAGGCTGGCGCGGCGGTCCATCGAGGCGAGCAGCGCCTGGTTCTGCCGTTCCTGCGTGATGTCGACCCGCGCCGAGAGCAGGCGGCTGGCGCGGGCGACGCGCAGCGATAGGGCATCCTGCCGGGCGGAGACGGAGCGGCAGGTGTTCATCGCCGGGGCCAGCCGCCGCTCGGTGAACTCGCGGAAGGTTTGCAGCCCGGCGATGCGGCTTTCGCGCAGTTCGGCGATGCGGCCCTGCACCAGGTCGTAATAGGCGGCCGAGGCGCCGAAGCGGTACTGATTGGAGGAGCGGCGGCTCTCCATCTCCGCCTCGAGCCTGGTCAGCCGTTCCAGCAGGATCGGCTCGGCGGTGTCTTGCGCATCGACCATCGCGGCGGTGATTTCGGTCAGTTCGCGTTCGCAGCGCGCCAGGAAGGGGGCGGTCTCGCGCGCCACCGGCAGAGCGAGGAGCGCCAGCACGCGATAGGTCTCGATTTCCAGCAGGCGTTGCATGATCCGGCCGGCCTGCCAGGTCGTGCTGGCGCGGTCGAACACGACGAAGCGGGTGAAGCCGTCGGGTTGGATGCGCAGATCCGTCAGCGCGGTCGTGGCCTGTTCGGATATCGCCGAACCGATCAGGACGTTGCCGGCGAACCAGCGCCCGGCGATATCGCGCAGTTCGATCGGCCGGTCCGGCAGCAGGACGGCGTGGGCGGCGGCGATGATCTGCCCGGGCAGGGTTGCGAGCCAGTCTACCGGCACGAGGGCCAGCGCCGGGTCAGCGAAGGGATCGGCATCGGACGCCGCGGCGATGAAGCTGTAGCGGACGAATTCAGTGTGCCGCTCCCATTTCAGGCGGAACGGGCCGAGATCGGCGGCGTAGTGGTTGGCATTCGCTGGCGGCGGCGCGATGCCGAAGCGCGCGAGGAGGTCGCCGAGCGCGGCGTGGGAGGCCTGCCGCATCGCGGAATCACCGATCAGGGCGAGGTAGGACAGCCGGACCGGCGCGGTCATCGGTTCGGGCGGGCGGGCGTGCACCTCGTCGGTCAGTTCGCGGCGGAGCGGATGGTCGACGGGTAGCGTCATCCGGTTGCCTCCGCGAGCGCCTGGGCTGGCGCGGCGATGTCGGCGGCTTGCAGGAGCGGAAGGATCAGATCGGGCCGCTCCTCGTGGGCGAGGTGACCGAGGCCGGGGAGCAGCACCGTGCGCGCGCTGGGCAACAGGGCGCGCACGCGCTGGATTTCGGAGGGGGGCACGGTGTGATCGTTGCGGGCGGCCACCAGGGTAAGCGGTACGGCAAGCCGCGGCAGGTCGCGCGCCAGGGCGGGCAGATCCCACTGCGCCATCATCCGCAGCGCCGCCGCGACGTGACCGGGGGAGCGGACCAGGCGGGAATAGAGCCGTAGACCGACGGGGTCGATCCGCGAGCCGGTATCGTGCAACAGGCGGGCAACCGCCGCTTCGTCACCGGCGAGGGTGGTGAACAGCGACGGCACCAGGGGGAGCCGCACCAGCAGGCGCGCGGTTGGGGTGAAGAAGCGGGCGGCGAAGCTGCGCAGCGGCAGCAGGGCGCCATTCAGGCTGATGATGCGGCGGAGGGTGGCGTACCGGTCAAGCGCCATGCGGACCGCTACCGCGGCGCCGGCGGAATGGCCCAGAATGAGGCTGGGCGGAGCGTTCAGTTCCTGTGTCAGGGCGCTGACCAGGCGGGCCATCGACGGCAGCGACAGATCGCCGGTAGCAGGCATCGCGGTGAAGCCATGCCCGGGCAGATCCGGCGCGACGACGCTGAAATGCGGCGTCAGCAAGGGCAGCAGGCCGCGCCAGGAATGCGTCGCGGCCCCCATGCCGTGCAGCAACAGCAGCACCGGACCTGTGCCGGCGATCTGAACATGGAAGCGGACCCCGGCGACGGTGACGAAGCGGCTGGCGGCGCGGTTCGGCCAGTCCTGTCCATCGCGCTGCCAATCCAGTCGTGCGGTCATGGCTGGGCCTGGGCGGCGGTGGCGCGCACGACGCGCGAGAGCATGGCGGCATCGACATGTGGCAGCGGCACATAGTGCGCACCCATGGCGGCGGCGAGGCGTTGCGCGCTGGGATGCGGCCGGGGCGATGTGTCCACCAGCAGGGCACTGAATCCCGCCGCCCGCACCCGTGCGGCGGCGGCGAGGGCATCGGCCTCGGCGGCGGGACGCCCGGGGGTGCCGTCGCGGGCAATGTTGGCGCGGCCGTCGGTCAACAGGGTCAGCAGCACGGTTTGCCCGGAGCGGGCGACGGTGTCGGCGAGGGTGAGTGCGGCCTCAATGCCGGAGGCCAGTGGCGTGGCACCACCACCGGGCAGGCCGGCGAGGCTGCGCCGGGCGCGTGCCAGGGCGTTGGTTGGCGGCAGCAGGAGTTCGGCACCGCTGCCGCGGAAGGCGATCAGGGCGACCTTGTCGCGGCGGACGTAGCAATCGGCCAGGAGTTGTTCGACCGCACCTTTGGTTTCGGCGAGACGTTGCAGCGCGGCGGAGCCGGATGCATCGACGATGAAGATTGTCGTGGTGCCGCGTCGCTGGCGGTAGACCGTGGTGCGGAAATCATCGCGGCGAATGGCTATGCGCCCAGGTAGTGCGCCTGGTTCAGCGGCGCGCAGGCGCTGCCAGGGCGCCGCGGCCTTGAGGGTCTCGAGCAAATGCAGGCGAACTCCGCCGCCAGGCTGGCCCGCGCGTGCGCCGATGGGGCGGCCGTGTGCCGTTGAACGCTGTGCCTGTCCGGCGCGGCCGGCGGAGCGCGCACGGGTGCGGTCGCCGGTCGCGAGATGGAGTTGCGACAGCAAATCGGGGGGGATGGCCGATTGAGTTGCCGCGATCAGCAGCTCCGTCAGGTCGAGATCGGAGAGCGGGTCGCCCTTGGATTCGGACTCGCCCTCTGGCGGCTGTGGTGGGGGGGCTTCGTTGTTTTCGGGTTCCTGCGCCTCCGGCATCGTCGTTGCCCGGCGGGCGTAGACCAAGCGGACGGCCAGAGTGGCATCGTCGTCGGAGACCTCGTCATGTCCGGCCAGCGCGGCTGCGGCACACGCTACGCGCAGGGCGAGCAATGGCGCGCGGATGGATGCGATGCCGAGCGCCAGGGCCGCGGCGCAGAGCGCTTCGGCAAGATCCTCACCCGGCCGCACCGAGGCAATGCGATCGCGAGCCGTGGCAACGGCCGCGGCATCCACGCTTGGCGTAACAGAGGGACGCAAGGGGGCTTCGGTCAGATCGAGGTGAAAAGCCAGGCGGTCGAGCAGCCCGGCGGGCGGTCGTTCGTCCGGCTGCACCCCTTCGTCGAGCGCGACCAGGCCGAGTCGGGCGGGCGTACGCGTGCCCAGCCCGTCGCGTTCCAGCACCACCGCACCGGTATCCTGCACCGCGACCAATCGCGCGGCGGTTCCGGGGTCGACCCGTTCGGCCATGGCGAGCAGCACAATCCCGCCATCGCTTTCAGCAAGCACGCCGCGTTGGGCGACGGGCCGGCCGGTCTGCAGGGTCGCGGCCAGGTCGAGCCCGCCGAGCAGTCGATCGTCGGCAATGCGTGCAGGGACACGCCGGAAAGGTGCATCGGTGGGCAGCATACCGCGCAGACTGGCGACCCAGCGGTCACGGGTCGGGCCAGGCGGGGCACGCAGCCATACGCCCCCCGTCCCGACCGGATCGACCGCAAGCAGCGCGGCCGCAAGCATGGCGTCCGCCTCCGCGGCTGGCGGCGGCGCGGGGTTCACCGCAGGCTGCTCATGCGGCGAAGATCTCCGCCACCGCGCGATCAACCCGTGTGGTCGCTACCGCGTCGTCCAATGGATTGCGGCGCAGGCGGTGGCGCAAGGCACTGGGGGCAACGGCGCGGAGGTGCTCGTCACTCACGCCTTCGGCACCGCGCAGGGCGGCCAGTGCACGCGCAGCGCGGATTAGGGTCAGTTCGCCACGCAGCCCGTCGGTGCCCAGTTGCATGCACAAAGCCGCGGCGCGCTCGAGCGCAGCATCCGGCACTGCAACCGATGCGAGGCGGCCGCGTGCGGCGGTGATCTGCCGGCGCAGACGGTCATCGGCCTTTTGCCACTGCGCGACAAACCCCGCCGGATTGCGATCGAAGGTGTCGCGCCGGCGCACCACCTCAACGCGTGTCGGCAGGTCCATCGGCGTGCGGACCTCGACCGAAAGGCCGAAGCGGTCGAGCAATTGCGGCCGCAACTCGCCTTCCTCGGGATTGCCGCTGCCGACGAGCACGAAGCGCGCGGGATGACGGATGCTGAGACCTTCGCGCTCGACAACGTTTTCGCCGGATGCCGCGACATCAAGCAGCAGATCCACGAGGTGATCCTCCAGCAAGTTCACCTCGTCGATGTAGAGGAAGCCGCGATGGGCACGGGCCAACAGACCGGGCTCGAAGGCTTTCACACCGTTTGCCAAGGCACGCTCAAGATCGAGCGCGCCGACCACGCGGTCTTCGGTGGCGCCGAGCGGCAGATCGACGACTGGAACCGGAGCCATACTGGTTTTTGGCTTCGCGGCGGCGAAACGCTGCCGGCACGTGGTGCACCAGGTGTCAGGTGTCGCGGGATCACAGCCATAGGCGCAGCCGTCGATCACCTTCATGGCCGGCAGCAGCGCCGCAAGCGCGCGCACGGCGGTGGATTTTCCGGTTCCCCGGTCGCCGAACACCAGGACACCGCCGATTCCGCCATCCACGGCGGCGATCAGGATCGCCTGCCGCATCTCCTCCTGGCCGACGATCGCACTGAAAGGGTAGACCGGACGCATGACTTGGCGGCCCCAAAACTGTCAATATCTATTGTCAGTTTTGGCGAAAAAATGTCAAGTTACTTTGACAGTCAACGGCTAGGCATGTAATTACCCACCCCCATTTTGAAGCGTGATTTTCCGCGCTGGGGCGCGCCGGGCGATTGTCAGGCCAGCGTGGCGACGATGACGTCGAAGGGGTTCGCGCCCTTGAGCCTGGCGGTGTCGATTGTGGTTCGCACGTC
>CAIRTN010000077.1 GCA_903881515.1 uncultured Rhodospirillales bacterium | reverse complement strand
TAAATCGGGATTGTGACTGAAATTTCTCCCCGCCTCGCGGCCGGTTGGCTGCGCATCCAGACCCGCGCCGCGCGGCGTTCCGTCGTTCCCGTGGTCGCCGCGGGGCTGGCGGGCACGGTGCTGGGCATTGCCCAGGCGTTCTGTGCCGCCTGGGTGCTGCATGACGGGCTGGCCGGGCGCGGTCTGCCGTTGTTGGCACTTGCGGTGTTCGCGGGGCTTGCGGTGCTGCGGGCTGGCATCGGGATGGCCGCCGAGCACCTGGCGTTTGCCGCCGGCGCCTCGGCGCGGCGGCGGATGCGTTCGGAGGCGCTGAGCAAGATGCTGGCCGCGGGGCCGGCGCTGCTACGTCAGGCACATTCCGGCGAATTGGCGGCTACCGTGGTGGACCGGGTCGAGGCGTTGAACGGGCTGTTCGCCAGTTGGATGCCGGCGGCGATCCTGGCGATGGCGGCGCCGGCGCTGGTGATCGTTCCGCTGCTGCCGTTCGATCCGCACGCGGCGGCGATCCTGCTCGGCGTTGGGCTGCTGGTGCCGGTGGGCATGGCGGTGGCCGGGATCGGGGCCGCGGCGGCCTCGCGGCGGCAGTTCGCCGCGCTGTCGCGGTTGCAGGCGCGTTTCCTGGATCGGGTGCGCGGCATCACGACCATCGTGTTGTCCGGGCGCGCGGACGACGAGGCTCTGGCGATCGGGCGCAGCGCCGACGAGTTGCGGGCGCGTACCATGCGGGTGCTGCGCGTGGCTTTTCTGTCGTCGAGTGTGCTGGATTGTGCGTTCGCCATCGCGATCATCGCCTTTGCCGTGCGCTATGGCTCGCTGCTGGCGGCGGGCTCGTTGAGCCGGCCCTGGGTTGCGCTGTTCGCTTTGCTGCTGGTGGCCGAGTTCTTCGCCCCGCTGCGTGCCTTTGCACTCGCCTATGCCGACAAGATGCATGCCCAGGGCGCCGCCGGGCCGCTCGCTTCGCTGCCGGATCTGCCGGCGGAGCCGGCCGAGGTTAAGGTGCGCACGGTGGAGGCGCGCGGCGTCAGCGTGGCGTTCGAGGATGTGCACCTGACCTGGGATCCCGCCCGCGGGCCGGCGTTGGACGGGCTGAGCTTCCGGGTTCCGGCGGGCGAGATCCTGGTGCTGGCCGGGCCGTCGGGGGCTGGCAAGTCAACCGTCATCGAAATCCTGCTGGGCTTTGCCAAGCCGGATTCCGGTCGGGTGACGATCAATGGCGCGGATATCGCCACGCTGGTGCCGGCCTCGTTGTCGCGCCTGATCGCCTGGATCGGGCAGAAGCCGGTGTTGTTCGCGGGCTCGGTGCGGGAGAATATCCGCTTCGCCCGGCCGGAAGCCTCCGATGAGGACGTCGCCGAGGCGGCGAAGTTCGCCAAGCTGGATGGCATCGGGCTGGAAACGGTGCTGGGCGAGGCCGGGTTCGGCTTGTCCGGCGGCCAGGCGCAGCGGGTTGCGATCGCGCGGGCGTTTCTGCGCAATGCACCGGTGTTGCTGCTGGATGAGCCGACCTCGCATCTGGACCCGGTGACCGAGGCGGAGGTGCTGGAAAGCCTGAAGCGGCTGACGGTGGGGCGCACGGTGATCCTGGCCAGCCATTCGGCCGCCGCGCACGCTTTCGGCGGCCGCCGGTTGGATTTGCGCGCCGGACGTGCAGCGGTGGCGGCATGAGCGGTTCGGCGATGCGCCCGGTCTGGCGCGTGGTCGGGCTGTGGCGCAGTTCTGCTGGTTGGCTGATCGCGGGCGTCGTGGTTTCGCTTGCGGCGATCGGCACCATGTTGGGGCTGATGGTGATGGCCGGGCAGGGCGTCGCGGCGGCGGCGATCGGCGGCGGGTTGGCAGCGCCGGTGGTGTTCCGCGCGCTGGGGCCGGCACGGGTGGTGCTGCGCTATGCCGAGCGGCTGCTGACCCATTCCGCGCTGTTTCGCGCCTTGGCCAACCTGCGGGTGTGGTTCTTCCGTGGCCTAGCCAAACGAGCGGCCGGCGGCTTGGGCTACCGGCGGGCGGGCGATGTGCTGGCGCGGCTGGTGAACGATGTCGAGGCGCTGGACGGCCTGTACCTGCGCATCGCGGTGCCGCTGGCCGGTGTTGCGGTGCTGCTGCCGGTGCTGGCGGTGGCGTTGGGGCGTGCCGCGCCGCTGACCGGGGCGGTGGTGGGCGTGTGTTTCCTGATCGCGGCGATTGGGCTGCCGCTTTATGCCGCCCGGGCGACCCTGGCCGCGGGCGGGCGGCTGTCGGTGGCACAGGCTTCGCTGCGCAACGTGGCTTTGGATACGCTGAGTGGACTACGCGAGGTGCGGGCCTTCGCCGCCGAGGGCCGAATGCTGGCGCTGGTGCAGGCGCGTGAGGCCGGGTTGATCTCCGCGCAACGTGAAATCATGCGCCGTGGCGCCTGGGCGGCGGCAGGCGCATTTCTTTGCTCGCAGATGGCCTTGCTGGCGGTGCTGGCCGGCGGGGGACCTGGGCCGGCCGCGGCGGGCGGATTGCTGCTGGTGGTTGCGGTATTCGAGGTCGCCTCGATCCTGCCACGCGCCGGGGTGATGGCTGGTCATGCCGCGGCCGCTGCGGCGCGCGTGGTCGAGGCGGCGGAGGGCCCGGTGCCGGTGCCTGACCCGGTTCATCCCGCGGCACTGCCAGCAGGCAGCGGGCTGCGCTTTGAAGGGGTCGGCTTCCGTTACGCTGCGGATGCCCCGCTGGTGCTGGATGGGCTGACAATGGATGTGCCGGAAGGCACGCGGGTCGCGGTGCTCGGCCCGTCCGGAGCGGGCAAGTCGACCCTGGCGGCGCTGGCGTTGAAAATCGCGGTGCCGGAGCGCGGCCGTGTGCTGCTGGGTGGGGTGGATATCGCCACCCTGGCGGCCGGCGATCTGCGCCGGCGGGTGGCCTACCTGTCGCAGACGACGCATCTGTTCGATGACACCATACGTGCCAACCTGCTGCTGGCACGCCCCGATGCCGACGATGCGGCGCTTTGGGCGGTGCTGGAAGCAGCACAAGTCGATGATCTGGTGCGCGACCTGCCGCATGGGCTGGATAGTCAGGTTGGCGAGGCCGGAGGCCGGTTCTCAGGCGGGCAGGGGCGCCGGCTGGCGCTGGCGCGGGCGCTTTTGTCGCCGGCGCCTGTCCTTATTCTTGATGAACCCTGCGCCGGATTGGATGCGGATACTGAGCGCGAGTTCTTCACTACACTGAATGCGACGCCGGCCGGGCGCACCATGGTGCTGATCGCGCATCGGCTGAGCGGTGTGGAGCGGCTGGACCGGATTTTCCGGCTTTCCGGCGGGCGTGCGGTGGCGGCAGCGGGATAGGGACAGCATGCAACATTCGGTGACGGCGCTTTATGCGGCCGCGTTGGCGGTGGGGTTCATTTTCTTGTCGGTCCGCGTCATCGCGCGGCGCCGAGCGAGCGGTATCGCGATCGGCACCCAGGGCGACAAGGCCTTGGAACGTGCGGCACGCGTGCATGGCAATTTCGCCGAATATGTGCCGATGGCGCTGCTGATGCTGTGGTTCGTTGAACAGGCCGGCTATCCGGCCTGGATCGTGCATGCGCTCGGCCTCGCGCTGGTCTTCGCCCGGACGGTGCACGCCATCGGCTATTCGCGGGTGAATGAGGATTTCCGCTTTCGCGTCGTTGGTATGATGGGCACCTTCTCCGTGCTGGCCTTTGCTGTTGTGCTGGTGATCCTGCGGCCCTGACGCTTATCCGGGTGCGGGGCCGCGATCGCGGTTGACGCGGCGCGGTGCGGACGGGATTGTCCGGCTGTGCCCCACGCCGAGTCTGTTTGCATTGGTCTTGCCCCATGGATGCGTTGATCCCCTTGCGGGATGACCCGCACACGGTGCTCAAGCGCGTGTTCGGCTTCCCGGCGTTCCGTGGGTTGCAGGAAGACGCGGTGAAGCAGATTCTGGGCGGCGGCGATGCGCTGGTGCTGATGCCCACAGGCGCCGGCAAGTCGGTCTGCTACCAGGTGCCGGCCTTGTGCCGGCCTGGCACGGCGATTGTGGTCTCGCCCCTGATCGCGCTGATGGATGACCAGGTCGCCGCGATGCGCCAGCTCGGCGTGGCCGCCGGCGCGCTGCATTCCGAGCTTGATCCGGATGAACAGCGCCGGGTCGGCCGCGCGCTGGATTACGGTGAACTCGATCTGATCTATATCTCGCCCGAACGGCTGATGAGCCCGGGCACGCAAGAGCGGCTGTCGCGGCAGACGATCTCCCTGATCGCGATCGACGAGGCGCATTGCGTCAGCCAATGGGGCCACGAGTTCCGCACCGAATACCGTGATCTCGCCTGTCTGCCGCAACTCTTCCCCGGCGTTCCCCGCATCGCGCTGACCGCAACCGCTGACCCGCGGACGCGTGAGGACATTCTGCGCGCGCTCGACATGCCCGAGGCGAAGGTGCTGGTGGCGAGCTTTCATCGCCCCAACCTGCAGATCGGCGCGGCGGCGAAGCTGTCGGAAACCGCGCAGTTGATGGATCTGCTGCAGCGCCATAGCGGCGAGGCCGGCATCGTCTATTGCGGCACGCGGGCGAAGACCGAGCGGACGGCGGCCGCGCTGAACGCCAAGGGGATCGGCGCGGTGGCGTTCCATGCCGGTTTGCCGCCGGCGGACAAGCGGGCCGCGGCGGGGCGTTTCCGGTCTGGCGAGGCTGTTGTGGTAGTGGCGACGATCGCCTTCGGCATGGGGATCGACCGGCCGGATGTCCGCTTCGTGGTGCATCTCGATATGCCGGACAGCCCCGAGGCGTTCTACCAGCAGATCGGCCGCGCCGGCCGCGACGGCGAACCGGCGGAGACGCTGCTGCTGTATGGCGGCGAGGATATTGCCCGGGCGCGTTTCTTCCTGACCCAGTCGCAGGCGCCGGAATCGCAGAAAGCGGTGATGCGCGGCCGGCTGGAGGCGATGGTGGCGCTGGCCGAAACGGCGGAATGCCGTACGCGAGCGCTGTTGGCCTGTTTCGGCGAGGCGATGGAGGAGCCCTGCGGACACTGCGATGTGTGCACCGATGCGCCGGTGACCTTCGACGGCACGGTGGAGGCGCAGAAAGCGCTGTCAGCGGTATTCCGCACCGGGCAGCGCTTCGGCGCACAGCATGTGATTGCGGTGCTGACTGGCAAGGCGACCGAGGCCATCGTGCGCTGGGAACATGACCGGTTGCCCACCTTCGGTGTCGGCGCCGACCGGAGCGTGGATTTCTGGCGCGGGGTGATCCGGCAACTGATCGCGCGCGGTGCGCTGGAGATGGAGGTCGGGGAATACCCAACCCTTCGGCTGGATACCGAGCGGGCACGGCCGATCCTGCGTGGTGAGGAGCGGGTGAGCCTGCGCGAGCCCCCGGTGAAGCAGAAGCGTGTGCGCCTGGCATCTCAGCAGGCGGCGGCGGGCGAGCATGGGCGCGAGGCGCAGGTGTTCGAGGCGCTGCGGCAATGGCGCAGCCAGGAAGCGCGGACGCAGGCCGTGCCGCCTTACGTGATCTTCCACGACGCCGTGCTGCGCGATATCGCTGCGGTGCTGCCGGAGGACCTGGGCAGCCTGGGCCAGATCAAGGGCGTCGGCGCCTCCAAGCTTACCCGCTATGGGAGTCGGGTGCTGGATGTCCTGCGCACGGCATAAGCCGGTGGGCGGTCAGTTGCGGGCGAGTTGGCCCAGTTCCGGGCGCAGGGTCATGCAGGGTTTCTTGCGCTTGGCCAGCACTGCGCAGGCGCTGGCGGCCTCGCTCTGGGTCAGGCCCATGACCTGTGCGCGCCAGTTGGTATGGCCGTTGACACGCACAGCCTCGGTGCGGGCCTGTCCACCATCGGCCGCGCGCATGGCTTCGGCTGCGGCTTGCCGGGCGGCGGCCTGAGTCGCAAACGCGCCGACCTGGATGCCCCAATGGCTGGCCTGCCGGGCGGGAACCGTGGAGGCATGCGCGGAGGCGATCAGCGGCGCGATGCGCAGCGACGGCACGGGGCGCGCCGCCACCGGCACATCCATCTGCGCGAAACCGTCATCGAGCAGGGAAATCATATGCAGGTCCCGCTCGCCGGGACGCGAGGCGCCAAGCACCACCCCGATCAGGCGGATATTGGCGCGCACGGCGGAACTGACCAGATTGAAGCCGGAGGCCTCGATATACCCGGTCTTAATGCCGTCGGTGCCCGGGTAGCGCTCCAGCAGATGGTCGTGGTTGAAGATCGTACGGCCGCGGAAACGGAAGCTCGGCACGCTGAAATAGCTGTACTGCGACGGAAAATCGTGCACCAGCCGGCGGGCCAACAGGGAAAGATCCCGCGCGGTGGTCACCTGCGCCGGGTCCGGCAGGCCGGACGCATTGCGGAAGGTGGTCGAGATCATACCCAAGGCGCGGGCGCGCAGGGTCATCATCTGGGCGAATCGGCCCTCGTCACCGCCGAGCAGTTCGCCGAGCGCGGAGGCCGCATCATTGGCGGACTTGGTTACCAGGCCGAGAATCGCTTCCTCGACAGTGATACGCGCGCCCGGGCGCAGGCCCAGCTTTGAGGGGCTTTGCGACGCGGCATGGGCCGATACCGGGACTGACTGGTTGAGACTGATCCGGCGGTCCCGCATCGCCTCGAACGCCATATAAAGCGTCATCATTTTGGTGAGGCTCGCCGGATGGCGCAATTCGTCGGGGTTCACCGCCGACAGCACGCGGCCGGAATTCGCCTCAACCACGATCGAACTGTAGCGATCCGATCCGATCTGGGCGCGTGCAGCGCCGGCGGTTGCCAGGATGAGGCACACGCTGGCCAGTGCGGCAACGCAGCGCAGCGTCAAGGCTTCCAGGCACCAGGCCCGTAACGCGGCACATGTCATCGTCGCTACACTCTCCCGCACGTCCTGGGTGAAAGCGCTGATCGCGGGATCGCCGATAAGCTGTCATCGCGCGCCAGAACCTGGGCCCTGATCGTCATCTACCGGGAAACTAAGGGGCGGTGCCGTGCCGTGTCCAGCCGCAAACGTGTTTAAAAGACGAATTTTGAAGGGGGTAACGGTCGTAATTAGATAATTGCCGGGGAGGGGATGTCGGTGCGGCTGCCGTCCGAAAAAGATTTTTGTGCAGTGCACAAAAATAGCTTGACCCCAGACCTGCGGCTACGTATACGACGATGCTGCAGTGCAGCAAGAGATTTACACCGGGCGGTTTCCTGGGGCGCCGACGCGGCCCCGCATTGAGTTCGGCAGGCAAGGAGTTCGACGATGGCTGGAAAGAAGAACGGCGCCCCCGCAGCTGCGGATGCCGCCGAGACGATCGTGGCGGAGGTTGCCCCGGCGATCGACAAGAGCTTTGACGCGGTTAAGGACAGATCGGAAGAGCGTCGTGTAGGGAAAGAGTGT
>CAIRTN010000076.1 GCA_903881515.1 uncultured Rhodospirillales bacterium | reverse complement strand
GCCGCGCCAGAGCCAGCGCCCCCCCCCCGCTGCGGTCGCAACGGCGATCGATTCCGACTGGCGCAACAGTTTCGCCAGCTGGCTCGCCACCCATCGTGTCTACCCGGCCGCGGCGCGGCGCGATGGCACCGAGGGGCATGCCACCATCCGCGTCGTCATCGCCCGGGATGGCCAGGTGCTGGAGGCCGAAATGCTGGAGGGCACCGGCAGCGCCGTGCTGGATCGTGCGGTGGGCGAACTCTTGGAGGCCGCCCGTGCCGCCCGGTTTCCCTTCCCTGACGGCATGGCACAGGCGCGTATCGCGCAAACCGTGACGCTTCGCTACGCATTGGCGCCGTAGCGAGGTTTCGTTTGCCGGAAAACCGCTCTAGAACACCGCACCCATCGCAGTTTCGCCCGCAGGAGATGCCAGTCCATGGCCGCTTACCAGTATGTCTATGTCATGAAGGACCTGACCAAGGCCTTCCCAGGCGGCCGCGAGGTGTTCAAGGGCATCACCCTGTCCTTTCTGCCCGGCGTGAAGATCGGTGTGCTCGGGGTGAACGGCGCCGGCAAGTCGACGCTGATGAAGATCATGGCCGGGATCGAGACCGAATACGGCGGCGAGGCCTGGGCGGCCGAGGGCGTGAAGGTCGGTTATCTCAGCCAGGAACCGCATCTGGACCCGGACAAGACCGTCTCGGAAAACGTGCAGATGGCGTTCGGGCCGTTGAAGGCGGCGCTGAGCCGGTTCAACGAGATCTCCAACGAGTTCGCCGAACCGATGGACGACGAGAAGATGAACACCCTGCTCGCCGAACAGGCGGATCTGCAGGAGATCATCGACGCACAGGATGGCTGGGAGCTGGAGCGGCGGGTGGATATCGCGCTCGACGCGCTGCGCTGCCCGCCTGGGGATAGCGAAGTCACCAAGCTGTCCGGCGGCGAGCGGCGGCGGGTGGCTTTGTGCCGGTTGCTGCTGGAGAAGCCGGACATTCTGCTGCTCGACGAACCGACCAACCATCTGGACGCCGAGAGCGTCGCGTGGCTGGAAAAGACGCTGCGCGAGTTCACCGGCACCGTGCTGGTCGTTACCCATGATCGCTACTTCCTGGAGAACGTGACGAACTGGATTTTGGAGCTGGAGCGGGGCCGTGGTTATCCGTTCCAGGGCAACTACTCCTCGTGGCTGGATCAGAAGCGCAAGCGGCTGATGCAGGAGGAGAAGGAAGAGTCAGCCCGCTCGCGCGCGCTGGCCGCCGAGCAGGAATGGATCGGCGCCACGCCGAAGGCGCGGCAGACCAAGAGCAAGGCGCGTATCCAGAAATACGAGGAGATGCTGCAGAAGAGCCAGGAGCAGCAGCTTGGCGTGGCGGAAATCGTCATTCCGCCCGGGCCGCGGCTGGGTGGCGTGGTGATCGAGGCCGACGGGCTGGGCAAGAGCTTTGGCGATCGGGTGCTGATCGAGAACCTGAACTTCAAGCTGCCGCCGGGCGGCATCGTCGGCGTGATCGGGCCGAACGGCGCGGGCAAGACGACGCTGTTCAGGATGATCACGGGGCAGGAGACGCCGGATATCGGCGCGCTGCGGGTCGGCGAGACGGTGAAGCTCGGCTATGTCGATCAGAGCCGCGACAGTCTGGACCCCACCAAGTCGGTGTGGGAGGAAATCTCGGGCGGCACCGATGTGATCTATCTCGGCAAGCGGGCGGTGGCATCGCGGGCCTATGTCGGGGCGTTCAACTTCAAGGGTTCCGACCAGCAGAAGAAGGTCGGCATCCTGTCAGGCGGCGAGCGGAACCGGGTGCATCTGGCGAAGATGCTGAAATCGGAAAGCAACGTCATCCTGCTCGACGAACCGACCAACGATCTGGACGTCGATACGTTGCGGGCGCTGGAAGAGGCGTTGCAGGAATTTGCCGGTTGCGCGGTGATCATCAGCCATGATCGCTGGTTCCTCGACCGGTTGGCGACGCATATCCTGGCCTTCGAGGGCGACAGCCACGTGGAGTGGTTCGAGGGTAACTTCCAGGACTACGAAGAGGATAAGCGACGTCGACTCGGGTCGGACGCGACCGAGCCGCATCGCATCAAGTACCGACCGCTGGCCCGCTGAACCAGGCATGACGCAGTCCGCCTGGAGCCTCGGCACCGGGCGGCTGTTGTTGACCCCGGTGGCGTTTTCCGACCTGCCGGCGATTGCCGCGCTGAAGGCGGATCCGCGCGTGTATGGGCTGATGCTGGGCGGCGTGCGCAACCGCGCGCAGGCGGCGGAGGATCTGGCCGAGGATCTGCAATGCTGGGGCAAGCTTGGGGTGGGGATGTGGACCATCCGCGAGCGGGGGAGCGGGCGGTTTGTCGGGCTGACCGGGTTTCATGAGCGGCCGGATGGGCGGGGGATCGGGCTGCGCTTTGCGTTGGAGCCGAATGCGCAGGGCAAGGGCTTCGCGCCGGAGGCCGCGGGGGCGGCGTTAAGGTTCGCGCATGAGCGGGCCGGGATCGAGCGGGTGGTGGCGGTGGCGCGGGAGACGAATTTCGGCTCGCGCCAGGTGCTGGGCGCGATCGGGATGGTGGAGGCGGAGGCGTTCGAGCGGGATGGCCACCGGATGCTGGTGTTCGAGAGCATCCGGCGGCGTTAGCTCAGTCGATCGGTTCGAGGGTTTTCTTTTCGTGCTTCAGCTTTTCCATGGCCTGTTGGACATGGCGGCTGAAGACGAATTCGGCGGGGCGCTGGGCGGAGAGGTCGATGTCGGGGGCCATTTCGCCCGTGGTGCGAATGCCTTTCATCTCGACCTTCAGGGCCTTTAGCGGGTTACGCACCGAGGCGGCGACGGCGGAGGCTTCGTAGCCGGAGTGCACCATGCAGTCGGCGCATTTTTCGTAGTTGCCGGTGCCATAGGCGTCCCAATCGGTGGTTTCCATCAGCTCCTTGAAGGTTTTCGTATAGCCCTCGCCGAGCAGGTAGCAGGGGCGCTGCCAGCCGAAATAGGTGCGCGTTGGGTTGCCCCAGGGGGTGCAGTGGAAGGTCTGGTTGCCGGCGAGGAAATCCAGGAACAGCGGGGACTGATTGAATTCCCACTTCTTCCTGCCCGGCTTGGCGCGGGAGAAGATGCCGCGGAACAGATCCTTGGTGGCCTT
>CAIRTN010000075.1 GCA_903881515.1 uncultured Rhodospirillales bacterium | reverse complement strand
GAGCCCGACGAAGCCAAGCGCGTGCAACTCGCCCGCATGGTCGAATACATGGGCCTCACCCCCGGCCAGAAACTGACCGACCTGAAGGTCGACGTCGTGTTCATCGGCTCCTGCACCAACGGCCGGATCGAGGACAT
This sequence comes from uncultured Rhodospirillales bacterium, assembly GCA_903881515.1. GTDB lineage: Bacteria > Pseudomonadota > Alphaproteobacteria > Acetobacterales > Acetobacteraceae > CAIRTN01. Next base: position 2,541 of record CAIRTN010000075.1, on the reverse strand, counting down.
GCGCGCCGCCGCCGAGGTCGCCCGCGGCCGCAAAGTGGCCCCGGGCGTCCGCGCCCTGGTCGTGCCCGGCTCCGGCATCGTCAAGCTGCAGGCCGAAGCCGAAGGCATCGATAGAATTCTGCTCGACGCCGGCTTCGAATGGCGCGAACCGGGCTGCTCGATGTGCCTGGGCATGAACCCCGACAAGCTCACTGTCGGCCAGCGCTGCGCCAGCACCTCGAACCGCAATTTCGAGGGCCGCCAGGGCCCCGGCGGGCGGACCCATCTGGTCTCCCCCGCCATGGCCGCCGCTGCGGCCGTAACCGGCCATATTGCCGATGTGCGGGAGCTCGTCTGATGGACGCTTTCACCAAACTGACCGGAGTCGCGGCGCCGTTGCCGCTGGCCAATGTCGATACCGACAAGATCATCCCGGCGCGCTTCCTCAAAACCATCAAGCGCACCGGCCTCGGCGTGCACCTGTTCGACACCCTGCGCTATGACGCCGACGGCAAGGAACGCCCTGATTTCGTGCTGAACCAGGAGCCCTACCGCCACGCGGAAATCCTGATCGCGCACGAGAATTTCGGCTGCGGCTCGTCCCGCGAACACGCCCCCTGGGCGCTGCTCGATTTCGGCATCCGCTGCGTCATCGCCCCTGATTTCGCCGACATCTTCCACACAAACGTGTTCAAGAACGGCATCCTGCCGGTCAAGCTGCCGCGCGAGATCTGCGACCAGCTGATGGAAGACGCCAAACTCGGCGGCAACGCCCGCATCACCGTCGATCTCGAGCGTCAGGTCGTGGTGCGCCCCAGCGGCGAGGAAATCGCCTTCGAGATCGACCCCTTCCGCCGGCACCTGCTGCTGAACGGCCTGGACGATATCGGCCAGACCCTGCAGCACGCGCCCGCCATCGATGCCTTCGAAAGCCGCGAGCGGGACGAGAAGTCCTGGCTGCCCGGCATTACCGTCGCCTGAACCGGGGAATTCCATGACCGCGAACAAGAAACTGCTGGTGCTGCCTGGTGACGGCGTCGGCCCCGAAGTGATGCAGGAAGTCATGCATCTCATCGACTGGATGGACCGCAAGCGCCGCGCCCGCTTCGACCTGGCGCAAGACCTCGTCGGCGGCGCCTGTATCGACGCCCGCGGCGTCGCGATCACGCCCGAAACCGTCGCCCGCGCCAAGGAAGCCGACGCCGTGCTGTTCGGCTCCGTCGGCGGCCCGAAATGGGACAAGCTCGGCTTCGACATGCGCCCCGAGATCTCGATCCTCACCCTGCGGCGCGAACTCGGCCTGTTCGCCAACCTGCGCCCCGCCGTGGTGCTCGACCCGCTGGTGAACGCCTCGACCCTGAAGCCGGAAGTGGTCAAGGGTCTCGACATCATGATCGTGCGCGAAAGCACCGGCGGCATCTATTTCGGCGAGCCGCGCGGCGTGGAAACCCTGCCCGACGGCAGCAAGAAAGGCTTCAACACCGAGGTCTACACCACCGCCGAAATCGAACGCGTCGCCCGCGTCGGCTTCGACCTCGCCCGCAAGCGTCAGAACCGCGTGTGCAGCGTCGAAAAAGCCAACGTGATGGAAAGCGGCCTGCTCTGGCGTCAGGTCGTCACCGCCCTCGCCGCCCGCGAATACCCCGATGTCGAGCTGTCCCACATGTACGCCGACAACTGCGCCATGCAGCTCGTCCGCAACCCGCGCCAGTTCGACGTCATCGTCACCACCAATCTGTTCGGGGACATCCTGTCCGACCTGGCGTCGATGCTGACCGGCTCGCTCGGCATGCTGCCCTCCGCCACCCTCGGCGCCATAGACCCCACCACAGGCCGCCGCCACGCCCTCTACGAGCCCATCCACGGCAGCGCGCCCGACATCGCCGGCAAGGGCCTCGCCAACCCGATGGCGCAGATGCTGAGCTTCGCCATGCTGCTGCGCTATTCCTTCGAAATGGAGGAAGACGCCAAGCTGATCGAAACCGCCTGCACCAACGTCCTGGCCAGCGGCCTGCGCACCGCCGACGTCATGGCCCCCGGCTGCGCCAAGGTCGGCACTCAGGTCATGGGCGAGGCGGTTCTGCGCGAGATGGAGAAGCTCGGCGGCTGATCACGGCGCTCGGACCTGCTTGCGCGAGAATGGCAAGTCCGAAATCCATGTGATCCGCGAAGCCGAGCCGCCCATATTCGGCCTTGCCGCATGACGACGGTTCGGTTACATCGCCGCCAAGACGCACCCGTAGCTCAATTGGATAGAGCACCAGACTACGAATCTGGGGGTTGGAAGTTCGAGTCTTTCCGGGTGCGCCATCTTGGTTGCCGCTTAAGTAAGGCAAGCCGTCCCTTTTTTGCAAAAAAGGGACCCAAAAAACTTTTATAAATCAATTGATTATCGTCATTGCGAGCCCTTGCGAAGCAATCCACGCTTTTCCGTGCCGCGCGCTCAGCGTACGACCCCCATGGTACGTCTCTGCCAAAACTCCTGGGTATCACGGGCAGCACTCCGGGTGTCATTGCCTTTTAGCAGAGCAATGCGACCTAGAGCGAAAACTGACCGATTTG
>CAIRTN010000074.1 GCA_903881515.1 uncultured Rhodospirillales bacterium | reverse complement strand
TCCGTCATCCGCCGAACTCCATGAACCGGGAGAAGCGAATCATGGAAAAGCGAGCCGGGGAAAGGGGGCGGGATTTTCTGACACGCTCGGCGCCAAGGGGCGCCTCGCAATGACGGTATTATATTGATTCTATGGAGTTTTTTGGGTCTCTTTTTTGCAAAAAAGGGACTGCTTGCCTTAATGTGCTTCCGCCCAGTTCTTGCCGATCCCGGTCTCGACCACCAAGGGCACCGAGATCGTCGCGGCGGTTTCCATCACTGTGCGGGCGAGGTCGGCCGTGGCCTGGGCCTCAGCTTCGGGGGCTTCGAAGAGCAATTCGTCGTGGACCTGGAGCAGCAAGCGCGCGTTGCTGCCGGCGTCCACGAGCGCGCGCGGGAGGCGGACCATGGCGCGTTTGATGATGTCGGCGGCGCCGCCTTGCAGGGGGGCGTTGATGGCCTGGCGTTCGGCGTAGCCGCGGCGGGCGCCGTTTTTGTCGGCGATGCCGGGGATCCAGCAGCGGCGGCCGAAGGGGGTCAGCACGTAGCCGGTGGCGCGGGCTTCGTCGCGGGCGCGGTCCATGTAGGTTCGGATGGCGGGGTAGCGTTGGAAGTAGGCTTCGATGTAGGCGCGGGCTTCGCCGGGTTCGATCTGGAGCTGGCGGGCGAGGCCGAAGGCGGAGATGCCGTAGATGATGCCGAAGTTGATGGCTTTGGCGCGGCGGCGGGTCATTGAGTCCATGCCGGCCATGGGGATGCCGAAGACTTCGCTGGCGGTGCGTGCGTGAATGTCTTCGCCGGCGGCGAAGCTGGCTTTGAGGGCGGGGATGTCGGCGACGTGGGCGAGCAGGCGGAGTTCGATCTGTGAGTAATCGGCGCTGATGAGGACGTGGCCGGGGGCGGCGATGAAGGCGCGGCGGATGCGGCTGCCTTCTTCGGTGCGGATGGGGATGTTTTGCAGGTTGGGGTCGGTCGACGAGAGGCGGCCGGTGCTGGCGACGGCCATGGCGTAGCTGGTGTGGACCCGGCCGGTATCGGGGTTGATCTGTTCGACCAGGGCGTCGGCGTAGGTGGATTTGAGTTTGGCGAGCTGGCGCCATTCGAGGATGCGGGCGGGGATGTCGTGGCCCTGTTCGGCCAGGCCTTGCAGCACCGAGGCGTCGGTGCCCCAGGCGCCGGTTTTCATGCGTTTGCCGCCGGGCAGCTTCATCTTGTCGAACAGGATTTCGCCGAGCTGTTTCGGGCTGCCGAGGTTGAAGGGCTCGCCGGCCTTGGCGTGGATTTCGGTTTCCATCACGGCCATGCGGGCGGCGAAGTCGAGCGACATGGCGCGGAGGTCGTCGGCGTCGACCATGATGCCGGCCTGTTCCATGTCGAGCAGGACGGGGACGAGGCGGCGTTCGAGGGTTTCGTAGAGCGAGAGGGAGTGATTTTCGCGCAGGCGGGGGCGGAGCGCGTGCCAGAGGCGGAGGGTGACGTCGGCGTCTTCGGCGGCGTATTCGCTGGCGCGGTCGATGGGGACCTGGGCGAAGGTGAGGCGGGCTTTGCCGGTGCCGGTGACGCTGTCGAAGCTGATGGGGGTGTGGCCGAGATGGAGCTGGGACAGTTCGTCCATGCCGTGGCCGTGCTGGCCGGCGTCCATGCTGTAGGAGATCAGCATGGTGTCATCGATCGGGGCGATGGCGGGGATGCCGGCGTGGCGGAACACCATCAGGTCGTATTTGGCGTTCTGCAGGATTTTGAGCACGGAGGGGTCGGTGAGCAGGGGGGCGAGCAGGGCGAAGGCGCGTTCGGGTTCGATCTGGGTCTCGATGGCGTGGCGGATCGGGATGTAGCAGGCGCGGCCGGGGGCGGTGGCCAGCGAGATGCCGACGATCCCTGCCCGCATGGCGTCGAGGCTGTCGGTTTCGGTGTCGACGGCGACGATGCCGGCGGTGGTGGCTTCGGCGATCCAGGCGGCGAGGGTGGGTTCGTCGGTGATGGTGAGGTAGGGGCCGTAGCCGTCGGCGGAGGGCGGGCGGGGCGCGGGGGCGGGTTGCGGGGTGCCGCCGAAGTCGAGCGCGCCTTGCGGGCCGGAGGGCGGCGGCGGCGGGGCGGGGGCGTCGAGGCCGAGGCGGGCGATGGTGGTGCGGAAGCCCTGGGTGGCGAGCCAGGTGGCGAGGCGGACGGGGTCGGTGGGTTTGGCGTGCAGGGCGTCGAGCGGCAGGGGCAGGGGGGCGTCTTCGCGCAGGATGACGAGCTGGCGGGAGATGCGGGCGCTTTCGGCGTGTTCGATCAGCAGGTCGCGGGTTTTCGACGGCTTCATCGCGGGGGCGGCGGCGAGGATGGCTTCGAGGTCGCCGAATTCGGCGATGAGTTTGGCCGCGCCCTTCGGGCCGATGCCGGGGACGCCGGGGACGTTGTCGACGCTGTCGCCGATGAGGGACTGGGCCTCGATCAGTTTTTCGGGGGGGACGCCGAATTTCTCCATCACCTCGGCGAGGCCGATGGCTTTCTGCTTCATCGGGTCCTGCATGTCGACGCCCGGGCGGATGAGCTGCATCAGGTCCTTGTCGGAGGAGATGATGTGGGCGGTGCCGCCGGCGTCGGTGGCGGCGCGGGCGTAGGAGGCGATGAGGTCGTCGGCTTCCCAGTCGGCGAGTTCGATCGCGGGGACGCCGAAGGCCTCGGTGGCTTCGCGGACCAGGGCGAATTGCGGGATCAGCTCGGGCGGCGGCGGCGGGCGCTGGGCCTTGTATTTGTCGTAGAGCCGGTTACGGAAGGTTTTCGAACCGGCGTCGAAGATCACGGCGATATGGGTGCCGGTGTGGTCCTTCAGCAGGCGCGACAGCATGTTGGTGAAGCCGAAGACGGCGTTCACCGGCGTGCCGTCCGGCCGCGTCATCGGCGGCAGTGCGTGAAAGGCGCGGAAGATGAAGCCCGAGCCGTCGATGAGGATGACGTGCGGGGAATTCTGCCCGGGCGATGCCAAATCAGTGGCCCGACGACGATCCGGCGCCGGCGTTCAGGACGTAGAGGCACGAGCAATAGGGGCAGAGGACCTGCTGATCGGCGATGCGCAGGAAGACGCGGGGGTGGCCGAGCGGGCCGTCGCCGCCGTCGCAGGAGACGGTGCGGTCGTCGACATGGATGATCTCGGTGGGGGTGTGGGCACCGTCGGGCATTGGGTGGTCCTTTTCAGGCGGTCGCGGCTGGGCGTGGGGCCGTTCGCATGATAGCGAACGGGGTCATGGTTTCAACCTCGTCCTCCCCTGGTCTGACGCGCCGTGCCACGGTGGCTGCTGCGTTGGTGGCGCTGAGCGGGTGCGCGGCGGGAGCTGGGCCGGAGGTTTATCCGCGGGCGGGAGATGTGATGCTGGACGCTGATGCATTTATTCTGGCCGATGGAGCGCGGCTGCCGTATCGGGCCTGGCTGCCGGAGGGGCGGCCGGAGGCGGTGATCCTGGCGCTGCATGGGTTCAATGACAGCCGCAATGCGTGGCTGCTGGCGGCGCCGGTGTTCGTGGCGGCGGGGTTCGCGCTGTATGCGCCGGATCAGCGGGGGTTCGGGGCAACGGAGGGGCGAGGGCGTTGGCCGGGGGCGGATGCGCTGGCGGTGGATGCGGCCGAGATGGCGCGGCTGCTGCGGGCGCGGCATCCGGATTCGAAGCTGGTGCTGATGGGCGAGAGCATGGGGGGCGCGGTGCTGATGCATCTGGCGACGTCCGGCTTTGCGCCGGCGGATGTGTCGTATGTGCTGCTGGCGCCGGCGGTGTGGGGGCGGGCGCGAATGAACGTGCTGCTGCGGGCGACGCTGTTTGTGGCGTCGGTGTTCGTGCCGGGGATGTATGTGTCGCGGCCGCCGCCGGTGGTGAAGATCGTGGCGTCGGATAACCGGGATGCGCTGACCCGGCTGTCGAACGACCCGCTGACGATCAAGCAGACGCGGGTCGGGACGACGGCGGGGTTGGTGGATCTGATGGATATCGCGCTGGCGGCGGGGGCGTCGTTCCGGGCGCCGGCGCTGTTTCTGTACGGGGGGCACGATGACCTGGTGCCCAAGGCGGCGACGCGGCAGATGTGGCGGGCGCTGCCGGAAGGGCCGCGGCGGCTGGCGTATTATGCCAGCGGGTATCACCTGATGCTGTGCGACCTTGGGCGGGCGGCGCCGCTGGGGGATATCATCAGCTGGATCAAGGCGCCGGGGGGGGCGTTGCCTTCGGGGGCTGAGGGGGCGGTGGAGGGATTCTTGCAGGAAGGCTAGTCCGGCACGCCGTGCAGTTCCGGATAGCGTTGCCAGGCGACGGTATCGGACAGCGTGCTGACGATCTGGCGCTGCTGGTCGATCGTCAACTGCCGGCGCCATTTGTTCAGGCTGTCCACACTGTTCTTGTAGACCTGATAGTAGCTGTCGGGCAGGTTCGACGTGGAACTGACCCGAATGAAGCGTTCGGTCTGCGCGTTCCAGTCCAGTCCCGTGAAATTGAACAAGGTCTTGGTGACCGCGTCGGGGTCATGCACCAGGTCGCGATAGCGCACCACGGTAGCGTTCGGGTTGTCGCTCAGGTCATCGATCGCTTTCTCATTCAGCAGCGCCCAGTGCCAGGCATATTGCTCAACCGGGTTAAGGCGCTTGAACAAAGCCCGCGTCAGTCCGTAGCGCTGCGCATGCGGCGTATCAAGGCAGTCGGTGAGCGGCACCTCCGCGTCGAATTTACCGAGTGAGACCCCGCGCATCATCGAGGCGACCTGCCCGAACGGATCGCGGAGGATCAGAATGATCCGCATGCCGGGGCGGGCGCGGCAAAACATATTGGCCTGGCCGCGCGACAGGATCGACTTGATCACCACCGTAACCTTGTCGGCATATGCCGGGTCGACGAAATCCGGAACCAGCACGCGCCGCATCCGCCGGACGTCGCCGCTCGCCTTGTGGGTGATCCGCAGGCCCATCGTCACGGCCGAATAAGCGAAATGCATGGGCAGCGAGCGAAAGGACTTGCGGAAGATCGGCAGGGTCCCCGACGATTTCAGGAAGCGGCCGCTGACCATGGCGTCAAGATAGGCTTCCGCGTCCTCGGCCAGTTCGCCAAGTGCCTCATCCCTGACAACGCGCGGAATGTGGTCGTTGGGGATCAGGGTGTCGGGCTCGTGCCGATACAGCACATCCGGATTGCTATCAAAAATTTTGCCAAGCCACGTCGTACCGGATCGTGGCGCACCGATAACGAAGACGGTCTTCTCCTGGCTGACAGTCTTGATATCCATATGCGCGTAGGCTGTCCTCTCGGTGTTGCTCGATAGGCGGACCTACCTGCGATACAACCTTATAGGGATCACCCTTGCGGGCAGGCAAGCTGGTTGCCGTTACCAAAGGCATCAGGCGCACGGCTGCACGTAACCCCGCAGCGAAACAAGCGCCGACCGAATTGAACGGCCATCGCAGCTTCTGCTTTAATAATCAAAGATAAAACGAGTGCCGCTGAGCATTGGTTCGACACATCAAAAATTTCAGGAAATAACCGACAACAATTTAATTCGCTGACGACGTCTCGTGACAGTTCGAATAGTTACAATACGATACAGAGAAAATCTGGGTCAAACGTTATTTGCGGCGCCTAGGATTCCAACTCAGAGACTGCAACCGAGACGTGTAAAATATCCTCGGCCCCGCCACGGCGAACCCCACGGATCGGCGCCGCCGCGGCGGCATCCAGGCCCGAGGTCAGGCGGATATAACGATCCGTCGGGCAAAGATTGTTCGCCGCATCGAAACCAACCCAGCCCAGCGTATCAATGCCAGCCTCGATCCAGGCATGATGCGCCGGCGCATCCGCGCCCGCCTCCAGCAGCAGATAACCGGTCACATAGCGCGCCGGAATGCCCAGGCTGCGCGCCGCCGCCAGCATGATATGCGCATGGTCCTGGCAGACCCCCCGCCCCGCAGCAAACGCCGTCACCGCGCTGGTGCCTCTATGCGTGCTCTCCGGCACATAAGCGACCGCCTCATGCACCGCCTCCATCAGCGCATGCATCGTCGAAAGCACCGTCTCCCCCTGCGCCCGCGCCGCCAGCGCGGAAATCGCCGCGTCCGGCTTCGTCGCCGGCGTGCTGCGCAGAAAGATCTCCGACCGCGCGGCCTCGTTCGTGTACCCGGTCACCCCGCCCGTATCCCGCGTCTCAATCGTCCCGGCGGCTACCAGTTCCAGGCTGTCATGCCCGGCCGGCACGGCAACCACATGCACCAGATTGCCGAATGCGTCGGTGTAGTGCGCGGCCGTGGCAATCCCCGGCGCCTCGATGCGCCAGTCCAGGACAGTCTGCCCGGGGCCGCCCTGCGGCGTCATCCGCAGCGCAAGCACTGCCTGCGAGGCCGTCGAGGGATAGCGATAGGTTGTGGCGTGGCGAACGGTGATGCGCATGACCTATCCGAAGTTGAAATCGGCAGCGGTGCGCGCTGCCAGGGCCGCATTGCGGCTGAGGAAATCGGTGAGATACCCGTGCAACCCTTCCTGCGAAATGCTGTCCGGCGTCGATGCCATCAGGCCCGCCTGAATCTCCTTCGCCGCCGCCAGGCTGCCCGCGCCAACCCCGGTCAACTCCGTCAGCCGGGTCAGCATTGAAACAACCCAATCCGAACAGAACCGCAGGCTGCGCGGCATTTCCGGGCGCAGAACGATGAAATCGACAATCTGCGGCGCCCGATACGCGTATTTGAAGAAATACCGGTAGGACTGGTGCGCGGCCACCATCCGTAGAATGGTCTCCAACTGATGCAGATTGCGCCCGCCCCCGGCCACCTCGTTCACCGGCAGCAGCACCGAGTATTTCGTCGCCACATTGCGCGCCGTGTTGTCGCCGCGCTCCACAAAGGTGCCAAGCTGGCTGAAGCAATACCCCTCGTCGCGCAGCAGCGAGCCAAGCATCGCGCCCCTGAACAGGTTCGCCCGCTCCCGCGTCCAGTCCAGCACCTCCAGCAATCGTGCCGGCCCAAGGTCCGACGGGTTGATCGCGTTAAAATCGTTGTAGGTGGCGTTCAGTGCCTCCCACATCTCCCGCGTCAGCGCCGTGCGCACCGAACGGCCATTATTGCGCGCAGTCTCGATGCAGGACCGGATGGACGATGGGTTGTCGCGATCCAGCAGCAGGAATTTCTGCACGCTCTCTGCCGTCACCTTCGCATGCTTCGCCTTGTAATCGGCTAGGCACCCCGCCGCGGTCAGCGTCGCAGTCCAGTCGTCGCGATAGCCCACACCGATATCCGGGGTCAGCGACTCCCGATAGCCAACACCAATCAGGCGAGAAACATTTTCCGCGCGCTCCATATAGCGCGACATCCAGAACAGGCTGGCCGCAGTACGTCCGAGCATCTCAGTCCTCCAGCACCCAGGTATCCTTGGTGCCGCCTCCCTGGCTCGAATTCACCACCAGCGATCCCTTTTTCAGTGCAACCCGCGTCAGGCCCCCTGGCGTTACCCGCACCCGCTCGCCCATCAGCACGAACGGCCGCAGATCGACATGCCGTGGCGCCAGCCCCGACGCGGTAAACGCCGGACAGGTCGACAGCGCCAGCGTCGGCTGCGCGATATAATTCGTCGGCCGTGCCTTGATCCGCTCGGCGAAATCCTGCCGCTGCTGCTTGGTGGAGCGCGGGCCGATCAGCATCCCGTAGCCGCCAGAACCATGCACCTCCTTCACCACCAGCTCGTGCAGGTTCTCCAGCACATAAGCCCGCTCGTCATCCTTGGCGCACCGCCAGGTGGTGACGTTGTTCAGCAGCGGCTTCTCCCCGGTGTAGAACTGAATGATCTCCGGCACATAGGCATAGATCGCCTTGTCATCGGCAATCCCGGTCCCCGGCGCATTCACGATGGTCACCGCCCCGGCACGATAGAGATCGAACAGCCCCGGCACGCCCAGCATCGAATCCGGCCGGAAATTCAGCGGGTCCAGGAACGCGTCATCCACCCGCCGATACAGCACATGCACCCGCTCCCGCCCGCGGATGGTGCGCATCCACAGCGCCCCCTCATCCACCAGCAGATCGCTGCCCTGCACCAGCTCCACACCCATCTGGTCGGCCAGGAACGCATGCTCGAAAAACGCCGAATTATAGATCCCCGGCGTCAGCACCGCGATCCGCGGATCGCCCTCGCAGGTCGCCGGCGCCACCGATTCCAGCGTCTGGCGCAACAACTCCGGATAATGCTCCACCGGTGCCACCCGGTGCGCGGCAAAAATCTCCGGGAACAGATGCATCATCGTCTCCCGGTTCTCCAGCATGTAGGAGACCCCGGACGGCGTGCGCATATTGTCTTCCAGCACAAAAAACTGGTCCTCGCCGGTGCGCACGATGTCTGTGCCGACAATGTGCGAATACACCTGCCGCGGCGGATCGAACCCCATCATCTCCGGCAGGAACGCCTCGTTGTCGTTGATCATCTCCGCCGGAATCTTGCCGGCGCGAATGATCTCCTGACGGTGATAGATGTCATACAGGAACGCGTTCAGCGCCCGCACCCGCTGCTCGATGCCGCGCTCCAGAAACCGCCACTCCCCGGCCGAAATCACCCGCGGCATCAGATCGAACGGTATCAACCGCTCATTGGACTCCGCCGAGCCGTAAACCGCAAAGGTAATCCCCAGCCGGCGGAAGATCGCATCCGCCTCCTGCTGCTTGCGCCTTATGCCGCCCTGGCTCTGCCGCTCCAACCAGGCGGCCAGCGCGGCATAGGCGGGGCGGGGACTCGCATCGGCACGAAGCATCTCGTCGAAGATGGCCTTCGTATCGGCCGCGTATGCCTGTTTTTTCAGCAAAGCTACTCGTCCTTCAGTCCGTTCGTCAGCACACAACGCATGGCAGGAATGCACAGCCTAGGCCATGCGCGAAACTTCGCAAGAACCAGACCAGTCGTTTTTTCGCGTCGGGTGCAAAATGCGTAGGGGAAGGCCAGGGGCGCTGCCCCTGGACCCCGCAAGGGGACTCAGTCCCCTTGACCCCACATTCCTAAGCTAAACACCAACGCCCGTGCAGCGGCGAAGCCCAAAAGAGTCTTATTGGCTCCGCCGCTCCAAGCCCGACGCCGAGCCAACCAGTCAAACCCCACACTCTTAAGGAATAGGTTTCCAAAGGCCCGCGGCCTTTGGCGGGTCGTCGTGCGCAGCACGCTGACGCGTGACGGCAGAGCCCTGGCCTTTCCTTTCCTGGCCTTGCCTTCCCGTCTGTATCTCGCCCTCAGCCCCCCGCAGCCCTCACACAATCGCGGCGTGCACCAGGTTGCTGATCGTATCCATCCGGTCGCCATGCCACGGGTCCGGGATGCGGCAATTGGTCAGGTAAGCGAACGACACACCCGAGGCCGGGTCGCCCCAGCAATACGAACTGCCGACGCCGCCATGGCCGAAGGTCGAGGGATGCCCGATCGAGCCCAGCCCGCGGATGGCCTCGCTGGTGCCGCGCAGATGCGGGCCAAGGCCGCGGTGCATGGGTGTGCCGGTGTGCAGGTCGATGGTTTCGCCGGTCCAGTTGCGGATGGCGTAATCCAGCATGCGCGGCGACACCAGCCGCGTGCCGGCCAGCACGCCGCCGCCCACCATCATCTGATAGAACGCGGCCATCGCCCGCGCCGTGGCAAAGCCGCCGGCGCCTGGCGAGCCGGATTTGCGGAAGGCCGTGCTGTTGGCCCCGGTCAGCGGCGCCAGGCCGCCGGGCACCGGCTCGTACATATCCACCGCGCGGGCCAGCTTGTCTTCCGGCAGGCCGATGAAGATTTCGCTGTCCAGCCCCATCGGCGCGATCAGCGTGTCGCGGATCACCGCGCGGAAGTCCTGCCCGGTCAGGGTTTCGATCAGCACGCCCAGGGTCCAGTGCGCGGACTGGCCGTGGTAATGCAGCACCGTGCCGGGGGTGTATTCCAGGCGGAAATCGCACACCGCCTCGCGCAGTTTGGCGTGATCCTCCCAGGCCGCGGAGGGGACCTGGGCGTTGGGGTAGCCGGCCATGTGGGTGATCACCTGCATCACGGTGATCTCGCCTTTGCCGTTGGCGGCGAAGGCGGGGATATGGTCGCTGATGCGGTCGGAGAAGCGGAACGCGCCCTGTTCGGCGAGAATCCAGCAGGCCGCCGCGGTCAGCACCTTGGTGTTGGAATACAGCAGCCACAGCGTGCCGGCATCGGCCGGGGTGCCAACCCGGGCCTGACCGAAGGTATGCGACAGGGCCAGTTTGCCGTGCCGGGCGATGGCGATCTGCGCGCCGGGATAATGCCCCTCGGCGATGTGCCGCTGGATCAGCGCGGTCAGCCGCGCGATCATCTCGGGGCGCAGGCCGGCGGCCTCGATGCTGGTTTCAGGCAGAACAAACGACGACATTTCAGGTCCCCCGGAGCGTGTTGATCGCAGAATGCCGATTGCCGCCCCGCCCGCAAGCCCGGCTTGTGCCCGGTCTGGGTCGCGTTACCATACGCCGCGATGCCCAGGGGAGCCGAAGCCGCCATGAACGATGCCATGCCACTGTCGATTGCCCAGGCGATCGCCGACGCGATCGGCCCCGATGCCGTCACCACCGGCGACGCGATGGAGCCCCGGCATTTCGGCGACTGGATCGTGCATCCCCCCGAGAACGAACGCCCGCTGGCCGTCGTCTACCCCCGCAGCACCGAAGACGTCGCCGCCATCATGCGCCTGTGCTCCGCCCGCGGCGTCCCCGTCGTGCCACAGGGCGGCCTCACCGGCCTGGCCGGCGGCGGCGCCCCGGTCGCCGGCTGCGTTGCTCTCTCCCTGTCGCGCATGCGCGCCATCGAGGAGGTCGATACGGCGGCCGGCACCATCACCGTGCAGGCGGGCGTGCCGCTGCAAGCCGTGCAGGACGCCGCCGACGCCGCCGGCATGCTCTACCCGCTCGATATCGGCAGTCGCGGCTCGTGTCTCGTCGGCGGCAACCTCTCCACCAACGCCGGCGGCAACCGCGTGCTGCGCTACGGCATGGCCCGCGAACTCGTCCTCGGCATCGAAGCCGTGCTGGCCGATGGCACCGTCATCACCAGCCTGAACAAGATGCTGAAGAACAACGCCGGCTATGACCTGAAACACCTGTTCATCGGCAGCGAAGGCACGCTGGGCGTCATCACCCGCGCCGTGCTGCGCCTGTTCCCCCGCCCGGCCAGCACCTGCACCGCCTTCCTCGCTTTGCCCGACTACCCCGCCGTGCTCGACATGCTGCGCCGCGCCCGCAGCGAACTCGGCGGCACCCTCTCGGCCTTCGAGGTGATCTGGCCGGAATTCTACGACCTCGCCACCACCGAACATAACGTGCGCACCCCGCTGCCGCGCGGCCACGGCATCTACATCCTGATGGAAAGCCTCGGCGCCGATCAGGAACGCGACACCGCGCAGTTCCAGCAACTGATCGAACACGCGCTCGAGGCCGGCACCGTCGAAGACGCTGCCATCGCCCAGTCCCTGCGCGACAGCCGCGACATGTGGGCGCTGCGCGACAGCGTCGCCGAGTTCAACCGTACCTTCCCCCATGTCGGCTTCGACGTCTCGCTGCCGATCGCGCGGATGCAGGAATTCGTCGGCGACTGCAAAGACCACCTGCGCCAGGCCGACCCCGGCTACAAATGGCTGAGCTTCGGCCACATCGCCGACAGCAACCTCCATATCTGCGTGCAACAAACCAAAGGCGTGCTGACCAAGGCCGAAGTCGACGCCATCGTCTACGCCCGCGTCCGCGCCTTCGGCGGCTCCGTCTCCGCCGAACACGGCATCGGCACGCTGAAAAAGCCGTATCTCGGCTATTCCCGCACCCCGGAAGAAATCGCCCTGATGCGCCGCATCAAGGCCGCGCTGGACCCGGCGGGGATTCTCAATCCGACGAAGGTTTTTTAGGGCAAGCAGTCCCTTTTTTGAAAAAAAGGGACCCAAAAAACTTCAATATATCAATACGGTAGGGTGGGGTGCCCTACCGCACCCCACCACTCCTCCACCGCAAAAACGTTAGTAAAATATAACACAAAAAAACCTTGCCAACGATCCGTCAGTTATATAAAACCACATTTATGGCTACAATGCCCCTGGCCCACATCGCGTCTGGCCACCTCAAAACCCTCGTCGCCCGTGTGCGGCACGCCGGCGGAGCTGTGTCCGAAGCGATCCTGCTCTGGCTCGCCCTGCACCAGCTCTTCGCCAGCCTCGAACGCCTGTTCACCGCCTGGAAATCCGGCGACCTGCCGCCGCTCCCCGCCGCCCCCCCGGCCCCGGCACGCACCGCAGCGCCGCCAACTCGTACCGCCCGCCGTGCGCCCACAACCCGCCGCACCCTCGCGCCCCGCGCACGCACACCCAATTTACCCCAACCGCGCCCCGCGCAGCCCGCGCCGCGCCAAGCGCCGCCGTATCACTCCCCCCCCCTGCATCACCGCAGGCAAAATCCTCTCCTCCAACCACCGCAATCCAAAAATTGCGACACTTGGCCGTTGATGCCTAAGCACGCCGTTATTGTTCCGATAGCGAATCAAAAATCCCCCAACCGCGGCGCCCCGCCTCGAATCCGCGGCCTTTCCCCATCGAAGCTCATCGGCGACCCGGTCAGGCTGAAATCCTCCCCCGGCACCGCCTGCAACATCCCCAGCGCCCGCACCTGCGGCTCCGCCAACGCCTCCGGCACCGTGTTGATCTCAGCCGCCGGCACCCCCACCGCCTCCAGCGCCGCAATCCACGCCCGCCTTGGCCGCGCCGCCAGGATCGGCGCCATCTCGGCAAACAGCGCTGCCTTGTTGATCAGCCGCGCCCGGTTCACCGCGAACCGCGCATCGCTCACCCAGTCCGGCCGGTCCAGCACCGCCGCCAGCTTGGCAAACAGCCGGTCATTGCCCGCGCAGATCATGAACGGCCCATCCGCCGCCTCAAAAGCCTCATACGGCGCCATCCCCGGATGACCAGACCGATGCCGCTCCGGCAACTCCCCCGTATTCACATACGAATCCGATTTCTGCGCCGCCCAAGCCAGCGCCGCCTCCAGCAGCGAGGTCTGCACCACGCCGCCCACCCCGGTGAGGTGCCGCCGATGCACCAGGGCCAGCACCCCGATCACCAGCCACATCGCGCTGCCCTGGTCGCACAGCGACGCCGCCGAACGGATCGGCGGATCGTCCGGCCCCCCATTCAGGCTCGACAGCCCGGAATACGCCTGGATCAGCGGCTCGAACCCCGGCCGCGCCGCCATCGGCCCCACATGCCCGAACGCCGAGATCTCGCCATAGATCAGCCGCGGATGCCGCGCGGTCAGGCTCGCCCCATCGATCCCCAGCGCCGCCGGCACACCTGGGCGCAGATTGTGCACCACGATATCCGCCCCCGCGACCAGCTCGGCGAACCGCGCCCGCCCCGCATCGCTGCGCAGATCCAACGCCACCGAGCGCTTGCCCCGGTTCATGATGTGAAACGTCAGCGCGTCGCCATGGCGGAAATCCGCGCCCATCCGCCGCGCATCGTCGCCGCCCTCTTCCCGCTCGATCTTGATCACCTCGGCGCCCAGATCGGCAAAGATCGCCCCCACGAACGGCCCAGCCAGCACCTGGCCCAGCTCGATCACCGTCAGCCCCGCCAAAACCCCCGTCATAAGCTTCCCTCCGCGCCCCGAATGCCGTTACCCTCGCCCCAACGTCGCCCAGGGGAACACACGCAATGACACATCTGATCGGCGTGTTCGACCTGTTCCGTGTCGGCCTCGGCCCTTCCAGCAGCCACACCGTCGGCCCGATGCGCGCCGCCGGCGCCTTCCTGTCCGGCTGCCAGCCCTTCGCGGGCCAGGCCGCCCGCGTCGTCGCCACCCTGTTCGGCTCGCTCGCCTGGACCGGTCAGGGCCACGGCACCGACATCGCCGTCCGCGCCGGCCTCGCCGGCATGGACCCGGCCATTGCCGACCCCGACGCCGTGCACGCCTTGGCCCACGCCGAAACCCTGCACATCCCCGGCCTCGGCCCGCTGCCCGTCGCCATCGTCTTCGACCGCGACTCCCCGATCGACACCCACCCGAATACACTCACCCTGCACATTGAGAACGCCGCCGGCCAGATCCTGCACGCCGAAACCTGGTTCTCCATCGGCGGCGGCTTCGTCCACCGCCAGGGCGACACCCAGGCCGAGGAAACCGCCACCCCGGTCCCCTACCCCTTCACCTCGGCCGCCGAACTCCTGGCCATGACCGAGGCTGGCAATCTCTCCATCGCCGCCCTGCAACGCGCCAACGAATGCGCCGTCCGCACGCCGGCCGAACTGGCCGCCCATCTCGACCTCATCGCCAAGGCGATGGAAGGCTGCATCACCCGCGGCCTGATCGGTGACGGCGAACTCCCCGGCGGCCTCAAGGTCCGCCGCCGCGCCCGCACCCTGGCCGCCCGCATCGAAGACCGTACCAAGCGCAACCTGCCCGCCCCCAATCTGGCGATGGATCACGCCAGCCTCTGGGCCATCGCGGTCAACGAGGAAAACGCCGCCGGCGGGCGTGTCGTCACCGCGCCCACCAACGGCGCCGCCGGCGTCATCCCCGCCGTGCTGCGCTACATGCGCATCTATCACCCCGAAGCCGGCCCGCGCGCGGTGGAGGATTTCCTGCTCGCCGCCGCCGCCGTCGGCGGGCTCGCCAAACGCAACGCCTCGATCTCCGGCGCCGAGGTCGGCTGCCAGGGCGAGGTCGGCGTCGCCTGTGCCATGGCCGCCGCCGGCCTCGCCAGCGCTTTGGGCGGCAGCCCCGCCCAGGTCGAGAACGCCGCAGAGATCGGCCTGGAACACCATCTCGGCATGACCTGCGATCCCATTGGCGGCCTGGTGCAGATCCCCTGCATCGAGCGCAACGCCATGGGCGCGGTCAAAGCCATCAACGCCGCCTCGCTGGCCCTGTCCGGCGACGGCTCGCACCGCGTCAGCCTCGACGACGCCATCGCCACGATGCGCCAGACCGGGCTGGACATGCGCAGCGAATACAAAGAAACCGCCCGCGGCGGCCTCGCCGTCCACGTCACGGAGTGCTGATCATGTCGCCGCGGACTATTGCCGTTGAACCCTTTGATATTGTGGTATTCGGAGCCACAGGAGACCTGGCCCGCCGCAAGCTGTTCCCCTCGCTGTATCACCGCTGGCACGACGGCCAGATGCCCGACGAGGCCCGCATCACCGGCGTCTCCCGCCGCAAAATGACCGACGCGGAATTCCGTGCCTACGCCGCCGCCGCGCTCGCAGACCACGTCGCCCCCATCGACCGCGAGGGGGACGCGGTCGAACGTTTCGTCGCCCGCATGCGCTACGTCGCCGCCGATGCCGACGCCGAGGCCGGCTGGAGCGAGATCGCCACCGTGCTGCAAACCGATCCCCGCCCGGTCCGGGTGTTCTACCTGGCCACTGGGCCCGACCTGTTCGGCCCGATCTGCGCCCGCCTGAAAGCCATCGGTCTCAACAACCACGGCGCCCGCGTCGTGGTGGAAAAGCCGATCGGCAAAAGCCTGGCCTCCGCCCGCGCCGTCAACGACGCCATCGCCAGCGCCTTCCCCGAAAGCCGCGTCTATCGCATCGACCATTATCTGGGCAAGGAGACGGTGCAGAACCTGATGGCGCTGCGCTTCGCCAACGCCCTGTTCGAACCGCTATGGAACGCCGCCCATATCGACCATGTGCAGATCACCGTGGCCGAAACCCTCGGCGTCGAAGGCCGCGCCGGCTATTACGACACCGCCGGCGCGCTGCGCGACATGGTGCAGAACCACATGCTCCAGTTGCTCTGCCTCACCGCGATGGAACCGCCACCGTCGCTGGACGCCGACGCCGTCCGCGACGAAAAACTCAAAGTTCTTCGTGCCTTGAAGCCCATTCTTGAAGCCGACAATGAACCCATCGTGCGCGGCCAGTATCGCGCCGGCGCCTCCTCCGGCGGCCCGGTGCCGGGCTACCTGGAAGAACTCGGCGACCCCACCAGCCACACCGAAACCTTCGTGGCGCTCCGCGCCGAAATCGCCAACTGGCGCTGGGCCGGGGTGCCGTTCTTCCTGCGCACCGGCAAACGCCTGCCAACCCGGGTGTCGGAAATCGTCATCACCTTCCGCTCCATCCCGCATTCGGTGTTCGGCCCCGACGCCGGCCCGATCGCCGCCAACCGGCTGGTGATGCGCCTGCAACCCGACGAGGGCGTGAAACTCTGGCTGATGATCAAAGACCCCGGCCCCGGCGGCATGCGCCTGCGTCAGGTGCCGCTGAACATGGGCTTCGCCGAAACCTTCGGCGGCCGCAACCCGGATGCCTACGAGCGCCTGCTGATGGACGTCGTGCGCGGCAACCAGACCCTGTTCATGCGCCGCGACGAAGTCGAAGCCGCCTGGACCTGGATCGACCCGATCCTGGCCGGCTGGGCCGGCAGCACCCTGGCCCCGAAGCCCTACACGGCGGGCACCTGGGGCCCGTCCGCCGCGATCGCGATGATCGAACGCAGCGGACGCACCTGGCACGAAGAAGACGAGTAATCAGGCGTTGTGCGAACGGACGGCCTTGGAAACCCGCCCCAGGATCTGCTCCAGAATCGCCGGCGAGGTGGCAAAGTTGAACCGCGCGAATTTCGGGCAGTTCGTGTCGAACGCCTCGCCCGGGCTGAACGCCACCTTGGCCCGCTCATGGAAGAAATCATGCGCAGTCCCGGGCAGGTTCAGGCCGGAGCAATCCACCCAGCTCAGATAGGTGCCCTCCGGCTTGTAGAACGTCATCCCCGGCAGCTCGGCGGCGAAATACTCCGCAATGCGATTGCGATTGGCGCCCAGCACCCGGACCGTCTCATCCTGCCAAGGCTGCCCCTCGTCCCAGGCCGCCACGGTGGCATCGATCCCAACAATCCCCGGCGAACCCAGCATGTGCGAGGGGAACGACTTACGGAATCGCGCCTGCAACTCGGCGGTGCCGAAATGCATCACCGCACAGCGCAGCCCCGGAATATTGAACCCCTTCGTCGCCGAGGTGATCGTCACCGTCCGCGCCGCCGCCTCGTCGGACAGGCTGGCGAACGGGATATGCACCAGATCGTCATAGATCAGGTCCGAATGGATCTCGTCGGACACCACAACCAGATTATGCTCGACCGCAATCGCCAGGATCGCCTCCAGCTCGGCGCGGGTGAACACCCGCCCTGTGGGATTCTGCGGATTGCACAGCATGATCATGCTGGACTGCCGGGCCTGCGCTTTCATGTCGTCGAAATCGATCTCGAACCGCCCAGCGGCCGGCACCATGCGGTTGGCCAGGATGTGCCGCCCGGTCTCCTTGATCGCCATATGGAACGGCGGATACGCCGGCAGATGCAGGATGATGCCATCGCCCGGCTGCGAGAACGCCCAGATCGTGGCGAACTGCCCCTGCACCAGATCGGTCAGCGGCTCCGCCAGCGCCGGATCGACCGTCCAGCCATAGCGCGCCTGCATCCGTCGCGCGAACGCCGCCGTCAGCGACTTCTCCGCCTGGGCACCGTTGCGCATGGCGTAGCCGTATTCCTGCTCCTCGGCGATGCGCTGCATCGCGCGACGGATCGGGTAGGCGACGGCAAAATCCATCTCCGCCACCCAGGCCGGCAGCACGTCCTTGCCGTATTTCGCCCATTTCGCATTGCGCCGGGCATACAGCACATCAAGCGGCAGCTCGTGACCTCCCTGGATCATGGCGCGCGCGTTCCAATATGGTTGTGGAGCATGGTATTCCCTTTCCGACACTCAAAGGAGATTGAACATCTCCCGCGCGGAAGGGCAAGAGCACGATGTGCTGAAAAGATTGGTCGGAGCGGCGGGATTCGAACCCACGACCCCCAGTCCCCCAGACTGATGCGCTACCAGGCTGCGCTACGCTCCGACCTCAGGGATGCGTCGTCTAGCAGGCGCCGCTCACGGCAGCAAGGCGCGAAGCGCTTCGAGTTGCTGCAATGTATCGGCCAGCACCGCACGCAGCCGGGCGATCTCGGCATCCGCCTCGGAAGCCTTCGGCACGGCCTTGACCGGCTTGGCTGGTTTGGCCGCCGGCATCGCCAGGCTCAACGGCAATTGCGGCTCGGACGCGGCTGGAGCAGGGGTGGAGCCCGCGGCCTCGCGTTCTTCCGGCGGCGGCGGTGGGATATTGTCGGACAGCTTGCCGCCGCTCTCGCGCAGCAGGCGCTGTACGCCTTTGATCGTATAGCCCTGACTATAAAGCAAATCCGATATCCGGCGCAGCAGCAGGATGTCGTCTGGCCGGTAGTAGCGGCGCCCGCCGCCACGCTTCAACGGCTTCACCTGTGGGAAGCGCGTCTCCCAGAACCGCAGCACGTGCTGCGGGATATGCAGCTCGTCAGCGACCTCGCTGATGGTGCGAAAGGCGTTCGGTGCCTTCTTCGTCTTGGCAGGTGCCGCGGCGTCGCCCAGATCGTCGCCCTCGGCCGCCGGGTCACTCATTCATCGTCTCCGCCAACCGGCGGCGTCTGATGATTGACATAGGCCTTCAGCACCTGGCTCGGACGGAACACCAAGACCCGGCGCGGCAGGATCGGAACCTCGATTCCGGTCTTCGGATTACGGCCGATCCGCTTGCCTTTCTGGCGCACAGAAAAGGTTCCGAACCCGCTGATTTTAACGGATTCACCTTCCTGTAACGCGCGTGACATGCGTTCCAGTACCGTGTCAAGAAGACCGGCGGACTCGTTGCGGGACAAGCCGACCTGCGTATAGATCGTCTCGGAGAGGTGCGCGCGCGTGACCGTGTTCATGCACATGAGGCTAGGCAGGCATGCGGCGTTCGTCAAGAATACTCTGAGATCAATCGCTTGCAGGTTTCCGATCCAGCAGCGTCACAACCGTCCCTACAGCCGGACGAGCGCGGAGCCCCAAGTCAATCCGCCACCGAGCGCTTCCATCAGCACGAGTTGCCCCCGCTTGATCCGCCCGTCGCCATAGGCGGTGGCCAGCGCCAGCGGGATCGACGCCGCCGAGGTGTTGGCGTGCTTGTCGACAGTGACTACGACTTTCTCGGCAGTCAGTTCCAGTTTGCGCCCGATCGCATCAATGATGCGCCGGTTGGCCTGATGTGGCACCAGCCAGTCGATATCGGCATAGGTCAGCCCGTTCGCTGCCAGCGCCTCAAGCACGGTGTCGGACAGCTTGGTCACCGCGTGCCGGAAGACCTCCTTGCCGTTCATCACCAGGTAGCCGGGCTTGTCCGGCCGGCCCACCGCGCCGTCGACATACAGCATGTCGCCAAAGGCGCCATCGGAATGGATATGGGTGGACAGCACGCCCTGATCGGTCGCCGCCCCGCTGCCCGCACCCGCCTGCAACAAAACCGCGCCGGCCCCGTCGCCGAACAGCACGCAGGTGCCGCGGTCCTGCCAGTTCATGATGCGCGAATAGACCTCAGAACCGATCACCAGGACGCAGCGTGCCTGACCGGACAGGATCAGCGCATTGGCCATCGACATCGCGTAGATGAAGCCCGAGCAGGCGGCCGACAGGTCAAACGCGAAGCCCTTGGCCCCGATGGCGTGCTGCACCCGCACGGCGGTGGCCGGAAACGCCTGATCCGGCGTCGCGGTGGCCAGCAGAATGGCGTCAACCTCAGCGCCGGCCACGCCCGCATCGGCCAGGGCAGCGCGTGCGGCCTCGGTTGCCATCATGGCGCAGGTCTCATCGGCCTCGGCGATATAGCGCTGGCGGATGCCGGTGCGCTCGCGGATCCACTCATCGGAGGTGTCGACGCGTTTGGCGAGATCGTCGTTGCTGACGCAGGTGCGCGGCAGATAGGAGCCGATGCCGGCGAGGATCGCACGCACGACAGTCTCAGCCCTGGGCCGTACGGGGCTCAGTGTCTGCCCTGCTGGCTGCATCTGGTTCACTTGATCCATTCCTACGTCCCGTCGCCGTTTGTTGGCTGCCGATTCGTGACAGCCCATCACGGATGCCATCGTTGAAACGATGCACCACCATGTCCATCGCCACGTCAACCGCGTGCGCGAAGCCTTGCGCATCCGTGCCGCCATGCGACTTTACCACAACGCCGCCCAGCCCCAGCATCACCGCGCCATTGTAGCGGCGCGGATCGAGCCATTCGCGCAGCCGTTCCAGCCCAGGACGCGCCAGCAGATAGGCAATGCGCGAAAACACGTTGGCGTTGAACACCTGGCGCAGCATCTGGCCCATCAGCTTCAGCGCGCCCTCGCCGGTCTTCAGCGCGACATTTCCGGTGAAGCCGTCGGTGACGACCACATCGGTGGTGCCCGCAGTGATATCATGGCCCTCGACGAAGCCATAGAACTGGCTGGAGAGATGGCTGGCGCGCAGGAAATCGGCCGCCGCGCGCAGGCGGTCATCGCCCTTCAGTTCCTCCGAACCGACATTCAGCAGCCCGATGGTCGGGCTGGGCAAGCCCAGCACAGTGCGGGCGAAGACATCACCCATCACCGCGAATTCAATCAGATTGCGGGTATCGCAGGCGACATTGGCACCGAGATCGAGCATGACCACATCGCCGCGACCGGACGGACCGATGGCGGCCATCGCCGGGCGGTCGATGCCGGGCAGTGTCTTGATCACGATCTTGGCCAGCGCCAATAGCGCGCCGGTGTTGCCGGCCGAGACTACGCCCGCGGCCTCGCCGCCGGCCACTGCATCGATCGCAATCCGCATGGAGGCCTTGCGCATGCGCAGAGCCGCCGTTGGCTTGAGATCGCCAGCGATCATATCGGGCGTATGGCGCACCGTGCACAGCGCCGCCGCCCGCTTGTAGCGGTGCAGCAGCGGGCTCAGCTTCACCTCGTCACCCACCAGCAGAAAGCGGGCGCCGGGATGGCGAACGGCAGCGATGTCCAGTCCCGCGAGCACGATCTCAGGCGCGCGGTCTCCGCCCATGGCGTCGATCGCGAGCGTGAAAGCGCCACTCAACGGGGGGATCCGGTCAACGCGATGCGCATGATGCGGGCGCGCGATCGCGCACGCGGATCAGGCGCGGATCGCAGCCTTCAGCGCCTTGCCGGCGGCAACCACTTCACGGCCGTCATAATGACCGCAATGGCTGCAAACGTGATGCGGCCGCTTCAGCTCTCCGCAGTTGCCGCACTCAACGTGGGCTTCCTTGCTCAGGGCCTGGTGGCTGCGGCGCATGCCCGCCCGTGAGGGCGAGGTCTTCTTCTTGGGTACGGCCATGGCACTAAGCCTCTCCGGTCTGCGTGACCAATCGAACCTCCCCGGCGAGCCCGGGGACCAGCCGAAGGCGGTCACAAAATGGCAATTACGCGAGCCGCGGCGTCTAGCAGAGCGCCCGGACTCCCGCAAGCAGGACGTGGACATAAGAGCCATCGTCAGTGCGGCGGGGAGACATGTGACCGCCTATTCCTTCGCCTTGAACTTCAAAAGGGCGGCAAACGGCCCCTCCAGCGGTTCGGTGGCGGCGGCCGGCAGTTCCGAGGCCGGATTGCGCGGGAACGGGTCGAGCGCCAGGCCAAGCTGCTCGGCGGCGGCCTCGCCGAGGTCGATGGTGTTGCCGGCATAGGGCAAAAGGTCGTCCGACTCGGGGTCGTCATCATCGATCGGCGTGCCTTCGGGCACAAAGCGGACGCGAAAATCCTCGGCGACGATGTTGGTGAACGGCTCCAGGCTGACGACACAGATCTGGGTGACGCGGGCGCGCAGCGTGCCTTCGGCCAGGATGACGCCGCCCTGGCTCGGGCTGAGGCGGAAATGGCAGGACAGCGAGGCGATCGCCGGGATGGCCATGCGTTCAGCCAACGCGGCGCATTCGGCCTTGGTGGCGACCACGTCGCAGGTCTGGTGGCCTTCATAGGCGGCATGGATCGGGCGGTGCAGTTCGGGTTCAGGGGTCATCAGGGGGTCATCCTGGGAAATGCGGCGCGGCCGGCACGCAGATCGGCCAGTGCCTGGGTGCTCAAACCTGTGTCGATCGTCAGGGCGTGCCGCGCAAGGGCCGCAGCGGCGCCCGCGGGGGCCTCACCGCGCCATACGTTGCGCACCAACGCCTCGGCCAGGGCGTCGGCATCACCGGCCGCCAGCGGCGCCTGGTAGGCGCTGGCGCGGCCATGGAAGGCTTCCCACATCTCCTTCACCTTGCGGCCGACGGAGAGGTCGCTGACGCCCATTTCGCGCAGGTTCACATCCATGTCGGTGAACATCGCATCGAACACCGCCTGCGCCAGCTTCGGGCCGGGCTGCGGCAGAGCGGTGAGCCGGCGGATCACCAGATAGACATGCAGCCCCACAAGATCGAACCGGCCGTCCAGCGTATCGGGCACGCCGAGCACGCTGTAAAATTCCGGTTGCCGTGCCGCGGCAACCGCGGCGCCGTACAACATATAACCGGCACGCTCGTAGCGCTTGCCCAACAAGCCCAGCATCTGCAACCCCTGCAACCAACCCGACAATTGACACATAATGCCGGGCATGACACCTCACCACCTCCCAACCGAGGTCTGCGCCACCTCGGCAGCCTGAGGAACCCAGCGTGACCATGTCACTCCGCCGCCCCCTGATGACCGCCGCCCTGTTGCTGAGCCTCGCCACCACGGCCTGCAGCGCGCCCGACTTCATGCGCCATTCGCCGCAGACCCGCGGCAACAAGGTCGATGACGACCAGATCGCGCAGCTGGTGCCGGGCATTTCGACGCGCAACGACGCGCAGGCGCTGCTGGGTTCGCCCACCGTCCGCGCCGCGTTCGACGATAATCGCTGGCTCTATATCAGCGAGGTCACCCGCGAGGAGATCGCCGCCACCAACTCGGTGCGCGACCAGCGCGTGGTGACGCTGACGTTCGAGCCGAAGGGCACGCTGAAGTCGATCGAGAAGAAGACCGGCGACGATGCGTTCGATGTGACGGTGAATGACCGCGCGACGGTCGCACCGGGCACCGAATCGTCGATCATCCAGCAGTTGCTGGGCAATATCGGCCGGTTCAACCCAGGTGCCGCCCAGAACGGGCCGGGCGCCGGGCGCGGGGTCAGCGGCAACTACTGAGGTCGTCGGCCTTCGAGCAACATCGGATCAACTTGACGATCTGATCCGATGTTGCTCGACAAAACCAAGAGCCAGAGCGGGATCGGGGCTTCTTTCTACGCCGATCACGCTCTAGGCGGACATGCTGACCTCGACGCTGCCGATACCGGAGAATTCGGTGCGGATGCGATCGCCGGGGGTGATCGGGAACTGCCGGGTGAAGGAGCCCGACATGATCAGGTCCCCCGGGCGGATCGACCGGCCGAACTGCGCCAGCTTGTGGGCGAGCCAGACCACCGAGTTCAGCGGCGAGCCGAGCACGGCGGAACCGAGGCCGGTGGCGACCTCGGCGCCGTTGATCTGAACCCGGGCCTCCACCGCCTCCAGCACCAGATCGGGCGGCAGGGCGATGGGGCTGCCGAGGATGTTGGTCTTCTGCTGGGCGTTGTCGGCCAAGGCGACGCCGATCTGCTTCACGAAATCGCCGCGGGTCTCGATGATTTCCAGCGCGGGGTAGATCACATCGACGGCGGCACGCGCGGTGGCGAGGTCGATCTCGCCGGACAGATCGCGGCCGATGCGGATGCACAGCTCATTTTCGAAGCCCGGGCTGATCAGCGATCCGGCGGCGAAGACGTGGCCGGTCTGCTCGGATTGCAGCAGGCAGCCGAACACCGGCTCATGGAAGCCGAACTGCTGCTGGATCGCCTTGGCGGTCAGCCCGACCTTCCAGCCGATCTGCCGCGCACCCTGGGCGCAGAGCCGGTCGATCAGACCGAGTTGGATGGCGTAGGCCTGATCGTTGGTCAGGCGGTCGAACCATTCGGGCGGGAAATGCACGCCGTTGGCGCGGGATTGCCAGAACGACTCGATGGCCGCCGCAGTGTCGAAGCTCATGGTGCGTTTCCCCTGTCTTTGCCGGCAGGTTACGCGCCGATCGGGCCCGCGTTCAACCGGCGAACCGCTTGCTGAGGAAATGATGGGCGTGGCCGGGGGGCTCATCCTCGAGCGTGCCGAACACGGTGTAGCCCTGCTTCTCGTAGAAACCGCGGGCCTGGAAGCTATAGGTGCTCAGCGTGGCGCCGATGCAGCCCCGCTCGCGGCCATAGGCCTCCGCGGCGGCGAGCAGGCGGCTGGCGTGGCCGGCACGGCGGGCGGGTTCGGCGACGAACAGGGTTTTCACCTCCAGCCACTGCCCCCAGATCTGGCCGAGCAAGCCGCCGAGGATTTCGTCGCGCGCATCGCGCAGGAAGAACGTGACCGGATAGAACGCGGCGTGGCCGGTGGTGGCCACGTTGTAGAGATCGAGGCTGTCGCGGACCTGGCGCTGCTCGGCCTCGCCGGCATAGGGCTCGAAACTGATCCGCAGCCCTTGCATCGCCTCAGGCGACGGCCAGGCTGGCCAGCCGGCGCCGGTGCCATAGCACCAGCGCGCAGGCCAGGATCACCGCGGGGATCACCGTCAGATTCACCGTCGCCCAGCCCTGGTTGCTGTGCAGCCAGCCGGAGGTGAAGGCGGTGATGGTCACCGTGGTGAACACGATGAAATCGTTGGCCGCCTGCGCCCGCACGCGCTCGCCGGCGTCATGCGCGGTGGACAGCAGCGAAGTCGCGCCGACGAACATAAAGTTCCAGCCGACGCCGAGCAGGGCAAGTGCCACGGTGAAATTGGTCATGGTCGGAGCAAGCACGGACATGGCGGCACAGGCGATGCTGAGCACGCCGCCGATGGCGATGACGCGGTGCACGCCGATGCGCTGGATCAGCCGGCCGGTGATGAAACCGGGGGCAAACATGCAGAAAGCGTGGGCGCGGATGACGTCGGTGCTGTCGTTCACCGAGAAGCCGCACAGCATCATCTGCAACGGGGTGGACGCCATGATCAGGTTCATCGTGCCATAGCCGACCAGCCCGGCGATGACCGCGACGAGGAAGGTGGGGCGCGACATGATGGTCAGCAGCGGCGTCGCCGAGGCCCCCTGGCGCGGCGGCGGGGGTGGCAGCTTGACGATGCTGATCAGCACCATCGAGATCAACGGCAGGCAGGCGAGCGCGGTGTAGGTGCCCAGGAACAGCACCGGGCCCAACGCATCCTTGGTGTGCTTGACCAGTTCCGCGCCGAGCAGCGCCGACAGCACGCCGCCAGCCATCACCAGGGCGATGGCGCGCGGGCGGGCGGCGGGCGGCGCGACCTCGGCGGCGGCAAAGCGGTAATGCTGGCCAATGCCGAAGCCGATCCCCATAGGGATGGCGCCCAGCGTGTAGATGATGAAGCTGCCCTGGTACACCCCCGTCAGGAACAGCAGCGTGCCAACAAGCGCCGAGCAGGCGCCGAGCAGGAAGCCGGCCCTGCGGCCAAGGCGGGCGAAGATGATGCCGGCCGGGATGGAGGCGGCCATGGTGCCGAACATCTGCAGCGCGTAGGGCACGGTGGAGAGCGATTTATCCTCGGCGAGGGTATGGCCGATCAGCGCGGACATCACCGCTTGGCTGATGCCTGCAGCGTTGATCAGAGCCTGGCAGAAAAACAGCAGCCAGACATTGCGGTTCAGGCGGTTCGCATCGGTCAAGGAATATGGCTCCATCCGCCGCGGGGGAATGCCAGCGCGGCGCCGTCGGGGGCGCGGACCGTGACATGCGGGGCTCCCGGCAGGAAGGACCCGATGCGGGAAACGGGGATGCATTTCGCGCGGGACGCGGCAATCAGAGAATTTTCTTTCTCGATGGGCACAGAAAACAGCAATTCGTAGTCGTCACCGCCAGTCAGGCACAGATCGAGACGGTTCTGCGCCCTGGCCGCGGGGGACAGCGGCACGCGCGCCGCCTCGATCTCGATAGCGCAGCCGCTCTCGCGGGCGAGGTGTCCGGCGTCCTGCACCAGGCCGTCGGAGACGTCCATGCAGGCAGAAGCGATGCCGACCAGCGCCTGCCCCAGGGCAAGCCGGGGTTGCGGCAGGCGGTAGCGGTCGGCGAGCCAAGCATCGTCGATCTCGCCACGGGCGGCGAGCAGCCCCAGCGCGCCGTCGCCGATCGTGCCGCTGACCCACAGCCCATCGCCCGGCCGCGCGCCGTTGCGGCGCAGCGCTGTGCCCGGCGCAATGGTGCCGAGGATGGTCAGCGACAGGCTGAGCGGGCCGGGGGTGGAGGTGGTGTCGCCGCCGAGCAGGGTGAGGCCGAATTCGGCCTGATCGGCCGCCAGTCCGCGGGCGAAGGCGGCGATCCACCGATCCGGCGTGCCGCGCGGGAACGAGGTGGTCATCAGATAGCCCAGCGGCGCCGCGCCCATCGCGGCGAGGTCGGAGAGATTGGTGCGCAGCAGCTTGCGCGCAATCAGGTCCGGCGGGTCGTTGGGCAAGAAATGGACGCCGGCGACCATCGCATCGGCGGCGATGACGATGTCCCGCCCCGGCGGCGGCGTAAAGACGGCGGCATCGTCGGTCAGGTCCAGCGCGCCGGGGCCGGCGAGCGGGCGGAAATGCGCGCCGATCAGGCGGAATTCGGCGGGGAGGTCCCCTGCCCCGCTCTCCCCCGCTAGCGGAGGCGATGCAGGGAGAAGGCTCATTCGGCCG
The DNA here is from genome assembly GCA_903881515.1 of uncultured Rhodospirillales bacterium. GTDB lineage: Bacteria > Pseudomonadota > Alphaproteobacteria > Acetobacterales > Acetobacteraceae > CAIRTN01. Next base: position 7,450 of record CAIRTN010000074.1, on the reverse strand, counting down.
GGGCGAATTCTTTGGGACGCAACAGGCGCGCGAGACGATCCAGCATGCCGTTGGCCATGCGCGGCTCCTCGCCCTCGAAGAAGCCGTGTGCGACGTCGAGATACTCGTTAATGATCACCTTGGCCGGCGCGCTGTCGGGCATCCAGAACTCGGCCGCGCCGGCGCGCATCAGGGCGCGCAGCACGGGGTCGAGCCGCTCAGTGGGCCAGCCCTCGGGCAGATTTGCGGCGATCAAAGCGTCCAGCTCGTCCTGCTGCAGGGTGGCGGCGCGGACGATGCGGGAGAACAGCTTCACGTCGGCATCCGGCGCGCGGCCGTCCTCGAAGCCGCCGGTGCCGGGCAGTTCGCCCAGGCGGTGGCGGATGAATTCGTCGATCACCGTCTCGGCGCTGATCTGCGTCTGCTCAGCCTGAAACAATGCCTGCACGGCGGCGACGCGCGCCGAGGTGCGCGGGCGGGACTTGGCGGCCATCAGAACGCCCCCAGGCGGCGGGCGGTGTTGATCTGGATGAGGGCTGCGGCAGCAGCCTCGGCGCCCTTGTTGTGGCCGTCGGCGCCGGAGCGGGCGGTCGCCTGATCCTCGCTGGCAACCGTCAGCAGGCCGTTGCCCAGCGCGAGGCCGAAATCGAGGCCGACCCGGGTCAGGCCCGACATCGCCTCGCGGCAGACATGCTCGTAATGATCGGTCTCGCCCTTCACCACGCAGCCGAGCGCGATATAGCCGTCATAGCGGCGGCTGCCGCGCACGGCGAAGCGGATGGTGGCGGCGAGTTCCAGGGCGCCTGCGATGTCGATCACATCGAAGGTCGCGCCGGCCTCGCGCAGCATGCGTTCGGCGCCGTCGCGCAGACCGTCGACAATCTTCGTGTAGTAGGGCGCGCGCACGATCAGCAGATGCGGCGCGGGGCCGTCGATGACCGGGGCTTTCGGCAGGGGGGCGTCGGCGGTGCTCATTGGCTCAGTCCCCTCCGCCCTCGATGGGGCGCTGGTCGACGATGTTCAGGCCGTAGCCCTCGATGCCGATGATGGTGCGCTGGGTGTTGGACAGCAGCACCATGTCCCGCACGCCGAGATCGAGCAGGATCTGCGCGCCGATGCCGTAGTCGCGCAGCTGATTGCCGGCGGCATCGCTGGCGTTGAGCTGGGCGACGCGTTCCGACAGAGCGGTCGGGCGCATTTCGCGCAGCAGCACGACGGCGCCGCGGCCCTCGTCGGCGATCATCTGCATCGCGCCTTCCAGCGTCGCCCGGGTGCGGCTGCCCAGCACGTCGTTGATCATGTCCACGCCATGCATGCGCACCGGCACAGCGCCGGGGGCGGACAGGTCGCCCTTGGTCAGCACGAGATGCTCGATGTAGTCGACCGTGTTGGCATAGGTGATGGCGTGCCACGCGCCGCCGATCCTGTGCTCGATGGTGCCCTCGGACAGGCGGCGGATCAGCTTCTCCGTGCGGCGGCGATGCGCGATCAGGTCGGCGATGGTGCCGAGCTTGAGGTTGTGGTGCTGCGCGAAGGTCACCAGATCAGGCAGGCGGGCCATGGTGCCGTCGTCGTTCATGATCTCGCAGATCACGCCGGCGGGGTTGAGCCCGGCGAGGCGGGCAATGTCCACCGCGGCTTCGGTATGCCCGGCGCGGATCAGCGTGCCGCCCTCGCGCGCCATCAGCGGGAAAACGTGGCCGGGGGTGACGATGTCGTCGCGCTTGGTCTCGGCGCCGATGGCAACCGAGACGGTGCGGGCGCGGTCATGCGCGGAGATGCCGGTGGTCACCCCGTCGCGCGCCTCAATCGAGACGGTGAAGGCGGTGGAATGCCTTGTGCCGTTGTGCTGGCTCATCAGCGGCAGGCCGAGATGCTCGACGCGCGCGCGGGTCAGCGCCAGGCAGATCAGGCCGCGGGCATGCCGTGCCATGAAGTTGATCGCATCGGGGGTGGCGAACTGGGCGGGGATGACCAGGTCGCCCTCGTTCTCGCGGTCCTCGTCATCGACCAGGATGAACATCCGGCCCTCGCGGGCCTCCTCGATCAGGTCCTCGGCGGAGGCCAGATAGTCGGACAGGGAGCGGGTAAGCGTCATGCGAAGTCCCTCAGACGGGCGACGTAGCGCGCCACCGTGTCGATCTCGATGTTGACCGCATCGCCCGGCGCGAGATGCCCGAAGCTGGTGACGGCGGAGGTATGCGGGATGATGTTGACGCCGAAGCTGGTGCCATCGACCTCGTTGACGGTCAGCGATACCCCATCGACGGCGACACTGCCCTTGGGGGCGATGAAGCGGGCGATATCGCGCGGCACGTCGAACAGCCAGCGGGTGGAGCCGTGATCGGGCGTGGCCGACAGCACGCGGCCGACCCCGTCGACATGCCCGGCGACGATATGCCCGCCAAGCTCGTCGCCGATGCGCAGCGGGCGCTCCAGATTGACGCGGGTGCCGGGCTTCCAGGCGCCCAGCGTGGTCTTCGCCAGCGTCTCGGCCGAGGCGGTAACGGCGAACCAGTCGGCGCCAAGCTCGATCGCCGTCAGGCAACAGCCGGAACAGGCGATCGACGCGCCGATCGGGATCGCGGCGGTGTCCGCCCACGGCGTGGCGATCACCAGCCGCATATCGGCCGCGCCGGCAAGCGGGCTGACCTCGCGGACGGTGCCGAGGCCGGTGACAATGCCGGTGAACATCAGGCGGCCCTCCGCACGTATTCGCTGAACATGTCCTCCCCGACCGGACGCATCGCGGTGCGGCGGAAGCGGCGGAGGTCGGCGAGATGCGCGGTGCCGAACGAGGCCGCGGCCGGCAACCCGTCACCGCCCATCACCGCAGGGGCGTGGAACCAGGCGACGGCATCGACCAGATCGGCATGCAGCAGGGCCGCGGCAATGCCGGCCCCGCCCTCGACCAGCAACCGGGTGATGCCCTGCTCGGCCAGCGTCTGCAGCCCTTCGACCAGATCGATCCCCGGCGTGGCGGCGGCCACCGGCAGCAGGGTGACGCCAGCCTGACGCAACGCCTCGGCCCGCGCGGCGTCGGCATCGGCGCGGGTCAGGATCCAGGTGGGCGCATCATGCGCCGAGGCGACCAGTTCGCTGGTCAGCGACAGGCGCAGATGGCTGTCGGCGACGACGCGCACCGAGGGCGTCGCCTTGAAGCCCGGAATGCGGCAGGTCAGCGCCGGATTGTCGGCCCGCGCGGTGCCGATGCCGACCAGCACGGCGTCGTTGCGGCCGCGCAGCGCGTGCGCGGCACGGCGGGCATCGGCGCCGGTGATCCACTGGCTTTCGCCGGCATGGGTGGCGATCCGGCCATCGAGCGTGGAGGCCAGTTTCAGCGTCACATAGGGCCGGCCCAGGCGAATGCGGGTGTAGAGCCCGGCGGCGACGGCCTCGGCCTCGCCGGCCAGCACGCCCAGCACCACCTCGATCCCGGCCTCACGCAGCCGTTCCAGCCCGGCGCCGTTCACCCGCGGATCGGGGTCGCGCGCACCGATCACCACACGGGCGATCCCCGCCGCGATCAGCGCCTCGGTGCAGGGCGGGGTCCGGCCGTGGAAGCAGCACGGTTCCAGCGTGACATAGGCGGTGGCCCCGCGCGCCTGCTCGCCAGCCATCGCCAACGCCTGCGGCTCGGCATGCGGCCGGCCGGAGGGGGCGGTTGTGGCGCGGCCGACGACGCGGCCATCCTTGACGATGACGCAGCCCACCGACGGGTTCGGCCAGGTCTCGCCGACATGCCGGCGCGCCAGGGCCAGCGCCGCACGCATGTGCTGCTCATCCTGCATCAGGCGTCGGGCTCGCCGCCGAATTCGCCGATGAAGGCTTCGAAATCCTTGGCTTCGCGGAAGTTGCGATAGACCGAGGCGAAGCGGACATAGGCGACGGTATCCACCTCTTTCAGCGTCTCCATCACCAGCTCGCCGATCTGCTTGCTGTCGACTTCGGCATCGCCGGAGGCTTCCAACTGCCGCACGATGCCGTTGACCACCCGTTCGATGCGGTCGTCGTCCACCGGCCGCTTGCGCAGCGCGACGCGGACCGAGCGGGCCAGCTTGTCACGGTCGAACAGCACGCGCCGTCCGTCGGTTTTCACCACGGTGATCTCGCGCAGCTGCACCCGTTCGACGGTGGTGAAACGCTGCCCGCAGGCCGAGCACGAGCGCCGGCGCCGGATCGCCGAGTTGTCCTCGGCGGGCCGGCTATCCTTTACCTGCGTATCCTCGTGGCCACAGAACGGGCAGCGCATGGCGGTTTACCTGTTGGGATAGATCGGGAAACGGGCGCACAAATCCTGCACCTCGGCGCCGACGGCGGCTTCGACGATGGCATTGGTGCCGTCGTTCGACGCCGCAAGCCCATCCAGCACCTTGCCGATCAGGCGGCCAATCTGGGCGAACTCGGCGGTGCCGAAGCCGCGCGTGGTGCCGGCCGGCGTGCCCAGGCGAATGCCCGAGGTGATCGCCGGCTTCTCAGGGTCGAACGGGATGGCGTTCTTGTTCGCCGTCATATGCGCCCGCTCCAGCGTCGCCTCGGCGGCCTTGCCGGTGACGCGCTTCGGACGCAGATCGACCAGCATCAGGTGGCTGTCGGTGCCGCCCGTCACAATCGCCAGACCCTGCTCCACCAACGTCGCCGCCAGCACCTTGGCGTTCTCGGCAACCGCACGCTGATACGCCGCGAACTCCGGACGCAGCGCCTCGCCGAACGCCGCGGCCTTGCCGGCGATCACATGCATCAGCGGCCCGCCCTGCAGGCCGGGGAACACTGCGGAGTTGAACTTCTTGCCCAGATCCGCATCATTGGACAGGATCATGCCGCCGCGCGGGCCGCGCAGCGTCTTGTGCGTCGTCGTCGTCACCACATGGGCGTGCGGCAGCGGGCTGGGGAACACCCCGGCGGCCACCAAGCCGGCGAAATGCGCCATATCCACCATAAAGAACGCGCCGACCTCGTCAGCCACGGCGCGGATGCGGGCGAAATCGATCACCCGCGGATAGGCGCTGCCGCCGGCGATGATCAGCTTCGGCTTCTCGGCGCGGGCCATCGCCTCAAGCTGTTCGTAGTCCAGCAGCCCGTCCTCGCGGCGCACGCCGTACTGGACCGCGTGGAACCACTTGCCCGACAGGTTCGGCGCGGCGCCATGCGTCAGGTGCCCGCCGGCATCCAGCGACATGCCCAGAATGGTATCGCCCGGCTTCACCAGCGCCAGGAACACCGCCTGATTCGCCTGCGCGCCGGAATGCGGCTGCACATTGGCATAGGCACAGGAAAACAATTGCTTGGCACGCTCGATCGCCAGCACCTCGGCCACATCGACCTCGACGCAACCGCCGTAATAGCGCCGGCCGGGATAGCCCTCGGCGTATTTGTTGGTCAGCACCGAACCTTGGGCTTCCATCACCGCGGCCGAGACGATGTTCTCGGAGGCGATCAACTCGATGCCGTCCTGCTGGCGATGCAGTTCGCGGCCGATGGCGGCGGCAAGTTCCGGGTCGGTTTCGGCAAGCGGCGCGGCGAAGAAGCGCTGCAGGCTCGCGGGCGCGGTATGCTCGTTCATTGCAGGCTCCGTTCAGGCCGGGTTGAGTTTGTCGAGGCGGTCCTGGTGGCGGCCGCCCTCATATTTGGCGGCAAGGAAAGCGGCGACGATATCGGCGGCCACCGCCTCGCCGATAATGCGCGCGCCAAGCGCCAGGACGTTGGCGTCGTTATGTTCGCGCGTCAGCCGCGCCATGGTCACATCGGTGCACAGCCCGCAGCGGATGCCGCGATGGCGATTGGCGGCGATCGACATGCCGATGCCGGTGCCGCAGATCAGGATGCCGAAGCGCGCCTGCCCGCTCTCGACCGCGGCGCACACCGGATGAGCGAAATCCGGATAGTCCACGCGGGCCGGGCCGTCGGTGCCCATATCAAGTACGGTGTGGCCAGCCGCGCGCAACTGCGCAACGAGACTGGCCTTCAGCGCCGGGCCGCCATGATCGGCGCCGATCGCGATGGTGAGCGACTGTTTCATGACAGCAGCCTCTATCACGCGTGCGACCCGCCGGGAAACCGGCAGGTCTGCGCCGCCCCGCATTGCGGCCATGCAGGCAGACCGGCAAGCTGGGGGTAACAGATGGGGGTGACCATGCGACTTCTGATTCTCGGCGCCGGCGGTATCGGCGGCTATTACGGTGGACGGCTGGCGGCGGCAGGGGTGGACGTCACCTTCCTGGTGCGCCCAAAGCGTGCCCAGCAATTGGCGCGTGACGGTCTGGTAATCAAGTCGCCGATGGGCGACCTGACGGTTCCGGTAAAAACCGTCACCCGCGAGGCCCCAGGCGCCGGCTATGACGCGATCATCATGTCCTGCAAGGCCTATGACCTCGAGGACGCGATCGAAACCATCCGCCCGGCCGCCGCCGGCGCGCAGATCATCGCCCAGCTCAACGGCATCCGCCATCTCGACCGGCTCGACGCCGCCTTCGGCGCGGAAAACGTGCTCGGCGGCGTGGCGGTCATCGGCGTGACGATGGACGCCGACGGCACCATCCGGCACCTGAACAAAGCGCATGGCTTCACCTTCGGCGCCCGTGCGCCCTCGCAGGAGGCGTTCTGCGCCGCCCTCGCCCCGGAAATCGCCAAGGGCGGCTTCGATTCGAAGAACTCGCCCACGATCATGCAGGACATGTGGGAAAAGTGGGTCTTCCTGGCCACCACCGCAGCCGCCTCCTGCCTGTTCCGCGGCACCATCGGCAGCATCGTCTCCGCCACACCCGACGGCGCCGGCCTAGTGCTCAGCATCCTCGATGACTGTGCCGCCGCCGCTGCCGCCGCCGGCTATGAGCCGCGCCCGGCGCATCGCGATTTCACCCGCAAGCAGATGTCAGACCCGAAATCGCCCGGCGCCGCCTCGATGCTGCGCGACCTCCTGCGCGGCGGCCAGGTCGAGGCCGACCACGTCGTCGGCGACATGCTGGACCGCGCCCGCGCCGCCGGGCGTCCGGCGAACCTGCTGGCCGCCGCCTACACTCACCTGAAGGTCTACGAGGCCAGCCGCGGATGACCTTCCCCGGGGCCGTGCCGCCAGTCGACGTGCTGCGCGGCCTCGGGATGCTGTCGCTGACGCTGCTCATGATGCTGCGGTTTATTCCCGCACTGCGCGCTCGGCAGCGAGCGCTCTCGCTTTGGATTGGCGGGGCTTATGTTGTGCTGGGGTTGCTGGTTTATTTGGTTGGGTATGTAATCTAAGGGAGTAGTATTTTTTTGAAAAAATGGACCAAAAAACTTCTACTCACCGCTGCATGAACGTACGCTTCTACAGCGACGAATGAAATTTTTTGCTTCTTTTTTATAAAAAAGAAGCCTTACTTAACGGCGAAACTCTCGATGGCCCCGGCCAGATCGAACGCCTTGCCAAACCACAGCTTGAAGCGAAACGGCAAATCGTCCGCGCCATGCTCCAGCGCGAAGGCCGTGTCGCGCG
>CAIRTN010000073.1 GCA_903881515.1 uncultured Rhodospirillales bacterium | reverse complement strand
GTCGGCATCGAGCGCCGCCGGCTGGCCGGTGCGCACGTTGCAGAAAGAACAGGCGCGGGTGCAGGTGTCGCCCATGATCATCATCGTGGCGTGCCGCTTGGACCAGCATTCGCCGATATTCGGGCAGGCGGCTTCCTCGCACACCGTGGTCAGGCTGGCGCCGCGCATCAGTTCGCGGGTCTCGTGATAGACCGGATGATTCGGCGCCTTGACGCGTATCCAAGCCGGTTTGCGCTGGATCGGGTTGTCAGGACGGTTCGCCTTCTCCGGATGGCGGAGGCGGTGATCGATGACGACGCGCGTGGTCATGGCGGAAGCCTCGTTGCGGTCGCTCAGAAGTGGATGGCGCGGCCGTAGGCGTCAAGCACCGACTCATGCATGGCTTCGCTGATCGTGGGGTGCGGGAACACCGTGTGCATCAGTTCGGCCTCCGTGCTCTCCAGCGTGCGGGCGATGGTGTAGCCCTGGATCATTTCGGTGACCTCGGCGCCGATCATGTGCGCGCCGAGCAGTTCGCCGGTTTTGGCGTCGAACACCGTTTTGATCATGCCTTCCGGCTCGCCCATGGCGATGGCCTTGCCGTTGCCGATGAACGGGAATTTGCCCACCTTCACCTCATGCCCGGCGGCCTTGGCCGCGGCCTCGGTGTAGCCCACCGAGGCGACCTGCGGCATGCAATAGGTGCAGCCGGGGATGTTCTTGGTATCCAGCGGATGCACCGGCAGGCCGGCGATCTTCTCGACGCAGATCACGCCCTCATGGCTGGCCTTATGCGCCAGCCAGGGCGGGCCGGCGATGTCACCGATGGCGTAGACGCCCGGTTCGCCGGTGCGGCAGTACTCGTCGATCACCACATGGGTGCGATCGACCTTCACGCCGGTGCCCTCAAGCCCGAGATTCTCCACGTTGCCGACGATGCCGACGGCGGAGATCACCCGGTCCACCACAATATCCTGCGCCTTGCCGCCGGACTCGACGGTGACGGTGACGTTGGCCGCGCCCTTCTTCACCGCTTTCACCGCCGCCGAGGTGATGATCTTCATGCCCTGCTTTTCGAAGCTCTTGCGGGCAAAAGCCGAAATCTCGGCATCCTCCACCGGCAGCACACGGTCCATCACCTCAACCACGGTCACCTCGGCGCCCATGTTGCGGTAGAAGCTGGCGAACTCGATGCCGATGGCGCCGGAGCCGATCACCAGCAGGGATTTCGGCATCATGTCGGGCACCATCGCCTCGCGATACGACCAGATCAGCTTGCCGTCGGCCTCGATGCCAGGCAGCTGCCGCGCACGCGCACCCGTGGCCAGGATGATGTGCGGCGCCTTCAGCGTCTGATCCGGCTTGCCGTCCTTGCTCACCACCAAAGTGTGCTTGCCGGCAAGCTTCGCATGGCCATCGATCACCGCGACCTTGTTCTTCTTCAGCAGATGCGCCACGCCCGACGACAACTGCTTCGCCACGCCGCGCGAGCGCTTCACCACGGCGGCGAGATCGAAGCGGATATTGTCGGCGGCGAAGCCGAACTGCCCGAGATTGTGCAGCAGATGGTTGATCTCGCTGGAACGCAGCAGCGCCTTGGTGGGGATGCAGCCCCAGTTGAGGCAGATGCCGCCCAAATTCTCCCGCTCCACGACCGCGGCCTTCATGCCAAGCTGGGCCGCCCGGATGGCGGCAACGTAGCCACCAGGGCCGCCGCCGACGACGATCAGATCAAAGCTTTGTTCGGCCATGGTTGGGTTCCCCATAGGAGACGGTTAGGTAGGAAGTTTGTTCTTTTTTGAAAAAAAGAACCAAAAAATTTTTATTCATAAGGGCCGAGCGGTTGAACCGCACAGCTTCATGGAGGAAGTTTTTTTGCTTCTTTTTGTTCACAAAAAGAAGACTCCTTCCTTCATTCTGCAAGCGCCTTAAGCGCCGCGCCCTCAAGGCGTTGCACGGTCCAGTCGTCCATGCCGACCGCCCCGATCGAGCGGTAAAACGCGATAGAAGGGGCGTTCCAGTCCAGCACCGACCAGTTCATGCGGGTGCAGCCTTCGTCCAGCGCGCGGCGGGCGATGAGGCGGAAGATGGCTTTGCCGATGCCTTGGCCGCGGTGGGCGGGTTCGACGAAGATGTCCTCGAGGTAGAGGCCGGGGGTGCCGAGGAAGGTGCTGAAATCGTAGTACCAGACGGCGAAGCCGATCGGGGTGGCTTCGTGTTCGATGATCAGGGCGGCGATGCGCGGCTTGGGGCCGAACAGGGCGAGGCGGAACTGTTCGTCGGTGGCGACGGCTGCGTGCAGCAATTTTTCGTATTCGGCGAGGCGGCGCACGAAATGCGCCACCGTGCCTTCGTCGCCGGGCACGGCGTCGCGGATGGTGATCCCGGGCGGCAGGCTCACAGCAGCAGGCTCAGCGGGTCTTCCACCACCGACTTGAACACCGACAGCCACTCGGCGCCAAGCGCGCCGTCGATGACGCGGTGATCGACGGAGAGGGTGCAGCTCATCACGGTGGCGACGGCGAGTTGGCCGTCTTTGACCACGGGGCGTTGCTGGCCGGCTGAGATGGCCAGGATGCCGGCCTGCGGCGGGTTGATGATGGCGGAGAACGAGGAGACGCCGAACATGCCCATGTTGGAGATCGAGAAGCCGCCGCCCTGGAATTCCTCGGGCTTCAGCTTGCCGGCCTTGGCGCGGGTGGCGAGGTCTTTCATCTCGTTGCTGATCGCGGCCAGGCCTTTCTGGTCAGCCTTGCGGATGATCGGCGTGATCAGGCCGTCGGGGATGGATACGGCGACGGAGATATCGACGTCGTCGTAGAGCACCAGGGCTTCGTCGGTCCAGGAGGCGTTGACCTTGGGCAGGCGGCGGAGCGCGATGGCGGCGGCCTTGATCAGCAGGTCGTTGACCGAGAGCTTGAAGGCGCCGGCGCCGTCTTTCGGGCTGCGGGCGTTGAGGTCGGCGCGCTGCTTGAGCAGGGCGTCGAGCTCGATATCCATCGAGACGTAGAAATGCGGGATGGTCGATTTCGCCTCGGTGAGGCGGCGGGCGATGACCTTGCGCATCGAGCTGTGCGGCACGAGCGAGTGCGGCGCGGTGATCGAGACCGGGGCGGAGGGCTTTGGCGCCGGGGCGGCCGCCGAGGCCGGGGCTGCAGCGGCGGGTTTGGCCAGGGCGGCGTCGATATCGGCTTTGACGATGCGTCCGTTCGGGCCGCTGCCGGCGATGCCGGCGAGCGACAGGCCGGATTGCGCGGCCATGCGCTTGGCCAGCGGCGAAGCGACGATGCGCGCGGCGGCCGGGGCAGCGGCTGATGCCGGTGCGGCTGCGGCGGCGGCCGGTGCCGGTGTGTGGATCACCGGGGCGGCGACCGGGGCCGGGGTGGCGACCGGGGCGCCCTTGGCCGGGACGGCTTCGCCCTTGGCGACCAGGATGGCGATCGGTTCGTTGACCTTCACGCCTTCGGTGCCGTCGGCGATCAGGATCTTGCCGAGGATGCCCTCGTCGACGGCTTCGACTTCCATCGTCGCCTTGTCGGTCTCGATCTCGGCGATCACGTCGCCGGCGCGGACCGTGTCGCCTTCCTTTTTCAGCCAGCGCGCCAGCGTGCCCTCCGTCATCGTCGGGCTCAGCGCCGGCATCAGGATGTTGGTGGCCATGGCGTCCCCTCCCCCCGGGTCAGATGATTTTGCGCACGGCGTCGACGACCCATTCGGGCTGCGGCAGCGCGAGTTTTTCCAGATTGGCGGCGTAGGGCAACGGCACATCGGTGCCGTAGACCCGCACCGGTGGCGCATCAAGCCAGTCGAAGCAGTTCTCGATCACCTGCATCGCCACTTCGGCGCCGATGCCGGCGTACGGCCAGCCCTCTTCGACGGTGACGAGGCGGCTGGTTTTCTTGACGCTGGCGACGATGGTGGCGGTGTCGAGCGGGCGGAGCGTGCGCAGGTTGATCACCTCGGCGCTGATGCCCTGGGCCGCGAGCGCCTCGGCGGCCTGGAGTGCCACGCCAACCATGATCGAGAAGGCGACGATGGTGACCTGGCTGCCTTCGCGCTCGATCTTCGCCTTGCCGATCGGCAGCACGAAGTCGGGGTCGGTCGGGCAGTCAAAGCTCTGGCCGTAGAGGATTTCGTTTTCGAGGAAGATGACCGGGTTGGGGTCTCTTATTGCGGCGCGCAGCAGGCCCTTGGCGTCGGCGGCGGACCAGGGAGCGACCACCTTGAGGCCGGGCACATGGGCGTACCAGCTGGCGTAGCACTGGCTGTGCTGGGCGGCGACGCGCGAGGCGGCGCCGTTGGGGCCGCGGAACACGATCGGGCAGCCCATCTGGCCGCCGGACATGTAGAGGGTTTTGGCCGCCGAGTTGATGATCTGGTCCATCGCCTGCATGGCGAAGTTGAAGGTCATGAACTCGACGATCGGCTTGAGGCCGTTCATCGCGGCGCCGACCGCCATGCCGGTGAAGCCGTGCTCGGTGATCGGGGTGTCGATGACGCGCTTGGCGCCGAACTCGTCGAGCAGGCCCTGGCTGATCTTGTAAGCACCCTGGTACTGGGCGACTTCCTCGCCCATCAGGAACACATCGGCGTCGGCGCGCATTTCGGCGGCCATCGCGTCGCGCAGGGCCTCGCGCACGGTGATCTTCGAAGTTGCGCCCCAGTCCTTGTCCTCGGGCATCGCCGCGGCGGCGGCCTGCACCGGGGCATGCACGGCGAGCGGCGCGGGGGCGGCGGCCGGGGCGGGGGCCGTAGCCGGGGCGG
>CAIRTN010000072.1 GCA_903881515.1 uncultured Rhodospirillales bacterium | reverse complement strand
CGGGTTAGCGAAGCGTAACCCGCCACCTCCACCCCGACGCGGGCGTATGAAAAAATAATCCCCAACCCGCATTTTTCCGTTGCCATCGGAGTAATAGTTAGTTAGATAGACCTCAATAGTTAAAATCCAGCAGGCCCGCATCGTGACTGGCCACATCAAAACCCTCGTCGCCTGTGTGCGGCACGCCGGGGGGAGTCTGTCCGAAGCGATCCTCCTCTGGTTCGCCCTGCGCCAACTCTTCGCCAGCATCGAAAACCTCTTCACCGCCTGGCGCAACGGCGAACTCCCGCCCCCGCCCCCCGTCATCCCCGCGCCACTCCCGGCCGCGAAAGCCCCAACACCCCCCCACGCTCCTGCGCGCCCGTGCGCCCCGGCCGCGCCGAAATCCCGCGCCCGTCCCGCGCCCCGGGTCATCCACACCCGCGCCCCCACGGCGCCACGCACCGAACCGGCCCAAGCCGCCCCCGGCCAGCCCGCGTTCAACCCGCGGCAAACGCCCCTGCCGGCACTCCGCGCACCACCTGCGCCCGAATCCAAAAATTTCGACACTCCGCGGCGATGCCGACGCACGCCAATATTGTTCCGTTATCGTATCAATATCTCAAAACCACGGCGTCGCGCTGGTCCGCAACCGCTCCTGCTCCTGCGTCAACGTCCGTGGCCCATCCGCCACCTCCCGTGGTGGGCCAGACAGCGCCTGCGGATTGCTCCAGCAATCCACCGTGCCCAGGCTGCGGGTGCAGAACGGCGGCCGCTCCGGCGGCGGTTCCTGCGTGTTGCAATACGGTCGCCCCTGCTGCATCCGCACCAGCGAACAGTCGATCCCCGTCATCCCGGCATGCCATTGCGGCGCCGCGGCGGCACAAGACGCGAGCAGAAACAGCGGAAGCAGACACAGGATGCGCATGCCGCCATCGTGGCGCAAACAGATGAACAGAACCTTGCCAACCGCGCTGCGAGACGCGGTTTGATTTGCCCTCCCCCCGCCTGTATGGTCCGCGCCGCCGCGCCCCCCCTGATCCAAGGCGCCACTGATCCTGGAGAGGCTGGACTTGTCCGATATTTTTGACGAGGTCGACGAAGAACTCCGCGCAGACAAGATGCGCAAGCTGTTGCAGCGCTATGGCGGCCTCCTGGTCGCCGGCGCCGTGCTGATGACGGCCGCCGTCGGCGGCTGGGAAGCCTGGAAAGCCTACTCCGCGCGCGAAACCGCCCGGGTCGCCGAACTCTACATCGCCGCCGCCAAAATCGCCGACGCCCCCGCCGGCAGCGATCGCACCGCGGCCAAGGCCACGCTCGACAAGGTCATCGCCGAAGGCGGCGCCGGCTATCGCACCGTCGCCCGCCTGCGCACCGCCGCCATCGCCGCCGATGCCGGCCAGGCCGACCAGGCCCTGAGCCTGTGGGACGCCGTCGCCAATGACAGCAGCGCCGACCCGATGCTGCGCGACATCGCCCGCCTGCACTGGGCCACCCACGAAATCGACAAGGGCGACGCCGCACAGGTCGAAAACCACCTGCGCCCCGTCACCGCCCCCGGCAACCCGCTGCGCCCGCTGGCTGAAGAAGCCCAGGCACTGCTGGATCTGCGCCTCGGCAAAAAGGATACGGCCCGCGACACCCTGCGCCGGCTGTCAATCGATACCACCGCCCCTGAAGGCGTGCGCGGCCGTGCCAACGGCTTGCTCGCGCAAATCGGCGGCTGATGAAAGACCCTGCGAAGATGCGTCTGACCCGTCGCGCCGCCCTGCTCGCCGCTATCCTGCCGCTCGGCGGGTGCAGCCTTTACGATACCTGGTTCGGCTCCGAAAAGGCGAAGCTCCCCGGCACCCGCGTCGCGATCCGCGCCGAGGCGACCACCCTCGTCCCCGACGCCGGCGCCCCGCGGGTCACCCTGCCGGCAGCCACCGCCTTTGCCGACTGGCCGCAGGTCGGCGGCACCCCCGCGCACTCGGGCGGCCATATGCAGGCCCGGCCTGAACTGGCCGCCGCCTGGTCCGCCGGCATCGGCTACGGCACCGGCTACCGCCAACGCATCACCGCCTCCCCCGTGGTCGCCGCCGGACGCGTGTTCACCATGGACAGCGACGCCCGCATCAGCGCCTTCGACGCCACCACCGGCGCCCAGGCCTGGAAAGCCGATACCCGCGGTAAGGACGACCGCAGCACCAATATCGGCGGCGGCATCGGCTTCGCCGACGGCACGCTGTATGCGGCCACCGGCCGGGCCGACCTCATCGCATTCGACGCCGCTACCGGCGGCGAGCGTTGGCGCGTGACCATGGCCACCCCCGCCCGCTCCGCCCCCACCATCGCCGGCGGCAAGATTTTTGTGACCACCATCGATGATTCGATGTCCGCCTACGATGCCGCCGACGGCAAGCGCATCTGGTCGCAACAGGCCCCCGCCGCCGAAACCTCGATGCTCGGCCTGCCCGCCCCGGTCTATGTCGAAGGCATCGTCATCGGCGGCTTCAGCTCCGGCGAAGTCCGCGCCATGCGCTCCGGCGGCGGCACCAGCGCCTGGAGCGACAACCTCGCCGCCGCCCGCGGCCGCGTCTCCATCGCCGACATCGCCGCCATCCGCGGCACCCCGGCCAGCGCCGATGGCCGGCTCTACGCCGGCGGCCTCGGCAAGCTGCTCGTCGCCATCGACCTGCGCACCGGCCGCCGGCTGTGGGAGCGTGAAGTCGCGGTCGGCGAAATGCCCTGGGTCGCCGGCAACTTCCTGTTCATTGTCACCGTCGAAGGCACCGTCGCCGCCCTGTCGCGCGTCGATGGCCGCGTGGTCTGGACCCTGGGCCTCGATCGCTTCGAGGATATGGAGAAGCAGCGCGACCCGATCGTCTGGACCGGCCCGGTGCTGGCCGGCGAGCGGCTCTACGTCGCCGGCTCCAATGGGAAGCTGGTGACCATCAACCCCCTGGACGGCAAGCAATTGGCCCAGAGGGATCTTCCCTCCGGCGCGGCTTTGGCACCTGTACCGGCCGCGGGGGCGCTCTACATCGTCACCGCCGACGGTACGCTGACCTGCCTGCGGTGATCCCCACCGTCGTCATCGCCGGCCGGCCCAACGTTGGCAAAAGCACGCTGTTCAACCGGCTCGTCGGACGGCGCTTCGCGCTGGTCGCCGACACCCCGGGCGTCACCCGCGACCATAAGGACGCCGAGGCCATGCTGCGCGGCCGCCGCGTCCGCCTGGTCGATACCGCCGGCCTCGAGGAATCCGCACCGGAAACCCTCTACGGCCGCATGCGCGCCAGCAGCGAATCCGCCGTTTCCCGCGCTGACCTCGTGCTGTTCGTCGTCGACGCCCGTGCCGGCGTCACGCCGTCGGACGCGCATTTCGCCGACTGGCTGCGCAAACAGGGCCGCCCGATCCTGCTGGTGGTGAACAAGGCCGAAGGCCGCGCCGGCAGCAATGCCGCGCTCGATGCCTACAGCCTCGGCCTCGGCTCGCCTCTGGCAGTCTCAGCAGAGCATGGCGATGGTCTGGCCGACCTGATGGGCGAGATCGCCGATCGCCTGCCGCCCGAAGTCGAGGAAGAAGACATCGAAGGCGGCCCGCTCCGCCTCGCCATCGTCGGCCGCCCGAACGCCGGCAAATCCACCTTGCTGAACATGCTGATCGGCGAGGAACGCATGATCACCGGCCCCGAGCCGGGCCTGACCCGCGACGCGGTCGCCGTGCGCATCCGCGATGCCGAAGGCGAAATCGAACTGGTCGACACCGCCGGCATGCGCAAGCGCGCCCGCGTCGACGAGCCGCTGGAAAAAATGTCCGTCGGCTCCAGCCTCGAAGCCCTGCGCATGGCCGAGGTCGTGGTGCTGACCGTCGATGCCACCCTGGGCGTCGAGGACCAGGACCTGCAGATCGCCCGCCTCGTCGAACGCGAGGGCCGCGCCATCATCCTGGTGCTGAACAAATGGGATGCGGTGGAAGACCGCAATGCGATGCGCAAGGTCATCGACGACCGGCTGGAACGCAGTCTGGCGCAGTTGAAAGGCATCCAGGTCGTCACCCTGTCCGCCCTCACCGGCCAGGGCGTCGCCAAGCTGCTGCCGGCGATCCGCCAGGCGCACAAGGTCTGGAACATGCGCATCTCCACCGGCCAGCTCAACCGCTGGTTCGAAGGCGCGCTGGAACGCCACGCCCCGGCCCTGGTCGCCGGCCGGCGGCTGAAGCTGCGTTACATGACCCAGGCCAAGGCCCGCCCGCCCACCTTCGTGATCTTCGGCACCCGCGCCGAACAGACGCCCGAGGACTACCAGCGCTATCTGGTCAACAGCCTGCGCGAAACCTTCGACCTGCCCGGCACCCCGATCCGCCTGCAGATGCGCGGCACGAAGAACCCGTTCGAAGAAACCTGAATTTCAGGCGACGCGCGGCCTGGCGTGCAGCATATGGCGCACGACATTGCGGCCGGGGCGCTCCACCCACAGATAGGCCAGCCACGCAAACGGGATCACGAACAGCGCCCCCGCCAGCGCGAAAGCCAGCGCCGGCACGGTCTCCAGCGGCATCGGATGCACCGCCCGCAGCGCCGCCAGCAGGGGGATGCGGAACATGTTATGCATCAGGTAAAGCGAATAGGACACCAGCCCGAGAAAATACGGCACCGATGAGCCCAGCACCCGCGACGCGATGCCGGTGTTGCGGGCACAGGCAACGACCACGAAGGGAAACAGCAGCATCGCCGGCAGATCCACCCGCAGCAGCATCGAGGCCGCAACGCCGCCAAGCAGCAGGATCACCGCCTCGTCGGAGCCGATGATCGAAAATCGCCCGCTGCGGAAGACCCAGAACCCCAGCATCCCCAGGCTGAACTCCGAGAAGCAGCGCATCAGCGACGGCACCAGCCAGACCGTTTCCCGACTGATATCGGCGCTGCTGAATGCCAACGCGAACAGTGCGCCAAACGACAGCACGCCCATCGCCGCGCGTACCACCATCGCGCGGTGGAAATTCAGCATCACCAGCAGCGGGAATGTCAGGTAAGCGACGAACTCGACGCTGATACTCCAGGACGGGCCATTCATGTTGTGACCAATCCCAAGCCCCTGGAGCATCAACATGTTCGCCAACACGTCGAACCAGCCCACTCCAGCGTCGAAAAACAGGTTGCGTCCCAGCAGCGCCGAACTCGTCACGCCGCAGAACATAATCAGGATCACCACCGCGACATTCAACGGTGCCACCCGAGCAACCCTTCGCGCCAGGAAGTCGGCATAGGCGCCCGGAACGCCGCCGGTGAACCGATCCAGGTAGGTGTAGCTCATGATGAAGCCACTGAGCACGAAGAAGAAATCCACCGCGATGTAGCCATGCGGCACCAGCGACGGAATGCGGTGTAGGGCGTGCGCCTGCGCCGTCGCAGAAAAATGCTGCAACACCACCGCCAGCGCCGCGAAGCCACGCAACGATGTCAGCGCACGAATTTCTCTCATCGTGGCCGTCAGGCCGCCGTGCCGCCGACCGTCAAGCCCGAGAGCTTCAAGGTCGGCTGCCCCACGCCCATCGGAACCCCCTGGCCGTTCTTGCCGCAGGTGCCGACGCCGGGGTCCAACTGCATATCGCCGCCGATCATCTCGACGCGCGTCAGCGCATCCGGCCCGTTGCCGATCAGTGTCGCGCCTTTCACCGGCGCGGTCACCTTGCCGTCCTCGATCATGTAGGCCTCGCTGGCCGAAAACACGAACTTGCCGGAGGTGATATCGACCTGCCCGCCGCCGAAATTCACCGCGTAAAGCCCATGCTTCACCGAGCGGATCATCTCCTCGGCGGTGTTGGTCCCACCCAGCATAATGGTGTTGGTCATCCGCGGCATCGGCGCATGCGCGTAGGATTGCCGCCGTCCGTTGCCGGTAGGCCGCACCCCCATCAGGCGCGCGTTCAGCCGATCCTGCAGGTAGCCGCGCAGATAGCCATCCTCGATCAACACGGTGCGCGAGGTCGGCGTGCCCTCGTCATCCACCGTCAAGCTGCCGCGTCGATCAGGCAGCGTGCCGTCATCGACCACGGTCACGCCCGGCGAAGCAATGCGCTGCCCCATCAGCCCCGCGAAGGCCGACGTTCCCTTGCGGTTGAAATCGCCTTCCAGCCCGTGCCCAATCGCCTCGTGCAGCAGGATGCCGGGCCAGCCGGAGCCGAGCACCACCGGCATCTCCCCGGCCGGCGCCGGACGGCTATCCAGATTGACCAGTGCCTGACGCAAGGCCTCGTCCACCGCGCCCTTCCACAGGGTCTCGTCGGTAAAGCGGCTATAGTCATGCCGGCCGCCGGTGCCGTAGCTGCCGGTCTCCCGCCGCCCGTCCTTCTCGACCACCACCGATACGTTCAGCCGCACCAGCGGCCGCAGGTCGGCCACCCGCGTGCCGTCGGCGCGAATGATCTGCACCGCCTGGAACTCGCCGAACACCGAGGCCATCACTTGGCGCACCCGCGGATCGCGCGCCCTGGCATAGGCGTCGATTTCGGCCAGCAGACCGGTCCGCGTCGCGAACGGCATGCCGGACAGCGGGTTGGCATCGGTATACAGCCGGTCGTTGCGCGACGTCGGCGGCTCGGCGGCCACGCCGGAATGCCCGGCCGAGATCGACGACACCGTCACCGCGGCGCGGGCCAGCGCATCCTCGGTCAGTTCGCCGGCATGGGCATATCCCGTCGCTTCGCCGGCGACGCCGCGCAGCCCGAGGCCGAGCGTGGTGTCGAATCCGGCGGAGCGGATGCGCCCGTCATCGAGGCTGATATTCTCGCTCTCGCGGTATTCCAGGAACAATTCGCCATCATCGGCGCTGGCGAGCGCCTTGCGCGTCTGCGCCTGCGCGGCCTCGAGGCTGAGGGTCGCGCCTTCGCGGGCGAAGAAAAGCTGGTCGGTGGCTTCAAGAGCTGAGGTCATCTGCTATCCAGGGAAGGGCGCCGCAGCGCATGCAAGGCAACGATGGCTGCCGTCAACACCAGCACCGCCGCACCCTGGTGGGCGGCGGCAAGGGGCACGGCAACGACATTGATAAGCGTGGCGACGCCGAGCGCGTATTGCAACAGCACCGCCAGCACCAAAACCAACAACGGCAGCTTCGCCGCCGTGCCACGCCCGGCCCAGGCAGCGGCAAGCGCGACCGACGCCGTCAACGTCGCAAGCAGCCGATGATCGAACTGCACAGCGGGGATATTCTCGGTCAGGTTGCGCCAGGCGGGGGACAGCATCGCGTAGCCGTCCGGCACCAGGCGGCCGTCCATCAGCGGGAAGGTGTTGTAGGTCAGCCCGGCATGGGTGCCGGCGACAAAGCCGCCCGCGATAATCGTCAGCGCGGCAAGTGTTGCCGCAAGCACGGCCAGGAAACGTGGCGCCGCCGGCGCGGCCTGACCTGGGATTGGCCGCAACAGGAACAGCCCGGTCCACAGAATGGCGGCATACAAAGCGAGCGCGAGGCCGAGATGCACGACCAGCCGGTACGGCGAAACCGCAGTGGCATCGGCAAAGAACCCCGAGGCGACCATGAACCAGCCAACCGCGCCCTGCAGCCCGCCCAGGACGAACAGCAGCCCCAGACGCGGCAACAGGACTCGCGGGATCGCGCGCTGCCAGGCGAACCACAGCAACGGCACGATAAAGGCCAGGCCGATCAACCGCCCCCACAAACGATGAAACCACTCCAGCCAGAAGATCTTCTTGAATCCGGCGATCCCGAAGCCGTCATTGACCAGCGTGTACTGGGGGATCTTCTGATACAGCGCGAACAGCCGCTGCCACTCCGCCTCGCTCAACGGCGGCAATGCGCCGGATAGCGGCGCCCACTCCATGATCGAAAGCCCGGATCCGGTCAGCCGCGTCACGCCCCCCAGGACGATCATCACCAGCAGCATCGCGCAGACGCCGAACAACCAATAAGCCACCGGCCGCGTCGTGCGCAGCCGGGCCTGTTCGGAAAGGGGTGCATCAAAGGGCATCAGCCACCATAGCGGCTGATGCCCCTCGAAAACAGGGCGTCATGGAATACCAGCCGTTCAGGCTGCGGTGCGAATCCCGGCCGGGTCAAGCCGGTAGCCGCCGCCCTCGGTCAGCAACAGGCGGGCGTTGGATGGATCGGGCTCGATCTTCTGCCGCAGCCGGTAGATATGCGTCTCCAGCGTGTGCGTGGTGACCGCGGCATTATAGCCCCAGACCTCGTTCAGCAGCACCTGACGCCCGACCGGGCGGGTGCCGGCGCGGTAGAGGTATTTCAGGATCGCGGCTTCCTTCTCGGTCAGCCGGATCTTCTTGTTCTTGACCGGCTCCAGCAACATCTTCGCCGACGGGCGGAAGGTGTACGGCCCGATGGTGAAGACCGCGTCCTCGCTGTTCTCGAACGTGCGCAGCTGCGCCCGCAACCGCGCCAGCAATTCGGCCATGCGGAACGGTTTGGCGATATAGTCGTTCGCCCCGGCATCCAGGCCGCGCACGATATCGCCTTCGTCGTCCGATCCGGTCAGCATGATGATCGGCACCTTCACCCCGTGCCGGCGCAGCCGCGCACACAGGTCCCGCCCATCGCCATCGGGCAATCCAACGTCGAGGATCAGCGCGTCATAGCGCTCACCCGCCGTGATCACCTTCGCTTCCGCCTCGGCCGTGCTGCCAGCCTCACCCGCGATGAACTCGCCATCGACGGCCAGCTGTTCTTTCAGCATGTCGCGCAGCGCCGGATCATCGTCGACAATCAGGATCGGCCGTTCGCCAGCCATGCCATTCATATCCCTCTTCTAAGCACCACAAGCCGCGGGTCGCGACTCGCACTTGACGTCAAGCTGCGCGTCATCGCCAGTGATATCGTGCCTTCTCGCGCGCCGCACGGCAAGATGTTCACGTTTGCGTGATCAGACGCCGCGACACGCACAGTTGTGACGTCTATACACCATGCAGGGCCGTCCTGCGCGCCGAGGACTCGGCAAACGCCTTTTCTGGCATAGATAGAGGGGGCGCAACCCGGAATGGACGTGCTGAACGCGATGAACCAGACAATGCTGCGAAGCGACACCGCCGCCGACGGCCATGCCGGTAAGGCCGACGCCCTGGCCCTGCGGCTGCGCGCGGTGCATCGCGCGGTCTCTGACCTGAAACGCGGCGTGCCGGTGATGCTGCTCAGCGGCGACGAAAGCCTCGTTGTAGTGCCGGCCGAAACCGTCGGTGCGGCGGGGCTTGCCGAATTCGCCGAATTGTTAGGCGGCGGCGCCATGCTGCTGCTCGCCCCGGTGCGGGCGGCGGCCGTGTTGCGCCGGCCGGTCGAACCCAATCAGGCCGCGATCGCGGTGCATGTCCGCCCCCGGCTGTTCCACCCCGACGTGCTGCGCTCGCTCGCCGACCCGACCGCCGAGGATATCCTGCCCGATGAACCGCTGCTGACGGCCACGCCGCCCGAGAGCGCGCCCGCGGCACTGGCGCTAATGAAGCTCGCGCGCCTGCTACCGGCAGCCCTGGTTGCGCCGGCCCGCGCCGATGCCGCGCAGCGTGCCGAAACCCGCCACATCCTAGCCGTCCCCGCCGCCGACGTGCTGGACTATCCGGCGGCGGCCGCCACCAACCTGGTGCGGGTGGCCGAAGCCGCCGTGCCGCTGGAAGGCGCGCCGGATGCGCGCGTGGTTGCCTTCCGCGCGCCTGACATGGGGATTGAGCATCTGGCGATTCTGGTCGGCCGGCCCGAAAATACTACGGCCCCGCTGGCCCGGGTGCATTCGGAATGCTTCACCGGCGACCTACTCGGCAGCCTGCGCTGCGACTGCGGCTCGCAGTTGCGCGGTGCGATCGCGCGCATGGCCGAGGACGGCGCCGGGGTGCTGCTGTATCTGGCGCAGGAAGGCCGCGGCATCGGTCTGGTCAACAAGCTGCGGGCCTATGTGATGCAGGATCGCGGACTGGATACGCTGGATGCCAATCGCGCTTTGG
This sequence comes from uncultured Rhodospirillales bacterium, assembly GCA_903881515.1. Classification (GTDB taxonomy): domain Bacteria; phylum Pseudomonadota; class Alphaproteobacteria; order Acetobacterales; family Acetobacteraceae; genus CAIRTN01. The sequence continues at coordinate 3,936 of CAIRTN010000072.1, read as the reverse complement.
GCTGGGGCGCCGATGAGCGCAACTTCCTGATCGCGGCGACGATGCTGCACCAGCTGGGCATCGGCGGGATCCGCCTGCTGACCAACAACCCCGACAAGGTCGCCGCCATGGCCGCCTGCGGGGTCGATGCCGTGCGCGAGGCCCATGCCTTCGCGCCGAACGGCGTGAACGACACCTATCTGGCCACCAAGGCGAAGCGCTTTGGGCATCTGCTGGGATGACCGAGGCCGTCGTCCGCGCCGATGGGCGCCTGACCTTTCGTGGCGAGACCTATCGCTGCGCCTTGGGCCGCGGCGGCATCCGCGCTGACAAGCAGGAAGGCGACGGCGCGACGCCGGTCGGTCTGCTGCCGCTACGCCGCCTGCTCTACCGCGCCGACAAGGTGGCGATCCCGCGCACCATCGTGCCGCGCGAACCGATCGCGCCAAGCGACGGGTGGTGCGACGACCCACGGCACCGGGATTACAACAAGCAGATCACTCTGCCACATGATGCGCGGCACGAAGAACTCTGGCGGCGCGACGACCTCTACGACCTCGTCGGCGTGCTCGGCTGGAACGACGCGCCGGTGGTGCGTGATCGCGGCTCAGCGATCTTCCTGCATGTCGCGCGGGCCGATTTCGCGGCAACCGAGGGCTGCGTCGCCCTGCAGCGCCCCGACCTCCAGCGGCTGCTGGCCGCGGGGCTGTCGGCGATCCAGGTGCTGCCAGGCTGAAAAAGGAAGATGAGGGCACTGCCCTCAGCTCGCCAGAGGACTCAGTCCCCTGGACCCCACGTCCATTTGCTTTAGCACCAACTTACGTGCGGCTGCGAAGCTCAAAGAATCTTGCTGGCTCCGCCGCTCCACGCGCAACGCCGAGCAAACCGGCCGCCCCTAGCACATCTTCAGGAATGGGTTTCCAAAGGCCCTCGGCCTTTGGCGGGTCCAGGGCAGACCCCTGGCCTTCCCTTAGCCATCGCCTCCTACGGATCGCGCCGCAGGTTCTGCGCCTTCAGCGCGTCCAGATAGGCATTCCAGATCCCGGTCTGGTCCTTGCCAAGCCGGTAGAGATAATCCCACGAATAGATACCGGTATCGTGCAGGTCGTCGAAGATCAGCCGCACGGCGTAGTTGCCCACCGGCTCGACGCCGATGATGCCGACATGCCGGCGCCCTGCGATGGTCTTGCGCTCGCCCGGGCCGTGCCCCTGCACTTCCGCGCTGGGGCTTTCCACGCGCAGAAATTCGGCGGGAAGGCTGAAATGCACGCCGTCGTCAAAGGTGACATCCAGCCGCTTTTCCGCCCGGCGCAGGCGGATCTCTGTCGGTTCGGGCATCAGGCCTCATCCAGCCGGCGGGCCTCGTCGGGCAGCATGATCGGAATGCCGTCGCGGATCGGATAGGCCAGCCCGGCCGCGGTGCTGACCAGCTCGTTGCGCACGCGGTCATAGGTCAGCGTCTGCTTGGTCAGCGGGCAAACGAGGATTTCCAACAGGCGGGGGTCAACGGGAACGGCGGTTTCGGTCATGGTACCCTCTCAGCTCGCGCGCCGGCGGTGCGGCAGCGCATCGTCGGTATGACTGTCGATCGTCAGCAAGGTCAGCAACGTCGCCGTGCGGTCCGCCAGGCTGGCGGATTCCAGCAGGGCCTGCTTTTCCACCGGATCGAACGGACACACCATAGCAAGTGTGTTCACCAGCGTCGCATCCGCCATGCCACGGATTGCATCCCAGTTCGCATCGAACGCGCGGCGGGTGAAATAGGCCCGCAACGCCGACAGCAGCAGTTCGCGATCGAAGCCCGCGACCGCTTCGGCCGGGGTCAGATCCGCCTCGAACCCGGCGAAGCTGCCGCGCACCCGGCGGTAGCCGCGCCGCATCTCCAGCTCCTCGGCGACCGTGAAGCGGATGACCCCGGTCAAGGTGATCAGGTAGCGGCCATCATCGGTTTCGCTGAACGAAGTCAGCCGGCCAAGGCAGCCGATGCGGTAGGTGGTCGAGCCGTTCGGCCCCGCGGGATGAGCGCGGTCGGGCTGGATCATCGCCAGCATGCGGCCCTGCGCCAGGGCATCCTCGGTCATCGCCAGATAACGCGGCTCGAAGATATTCAGCGGCAGGCGTCCGTGCGGCAGGAGCAGGGCGCCGCTCAGCGGGAAAACCGGGAACTCGGCCGGCAGATCCGCCAGAACAGGCGCCGTGCGCGGCATCAGCGGAACAGCAGCGTCGAGAGCTTGCGCCGTGCCGTGACGGTGGCTTCATCGTCGAAGCCCCAGGCCTCGAAGAACTTCAACAGCTGCATCCGCGCGCCGTCCTCGTTCCACTTCCGGTCGCGCTTGATGATTTCCAGCAACGCGTCGGCGGCATCGTCGCGCCGGCCCATCGCGTTCAGCGCCGTGGCGAGATCGTAGCGGGCCTGATGATCCGCCGGATCCGCCGCCAGCCGGGTCTCATAGTTGGACAGCTCAGCCTGGGCCTTGCGGCCTTCCGCGGCCAGCATCAGGGCGGAACGGGCGCCCTGCACCTCGGCATGCTCGGCGATCTTCTCCGGCACCTGTTGCAGGGCCTCGTTGGCCTGTTCCTCGTCGCCCAGGGCCAGCATGGCGCGGATCAGCCCGCCCCAGGCCTCGGGGTTCTCCGGCTCGGCCTGCAGCGCCTCGCTGAACAGCCCGGCGGCATACTCCGGCTGCCCGGCCTCCATCGCGGCCTTGGCCTCGGCGATCATATCGGTCACCGGCATCGCCCCGCCGCCCATTTTCAGCAGCGCCTCGACGAACTTCTTCACTTCGGATTCCGGCTGCGCACCCTGGAAGATATCGGCGATCTGGCCCTGCCAGAACGCGGCGACAGTCGGGATCGACTGCATCGGCAGACCGAGCTGCACCAGCTGCTGCACCAGGCCGCGGTTTTTGTCGGTGTCGATCTTCACCAGCTTCACCCGCCCGCCGGCCGCGCGCACCACCTTTTCCAGGATCGGCGTCAGCGTCTTGCAGGGGCCGCACCAGGTCGCCCAGAAATCCACCAGCACGGGGATGGTGCGAGAGGCCTCGACCACGTCCTTCATGAACGTGCTCTGATCGCCGTCGATAATGAAAGAGTCGGCGCCCGCGGCGGCTGCCGGCGTTTGCCCGATAAGGGTTTCCATGAGGGCGTCCTCGCCTGTGTCGCGTCAATTCGAAGGGATAGATGTTATGCGTCCGTGCCGGCACAAGCCACGAAACGCGCATACGGGCAAGCCTGTGTTGCACTGCTATGCGCTGAGGGGGTTGCAAAGACCGGAAAACCCGCATAAGACGCCGCCCTCCGGACGTGAACGAGGTTCACGAAGGGGACTGAAGAGCGCGGGCGTAGCTCAGGGGTAGAGCACAACCTTGCCAAGGTTGGGGTCGAGGGTTCGAATCCCTTCGCCCGCTCCAAAATTTCCTAGCAAAATCAGATACTTGAAAGCGGCCCTTCGGGGCCGTTTTTGCTGACAACGGTCAGCCGCCGCTTTTTTGTCAGCATATTGTCAGCGATAGCGGTCGCGCCCCCGGATATCATGGCGTGCCATTGGACCGGGCCATTCCCCAACTCGGCGAGTGGACTGTTCCGCAACACCGCATCGCCAGGGTCCAAGACGGGTTGGACGAAATCTGTCGTGGCGGATTCCCGAACCGACGTAGCCTAATTGTCGATGCCCACCGTGATCACGGTCCGCCAAATTCGCCCGTTGCATGGCCGATTTCGAAATTCGCACTGTGGACGAAAATCTTGCAGGATCCGGAGAGGCGACCAAGGCCGATGATCTGATGGATAAAGTTGAATCCAATTTGGAATAAAATTCGCCGTATATTTTTCAGAACAGTTCAGTACAAAAGATCGATCATCGACATGACCATAGCGTGGAGGTCGCTGATTGTCGGTTCAGGTGCGCCACATCCAGTATGTTATTGCGGCAGCGGACCACGGAAGTTTCAGGCG
>CAIRTN010000071.1 GCA_903881515.1 uncultured Rhodospirillales bacterium | reverse complement strand
TGACGGTGTTCGAGAACATCGCCTTCCCGCTGCGGGCCCGCCGGCGGCGAACCAACGACGCCGATGTCGCCCGCCGGGTGCGCGAGGCAGCCGTCATGCTTGGGCTCGAACACCTGCTCGACCGCCTGCCGCGCGAGGTCTCCGGCGGCCAGCGCCAACGGGTCGCGCTCGGCCGTGCCATGGTACGCACGCCCACCGTGTATCTGCTTGACGAGCCGCTCTCCAACCTCGACCAGCAGCTGCGCGTGCAGATGCGATCGGAGTTGAAAGACCTGCACCAGCGCCTCGGTGCCACGATGCTCTACGTTACCCACGACCAGAGCGAGGCGATGACGCTCTCCGACATGATCGTGGTGATGTCGGCTGGCCAGATTGCGCAGATTGGCGCGCCGAAGGCGCTTTACGATCGCCCCGCCAACCTGTTAGTCGCCCGGTTTCTCGGCGAGCCGGGCATGAATATCCTGGAGGGCACGCCCGACAACGGCCGGCTGTGCGGCCCAGGCGTGTCGATCCCCCTGCCCGGTACACTGCCCACCGCGCACCAGGCCTATTGCGCCGGCATTCGCCCCGAAGGCCTCATCTCCACCGCGCCCGCCGAAGCAGCCCTCGTCGGCACCGTGCGCACCGTCGAGTTCCTCGGCTCGCGCAGCCTGCTACGTGTCGATGTTGGCGCCACGCTCGTCACCGCATTCCTACCGCCGGAGCTGCAGTTCGCGCCCGGCGAAACGATTGGCCTCGCCCCCGCCGACCCTGGCCGCGTGCGCTGGTTCGACCAGGCGACTGGCGTCGCGATCGAAACCGCGGGCTGACGGGGCCGCAACGCTACGGCAATTCGGACGGTGGCAGTACCACCAACCACAGCAGGCGCGGGGGTGTCGGCAACGGATTACATCAGCTTGTAGATAAATGGCCGAAACTCGTCAATCAGGCAATCTCGTCGATCTTCTTCAAATTTCTAAAACATACAAAACCCAGACCACTCTGCGAGATCCGGCAGCCCCAGACGTTGCCCAACGCGCTTGGAATATCTCGGTGTTGCGGCGCACGGCCAAGAAGCTGCTATTCGTGGCTCAGGCCCCAACCTCGCGGGCGAGATGGGCAACGCAGTCGCCGCGTTCGACGCGTGCGGGGTGACGCTGGCACACCAGATCGCCTGAGGCCTCGAAGTACAGCGGGATCGGAGCGCGCCCGGGGTTCTCGGGAAATAGCAATTCGCCGCACAGCGCGCCTTCGGCGACGGCATCGCCAAGCCTTGCCGCCGGGACGAAGACCCCGGCCTCGGGCGCGTAGACATAGGCGCGCGGGCCGAAGACATGCATCACCTGGGGCGGGGGCAGCGGCTCGAACCTGGTGTCGGTGGCGCCGAAAAAGGCCAGCAACCGGCGCACCGCGGAATCGACCAGCGCGATGCCTTCTGGGGTGAGCGAACCGGTGCCGCCATATTCGCCGTTGAGGTAAATCCTACCGTGCCGCCGTGTTGCGGTGGACATGCCGCCGGAGGTGCTGGCGGTTTCGAACACCATGACGTGTTTCAGCCCGAGCGCCTGGACCGCTGCGAGACTGCGAGCTTTGATCTCGGGCGGGCTATCCGGCGAAAAATGCGTGCTGGCGTGCGGCCGATAGGCGAGGCTGGAGCCGCCGCAATGAAAGTCGCCGACCATGTCGACCATCGGCACCAGATGGTTCTGCAGGTAATCGGCGATCTTCCAGGTCGGCCCGCCATCGGGGTCGCCGGGGAAGGCGCGGTTGAGATTGCCGTCGTCGAACGGGCTGACGCGCGCTCCGGCGATCGCGGCCGGGGTGTTCAGCGCCGGGATGACGATCAGCCGGCCCCTTATGTCTTCGGCTCGCATCCGCTGGATCAGCCGGGTGAGCACGACCTGGGGCTCGTATTCGTCGCCATGGGTGCCGCCGGTCAGCAGGATGCGTGGGCCGTCGCCGTTGTTCAGCACCGCGACCGGAACGGGGATCACCCCGTAGGCGCTGCGGGTGATCGAGTGCGGCACCCGCAGCCAGCCGATCTGCTTTCCCGGCGCGGCGAAATCCACTGTCGAGGTGATCTGGGTCATCGCATTCCCTGTTCCGATCGGCCTTGCCGGCGTTTCACGATATCCTGGCATCGGGGGCTATCAAAGGGGCACTCAGGGCCGCGGCCTCATTGTAGATCGCGGGGGCGCCGCCGGTGTTGACGAACACGACACGGGCGCCCTGCGCGATCCGGCCGGTTTCGACCTGTTCGACCAGCGCCAGCGCCACCTTGGCGTTGTAGATCGGGTCGATGACCATGCCGTGCAGCCGGGCGAAACGACGGGTCACGGCGACCAGTTCCGGCGTCACCTCGCCGTAGGCGATGTCGGGGTGGTCATCGACCAGGGTCAGGTCGGCGGCGGCGAGGCGGGTGTCGATGCCCAGGCGTTGGGCGGCGCGCGCGGCGTGTCCTTCGATCTCGCGGCCGAGGTCCGCGGCCCGGCTGGCGATGCTGACCGCGTGCACCCGCATCGGCGCGCCCAGGTGTTTCAGGCCCAGCGCGAGGCCGGCCGCCGTCATGCCCGCACCACAGGCGATGAACACCGCAGAGGGCGATATCGAAGCGGCGGCAAGCTGCTGGCAGAGTTCCTCGGCGGCGTTGACGTAGGCGATTGTGGCGTCGATCCCGTAGTCGAGCTGGCGGTCTAGGATGGCGGCCTTGCCGCCGGCGCGCGCGACCTCATCGCGAACAGCCTGCTGCGCGGCCATGATCTCGGCCCGGTCGGCGTTTGGCGGCACCACCCGCACGTCTGCCCCCAGCAGATCGAACAGAAGGCGGTTGCCTTGCAGCGTCTGCCCCGCCGCCGGCGGCGGGCCGGGGACCAGCAGGATTGCCTTCATGCCGAAGCGGGCGGCGGCGGCGGCGATGTCGCGCAGCTTGTTGGACTGTTCCGCGGCATGGGCGATCAGCGTGTCCACCCCCTGGCCCCGCAACGACCCGATGGCGAATTCCAGCAGCCGCGCCTTGTTGCCGCCGACGCAAAGCCCGGTCAGATCGTCGCGCTTGATCAGCAATTCGATGCCGAGCGCCGCGGACAGGCGCGGGGCGGCTTCCAGCGGGGTTGGCAGATGCGCGAAGCTGATCCGTGGTTGGCCCTGACAGATCATGGGCGGGCACCTGGGATCGCGGCCATCGTGCGCGGCGTCACGGCGTCGCTCGCGATGCGCTGGGATAAAGCTCGGGCTTCGGGGTGAAGACCACATCGTCGTCGAGCGGAAACATCGGGCGCGGGCACACGAGGTGCCCGAGGCTCTTCAGGTTCGCGGAGGTTGCACCGGGGATGTCGAGCACATAGTTGCGGCGCGCGAAGGTGAAGTAGCGCATCGCCGCGCCGGGGGATTTGACCACGATGATATCGGCCTGTTCGGGGTCCAGGCCATGCGCGAGGAAGATCGCGCGATCCATCATGAACACGGCATGGCTGATGACGACGATGCGGATATCGCCATGGCGCAGCACCGCGGTGGGCCCGGCATGGGCCGGCAGCCTGGAGACCTCGTGGACGTATTCGCCGTCGCCCAGGCGCTCGACCTCGACCTCCAGCTCCAGCGGCGGAAACCGCACCGGATCGATGGTGCCGCCGAGCGAAAGCCGCAGCCGCGCGCCGACACCGGCGGCGTGGGCGCGGGCAGCGGCCGGGGCGTCGACGATGGGCATGATCGCCCGCCCGCGATAGGAGGCGGCGAGCAGGGCCGCCAGGATCGTGTTGCTATCGCCGGAGGCGCCGCTGCTGGGGGCATCGGCGGCGTCGGTGAAGGTCACCGGGCCTGGCTGGGTGGCCGCATCGGCGATCGCCGCGGGCAAGTCCTCCAACTCCGCCAGCATGCGGTCGTGGCCGGCCCAGAATGCGTCGGCCAGTTCCAGCGCCAGACGACGGGCCTGTTGCGGATCGTTGTCGGTGATCACAAGCGATTGCGAGCCAAGCTCCGGCGCATCGGTGAAGGGGTTGCCGATCAGCACCGCAGCCGACAGCGCCTCGCCGCCGGTCTCCATCGCCTTGGCGCGGTCGATGACCTTGCCGTACAGGCCGGTGGCGGTGATCAGCTCGGGGCCACGCACCAGCGCGGGAATGATAATCCGCGCCATGACCGGGCGTGCCCCGCGATCCAGGATCGCTTCCAGCAATCTTGCGGCACGCTGGCCGGTGCTGGTGAAATCGTTGTGCGGATAGGTGTGGTAGACCGCGATCGCGTCGCAGTTTTCCAGCATGCGGGCGGTCAGCAGGCCGTGCAGGTCCATTGAAATCACGATGGGGATCTGCGGCCCGACAATGGCGCGCGTGCGTTGCAGCAGATAGCCCTCGGGATCGCGTTCGCCGGTGGCTCCCATCGCACCGTGCAGCGAAAGGTATACCCCGGCCACATCAGGGGTCATGGCGTCAGCGATGGCGGTGAGGAATTCACCGGCGAGCCGCTCGAAGTCAGCCTGCGCCAGTGGTCCGGCGCTGCAGGCCGAGGCGGCATAGACCGGCACCAGTTCCAGGTCATTTCGGACGCCGAGCACATCGAGCGCGCCGCGAATGCAGGTATCGGCACCGGCATGCGCGGCGAACAGCGCCTTGCCGCGCAGGATGTCGAAATCCTCGTACCGGCTGCTCTGCGGATTGAACGACGATATTTCCTGCTCGCAGCCGGCGATGAGAATCTTGCGCATGGGGGCGCTCCTTGTCAGATGGGCTGTTGGGTCTTGCGCGGGATCGGATTGCGCGTTCGCCGCCGTTCGATTCATCGTATCGCCTGCAGGTGACACGCAACGACGTGGCCGGGGCTGCCCGTTGGCTGGAGTTCGGGATCTTGCGTGGCGCAGGCTTGCACCGCCAGCGGGCAGCGGCTGCGAAAGCCGCAGCCGGTCGGCCGGTTCAGCGGGTCGGGCACGTCGCCGAGCGCGTGGGCGCCGGCGATGCGCCGGCCGCGTTCGATCGACGGCACCGCGGCGAGCAGCGATTGCGTGTAGGGGTGTCGCGGCGCGCCGAACAGGCTGTCGGCGTCGGCCATCTCGACGATGCGGCCGAGATACATCACCGCGACGCGATCGGCGATCTGCCGGACGACGCCGAGATCGTGCGAGATGAACAGGTAGGCAAGGCCCAGCTCGTCCTGCAGATCATGCAGCAGGTTGAGGATCTGCGCCTGGATGGACACATCGAGCGCCGAGACCGGCTCGTCGCACACGATCAGCTTCGGCGCCGGCGCGAGCGCGCGGGCGATGGCGATGCGCTGGCGCTGGCCGCCGGAGAATGCGTGCGGATGACGGGAGGCGCTGTCGGAATCGAGGCCGACGCGTTCGAGCAACGCGCGGACACGGGCGTTGCGGCGCCCGCGCTCCATGCCGGCGATATCGAGCGGTTCGCCGATGATCTGCTCGACGGTCATGCGCGGGTCGAGCGATCCGGCGGGATCCTGGAACACGATCTGCATGCCCCGCCGCGCCGCCCGCCGGGCGGCCTCCCCGGCCGCGGTCAGATCGCCGCCGGCAAAGCCGACGTCGCCCGCATCGGGTGCGAGCAGGCCGATCACCAGTTGCGCCGTCGTCGTCTTGCCGCAGCCACTTTCGCCCACCAGCGCCAGCGTCTCGCCTGCCGCGACCGTGAACGAGACCCGCTCGACCGCCTGGATCCGCCCGTAGCTGCGCTGGAACAGCCCGTCGCCGGTGAGCGGGAATGCCTTGCGCAGGTCCTTGACCACCAGAAGATCGGCGCGCGGCGGCGATGGCGGCTTCGCGGCGGTGTCAGCTTCGCGTGGATCGGTCAGCACCCCCTCCCCTTGCCGGATGCAGGCGGTGCGGCGGTCGTGGACGAGGCTGAGCAGCGGCGGCTGACCTTGGCGGCACGCCGCAATCGCGTGATCGCAGCGGGGGGAAAACCGGCACCCCGGGGGCAATGCGTTGCCGGGCGGAAGGGTGCCGGGAATGGCGGCCAGGCGATGCAGCCGCCGGCCGAGGGGCGGGATCGAGCCGATCAGCCCGGCGGTGTAGGGATGCGACGGCTGCGCGAAAACCTCGCCGACCGGCCCCTCCTCCATCGCCCGCCCGGCATACATCACCACCAGGCGATCGCCGAATTCGGCGACCACGCCCAGATTATGCGTGATCAACAGCACCGCCATGGCGAATTCCTGCTGCAGGCGGCGGAGCAGGTCGAGGATCTGCGCCTGGATGGTGACATCCAGCGCGGTGGTCGGTTCGTCGGCGATCAACAGCTTCGGCCCGCAGGCCAGCGCCATGGCGATCATCACCCGCTGGCGGGTGCCGCCGGACAGGCGGTGCGGGTATTCCGACATCCGCCGCGCCGGCGCCGCGATGCCGACCTTGGCAAGCAGGTCGATCGCCCGCTCGCGCGCCGCGCGCATGCCGATGCGCTCATGCGCGACGATCGTCTCGATCATCTGCGTGCCGATGCTCAGCACCGGGTTCAGCGAGGTCATCGGCTCCTGAAAGATCATCGACACCGCGCCGCCGCGCAGATGGCGCAACGCCGCACGATCCATGCGCAACAGGTCCTGGCCGGCGAAACGCGCCGTCCCGGTGACGATGCGTGCGGCGGGCGCCGGCAGGAGGCCCATCACCGCCAGCGCGGTGACGCTCTTGCCGCTGCCGGACTCGCCGACCAGCCCCACAACTTCGCCGGCGGCCACCGTCAGGTCGAGCCCGTCGACCGCGCGCACATAGCCGGCCTCGGTCGCAAACTCGACTGTCAGATTGCGGACGTCCAATAGCGCGGTATCAGCCAAGTTGCACCCTCAGCCGCGGATTGAGCGCATCGCGCAGGCCATCGCCGATCAGGTTCAATCCCAGCACCGTCATCGCAATCGCCAGCCCAGGGAACATGGTGATCCACGGCGCATCGCGGATGTAGTTGCGGCCCTCGGCAATGATGTTGCCCCAGGATGGCGTCGGCGGCTGCGCGCCAACCCCGAGGAAGCTCAGGATGGCTTCCGCGACCACGGCGTAGGCGAAAATGAAGGTGGTCTGCACGATCAGCGGCGCCATGCTGTTGGGCAGGATGTGACGCAGCATGATCCGCCAGCCGCTGGCGCCGGCGACCACCGCTGCCTTCACGTAATCCATCTCGCGCACCACCAGCGTGGTCGCCCGCACGATGCGCGCCGTGCGCGGGGTATATGCCGCCGAGAGGGCGATGACGGCATTCAGCGCCGAGCCGCCAAGTGCCGCCGAGATCGCAATGGCGAGCAGGATCGCCGGAAACGCCATCAGCGCGTCCATCACCCGCATCACCGGGTTGTCGAGCCGTCGCACGTAGCCTGCCAGCACCCCGAGCGCTGTGCCCAGCACGCCGGACACCAGCATCACCACCAGGCCGATCAACAGCGACAGCCGCCCGCCATAGGCCACGCGCGACAGCAGATCCCGTCCGACATGATCGGTGCCGAGCACAAAGTTGCCACCCGGCGGCAGCAGCCGGCTGCGCGGGAACATCTTGTCATAAGGCCCCGCCGCAATCAGCGGCGCCAGCAATGCCATCAGCACCATCGCGGTGAGCAGCCCTGCCCCGACCACGAACATCCGCTGCCGCAGCAACCGGCGCAGCAGCCGCGAGCGCAGCATCGCCGCGAGCAGCCCGGGCCGGCGCGGCTCAACGCCGATTGCGCTCATAGGCCACCCGCGGGTCGATCACGGCGTATAGCAGGTCCGTCAGCAGGTTGACCCCCATGACGAGCGCGGTGACGAACAGCAATCCCCCCTGCATCACCGGATAGTCTCGGCGCAGGATCGCCGCCCCGATCAGCTTGCCGACGCCCGGGATGGCAAACACCGTCTCGATCACCACCGAACCGCCCAGCAGCAGCCCGACCGAAATCCCGGTTACCGTGACGATCGGCACCAGCGCATTGCGCAGCGCATGCACGAATATCACCCGCCACCCGGGCAGCCCCTTCGCCCAGGCGGTGCGGATGTAGTCCTGATCGAGCACTTCCAGCATCGTCGAGCGGGTGATGCGCGCCAAGAGCCCTATCTGCAGCAACGCCAGCGACACCGCCGGCAGCATGCAGCTGCGCAGCCAGCCCAGCGGATCGTCCGACCACGGCACATAGCCGCCGCTGGGCAAGAGATCGAGATGCACCGCAAACACGATGATCAACAGCAGCGCCAGCCAAAAATTCGGCAGCGCCACCCCTAGCAACGCCAGAGTCGTTGCCACGTGATCGACCCAGCTGTTCGCGCGTACCGCCGCCAGGATGCCAACCGCCACCGCAACCACGAAACTCAAGACCAGCGAGAGCGCGGTCAGCGACAACGTCACCGGCAACCGCTCGGCGATCGCCTGGGAAACGCCACGCCCCAGCAAGTAGGATTCGCCGAGATTGCCGTGCAGCAGGCGCCAGTACCACGCGCCCATCTGCGACAGGAACGGCGCGTCGAGCCCAAGCTCGTGGCGGATGGCGGCGATCTGCGCGTCGGTCGCACTCAGCCCGCCGATCGCCGCCGCCGGGTCGCCGGGCACCAGGCGGATCAGCAGGAAAGTCAGCAGCGTGACCAGCACCAACACCGGTACCATCGCCAGCAGCCGCCGCAGCACATAGCCCGTCATCGCTGCGCCCGGTCAGTTGCCATCCAGCCAGACATTGTAGAACCGGGTGATGCGGTACGGCTTGAAGTTGCGCACCGTGGCTTTGGTCGCGGTGAACCGGCTGATGTCGCCCATCTTGTAGATATAGGCCTGCTCATGCAGCCGGTTCTGCACCCGCGCAAACGCTTCGCGTCGCCCATCGAGGTCCATCCGGTTGAGCAGGTCGCCCCAGGCCGCCATCAGCACCGGGTCCGGCTCGGGCAGGTTCTGCATGTTGGTCGGCGGCAGCACATCGGCGACCGCATCGCGCGGCCCGATCCCTGGACCGGTGGTCCAACCGGTGAAATAGATGTTCCACTTGTCGGTCTGTTTGGTACGGATCTCGCGCGAGGTCGGCCAGTCCACCACCATCAGCTTGGCGTTGATCCCGACCGCCTTGAGCTGCTCGGCCATGACCAGACCCTCGGTATACATCCAGTCGTAATCGGTGTTCGTCAGCAGCACGACCTCCTCGCCGCGGTAGTTGCCCTGCTTGAGCAGGGCCCGGGCGCGGTCGAGATTATGCTGACCATAGAACGCCTTGCCGGCGTCGGTATGGTAGGGCGTGCCCGGATACTGGAAGCTCGGTTGCAGCACATAGGCGCCGTCGGTCGCCGCATCCAGAATTGCATCCAGATCCAGCGCCGCCTGGATCGCCTGGCGGATCTCCAGCTTATCAGTCGGCGATTTCTTCAGGTTCGGCGCCATCACCGGCATGGTGAAATTCTTCTGCTCGATGATCCTGAGCTTGGGATTGGATTTCAGCCGCGCGGCGTCCTTGGTCGGCAGCGATTCCACCCCGTCGAACGCGCCGGTTTCCAGCCCCGCCACCCGCGCCGCCGGCTCCTTCACCGAGCGTGCGATCACGCGTTCGACGCAGGCCGCCTTGCTGCCGCCGAACCCGGTCGCGTCGTCGGAGTCCGTGCGTTGCTGGTAGCCCGGATACCGCGCCAGTGTCACATGCGAGTCCGGAATCCACTCGACCAGCCGAAACGGGCCGGTGCCGATCGGGTTCACCTTGTTGCCCGGCTTGTCGCGCTCGCTGGCGGGGTAGATCACCAGCGGGATCAGGAAGGAGCTGAGATCCTCGATATAGGACGGCGCGGGCTGTGGCAGTTGCACCACGAAGGTCAGCGGATCGGGCGCCGACAATGCGGCAACTTTCGAGATCGTCGCCACGCCCAGTCCAAGCCGGATGTAGCGTTCGTAGGACGCCAGCACGTCGGCGCTGGTCATTGGTTGACCGTTGTGGAACACGATCCCCGGCCGGAGCTTGAACGTGAACGTCAGATGGTCAGCGCTCTCCGACCAGTTGTCGGCAAGCATAGGGACGACCTCATTGTTCTCCGCCCGGGCGATCAGGGTTTCCATGAAATTCATGGTAATTGCGCGGGTCGAGACGGCGGTGGAGAAATGCATGTCCATGCCGGTGGGCTCCGCCTCCTGGGCGAAGACCAACTGCGACGCAATTTTTGGACAGGCAAAGGGCGCGGCGTCAGCGGGCAGCGCAATACTGGCAGCGCCCGCGAGCCCTACCAGCATTGTACCAAGGATCGACCGCCACAACGGTTGTGCCGTTACATGCATAACCCGCCCTCCCCGACAGCTTTTCCGGAGCGTCATCGGAACCATCGAGCAAGTAAAGAAAATTCAGCAATGTGCTGTTGTCGGGCGGGCGCCTCCATCCCTGGCCGGCCAGCAAACCCAATCACTGCCGCGCGTAGATCGTGACCACAGGCGTGAAAGTTACCCCTTCATCGAGCGGATACATCGGTCGCGCGCAGATCGTATGGCCCAGCGTCGGCAGATTGGCCGAGGTCGCACCGGGAATATCGATGTTGAAGTTCTTCTCCACCCACTGGTCGAACATATGGTACTCGGTATGCGGCGACTTCACGACGATCAGGTCGTGCTCTGTTGGGTTGATGCCAACTGAGTAATACATTGCCCGGTCGAACAGGCTGACTGAGCAGGTCATGACGACGACCGTTGTTGCGCCATATGTGAGCACCGCCGTTGGGCCGGCATGCAACTCAGCGCGCATCGTCTCCAGCCTCGCCTTGCCATCCGACAGCAGCTTCACCTGTGCGGTCACCTGCATCGGCGGAAACCGCACCGGATCGAACTGGCCACCCAGCGTAACCGTGATCTCCGCCCCGACCCCCGCCTTGTGCGCGGCGGCGGCGGCCACGGGGTCGACGATCTGCGCCAGCACCTTGCCTTGGTAGCCCGCCTCGCCCAGCGCTTTAAGAATCAGGTTCGAATCCCCTGACGCTCCTGAGGAGGTCGCATCGGCCGCGTCGGTGAACAGCACCGGGCCGCGCATGGTTTTCGCCTGCGCGATCGCCCGCTCTAGGCTGATGAACTTGCCCTGCATCCGGAACCGCTCCGGCCAGAACATCTCCGCCAGCCGGATTGCCTCGGCAGAGGCGGTCGCCGCGTCGTCATCGGTCATCACGATGGCCTGGCTGCACAGCTCCGGCACATCGGTGAAGGGATTGCCGATCATGATCCCCGCCGACATCGCCGTGCCGTCGCGCTGGATGCGCTGGCATTCGCGCAGCATGTCGCCATAGCAGCCGCTTTTGGTGATCAGTTCGTCGCCGCGCACCAGCGCCGGGATCACCACCCGAGCGATCGTAGTTCGGGTCTTATTCGCCAGCAGGCACAGCAGCAGCTTCGCCGCGCGCTCTCCGGTGTCGCCGAAATCGACATGCGGGTAGGTGTGATAGATCGCCAGCCCGTCGATCTGTTGCAGCATCCGCTCGGTCAGAATGCCGTGCAGATCGAGCGAGATCACGATCGGCAGTTCGGGCCCAGCCAGACGCCGGACTTCGCGCAGGATCCACCCCTCCGGGTCCAGCTCGCCATCCGCCCCCATCGCGCCATGCAGCGAAACATAGATCCCGTCGATACCCGACATCGCGGCTGTCACCGCTTCCAGAATTTCCCCCGAAAGCCGCTTCCAACCCGCGGCCGACAGCAGCCCCGCACTGCCGGCCCTAGCGCTGTAGACCGGCACCAGTTCTACCCCCTCGGCCGCGTCGAACACGCTGAGCGCGCCGCCCATGCCGCTGTTCAGACCGCGCTGCCGCAGCATTTCCGCACCGCGCTGGATGGCGAAGGCGTCGTAACCGGATTGCACCGGATTGAACGACGAGATTTCCTGCATGCACTCCAGCAACATGATCCGTTTCATCGCCGTCTCCCCAATTTTCCGAGAACACTGGCCCAGTCACCCCGCCCGCGTCTACGCTTCATGCAACAGGGAGCAAACCGGCATGTCAGCACAGCCCGATATCCGCATCACCGCGATCGAGGTCGCGCCCCTCTTCGGAGAAAGCCCGAAGGGCGGCTGGTCCGCCGAGATCCGGCCCGAGGATTCCATTCACGCGCTGATCGCTGTCCATACTGACGCCGGCATCACCGGGCATGGCAGCGTGTTTACCGACGGCCGTCTGGTTCAGGCCGGCGTGCAGGTGCTCGAACCACTGTGGCGCGGCGAAACCGCGCTGGAACCCGAGCGGGTCAGCGAGAAGCTGCACCAGAACAGTTTCTGGATGGGCCGTGGCGGCACCCTGACCCATGTGATCAGCGGCATCGACATCGCGTTGTGGGACATTCTCGGCAAAGCCGCTGGCATGCCGGTGG
>CAIRTN010000070.1 GCA_903881515.1 uncultured Rhodospirillales bacterium | reverse complement strand
CCGTGATGCAGGTTGGGGGCTTTGCGGTTGGGGTCGCCGCCGGTGGGGCGGCGGAGCTCGATGAATTCCGCGATCTCGGGGTGGTGCACCGGCAGGTCGACGGCGGCCGAGCCGCGGCGCAGCGAGCCCTGGGAGATCGCCAGCGTCAGACTGTCCATGACGCGGATGAAGGGGATGACGCCGGAGGTTTTGCCGTTCTGGCCGACTTTCTCGCCGATCGAACGCAGATTGCCCCAGTAGGAGCCGATACCGCCGCCCTTGGAGGCGAGCCAGACGTTCTCGTTCCACAGGCCGACAATGCCGTCGAGGCTGTCGGTGGCTTCGTTGAGGAAGCAGGAGATCGGCAGGCCGCGCGTGGTGCCGCCATTGGACAGCACCGGGGTGGCCGGCATGAACCACAGCTTGCTCATGTAGTCGTAGAGGCGCTGGGTATGCGCGGCGTCATCGCCATAGAAGCTGGCGACGCGGGCGAACAGGTCCTGATAGCCTTCGCCGGGCAGGAGGTAGCGGTCATCGAGCGTGGCCCGGCCGAAATCCGTCAGCAGCGCATCGCGCGACCGGTCGACACGGACTTCGTAACGCCCCTGCAATTGAACGACATCTAGCACAGCTCTAACCCCTTCGCCGCGGACCCCACGCTTCCCTATCCTGCCCAATGGCTTGCGCCCGTCAATTCAAATTACACTAGATGTGGGCCGGGGGAGGGGGTGGACACACAATATGGAGAGTTGATGCACGCCAGCAACACCTTGAAAGTGAACATATAGGGAACATACGCCCATCGCGACTCCGCGCCAAGCGTTACCCCCGTTGTCCACGTTATCCACAGGCTGGGCGGGAATCGGCGGCGGGGCGGTGATCTCGTGGCCGCACAAATCTCTTCGCGGTGTCATTAATTGCATTTAGCGTCCGGGCTTCGCGATTCGCCGCATCGCCGGAGGGAAGCCCGCATGTCCGCAACCACCGCCGCCCCGCGCCACGTCCTGCGCACCGTGATCGCCGCCAGCATCGGCGCGGTGTTCGAGTGGTACGACCTGCTGCTGTACGCCATGTTCGTGCCGACGATTTCCAAGCTGTTCTTCCCGTCGACCGACCCGACGGTCGGCGTGCTGCTGAGCCTGAGCACGTTTGCCAGCGCCTGGCTGGTGCGCCCGCTGGGCGCCGCGGTGATCGGCGCCTATGCCGATACCGCAGGGCGCAAGCCGGCGATGGTGCTGTCGGCGGTGCTGATGATGATCGGCACCGCGGTGACCGGGCTATTGCCGGGCTATGCCAGCATCGGGGTGGCGGCGCCGCTCCTGTTGCTGTGCGCGCGGCTGGTGCAGGGGTTCTCGGCCGGGGGCGAGTTCGGCAGTGCCACGGCGTTGCTGGCGGAGCAGGACCCGGCGCGCAGCGGGTTCTATGCCTCGATCCAATGGGCGGCGTCGGGGTTCGCGGTGTTTATCGCCGCGCTGTCGGCCTATGGCGTCAATACGCTGCTGTCACCGGAGGATGTGATCGGCTGGGGCTGGCGGGTGCCGTTCATCGTCGGCGTGCTGATCGGGCCGGTGGCCTGGTATATCCGCACCCGGGCCGATGAGAGCCCGCTGTTCGCCAGCCAGCCGCATAGCGAGACACCGCTGCGCGAGGTGGCGGCGAACGACAAGATGCGGGTGCTGCTGGGCGCCGGCGTGGTGGCCGCGGGGGCGGCGGGCAGCTTCATGAACCAGTATATGCCGACCTATGCGATCACCACGCTGCATCTGTCGGCGTCGCAGGCGCTGGTGGGCACGCTGGTGGCCGGCGCGATCAACACGGTGGTGCCGATGGTGTCCGGGCATATGTCTGACCGGGTGGGGCGGGTGCCGGTGATGGCGTGCTTCGGCGTGGTCGGGCTGTTCATGACCTACCCGCTGTTCCTGTGGATCGTCGGCAGCCCGAGCATGGTCAATCTGGTGATCATCCAGGCGTTGCTGGCGTTGGTGATGTACAGCGGATATTTCGCGGTGGCGCCGGCGCTGCTGTCAGACCTGTTCGTGGTGCGGCGGCGGACGACGGGGATTTCGCTGGCCTATGTGCTGGGGCAGTTGTTGTTCGGCGGCGTGACGCCGCTGGTGGCCGGCGCGCTGGTGGCGTGGTCGGGAAGCAAGAGCGTGCCGGGGCTGTATCTGACGGCGATTATCGCGCTGAGCCTGGGGTGCCTGTGGGCAGTGCGGCGGAAGGGCGTGCGCTGAGCACGCCGTTGCTACAGCAGGCGCGGGGGCGTTGCCGGGTCTGACGCTGCAAGCTCTGCAATAGGTGCGGGGCTGGGCGGGACGGGATCGAGGCGCGGGACACCGCAGAGCGCTAGGTAATCGGCGATGGCGTCGAATTCCGCGGGATCGCGGGTGCGGTCGGCCGGATCGCCTTGGGGTACCCAGATCACGGTTTCGTAGCGGGCGCGGGTGAGCAGGACGCGGTAGGTATTGAGGCGGTTGGCGATGGCTTCCTCGCCGGTGGGGATGGTCCAGCGTTTGCCGGCGAAGTTGCGGACGACCCAGCCGGAGCGGCGGATGAGGTCGCCGGCCCAGCACAGGCCGACATGATCCAATTCCAGACCCTGGCAGGCGAATTGCGTGGCGACGACTTCGAGCGCGTTGGAGGCGCGCACGTCGGGCCAGTAATCGAGAAACCAGTGGCCGACGGCGGCGGCATCCATGTGCGGCAGTTCGACGCCGAGGCCGTCGGCACGCAGGCGTTTGGCACCGGCGCTGGCGACGAGGCCGGCGCGGCGCAGGCCACGGGCGGCGGTGCGCAGGTGCTGGCGCATTGCGCAGAGATCGCGGGTCAGGCGGAAGGGCAGGGTGCCGGACTGTGCGGCGATCTGTCGCGCTGTGGCGGCGTCGGAGCGCAGCATGGCATCGACCCAGGCGGCGGCGGCGGAATGGCGCAGATTGCGGACCGGGACGTGCAGATGCAGGGACGAGGATTCGCGGATGTGGGGTAGGCTGGCGAGGCGCTGGCGGGGATCGGCGACGTCGGCGAGGCCAGGGGCGGCATGCACGCGCCACATCGGGCGGCGGCGCAGTGCGGAGGCCCATTCGGCGAGGCCGCCTTCTCCGGTGTGGATTTCCTGGCCGCCGCCGACCAGGCAGAGGATCGCGGCCCAGTCGCGATGGCGGGCCATAATATCGAGGATGTGGCCGGGTTCGGAATCGGTCAGCGGTGTCTGGCGGGTCCGTGTGGCTTGCCGCGCATAGTCAGCGGACCAGCAGCGCTGGGCTTCGTCGATGACCACAACATGTTCGGCGGGCAATTCGCCTGCTTCCTTGACGTAGTAGTCGCGCACGTGCGGCAGGGCTTGGATCGGCGACTTTAGCTGGCGTTTCTTGTCATGAATCGCTGCGCGCACGTCCTTGGCGGCGTCGCGCGCGAGGGCTTCGCGCAGGACGAGAACGAGGGTCGGGTTGCCGGTGAGAAAGGTGGCGCCGGCATGACGGTCGATGCCGAAAACCGCGTTTAGGCCGCAGAGGGTCTTGCCGGCGCCGGGGATGCCGGTGACGAAGATGATGGCGTGATGCTTGTCCTGCTCGGCGGCTTTGATGGCGGCGAGGATTGCGTCGGTGGTGACGGTCAGGTTTTGCACGTCGGCGCGCGTGGCGACGATGTCGGCCACGTCGTGGCGCAGGTAGAGCGTGCGGGCGGCTTCGACGATGCCGGGGACGGGCCGGTAGGCGGCGGTGCTCCAGGCCGCCACGTTGAGGCTGGCGGTGGCGGGGAAGCGCTGCAAGGCGCCGCGAAGGACGTCGCCTAGGGTTGCAGCAGAGGCTTCAAGCACGGTTCCGGCAACGCCGGGGAGCAGGAGCGGCCAGACGGCCGGCTTGGGGCGGCCATGGGTGGCGACCAGGATCGGCAGGATCGGGTGCTTGCGGCAGGCGGAATGAAAATCTTGCAGGTCGAGGGCGTAATCTTCGGCTTGCTGGCGGTCAGCGGCCGTGAAGTTCGCGGCATCGGTCTTGAATTCGATGACGATGATGCCGTTGGGGGTAACGAGCACGCAATCGATCCGCTTGCCGAGGCGGAGCATCGGGTATTCGAGGATGACCTGGAAATCGTTCGCTTCGGGCCAGTCGGCGAGCGAGGAGGCGAGGATGGTGATCGATTGTTCCCAGGCGCGGATCTGGGTTCGCTCGCTGCCGCGGAACTGCTGCATGTCCTCGCGGGCAAGGTGTGCGACGAGGGCCTGCGGGTCGGCGGCGAGGAAGTCGCCGACCCGCAGGGGGATCATACGCGCTCGATGAGGGCGGCGATGCCTTGGCCGACGCCGATGCACATGGTGACGATGGCGCGCTTCTGGTTGCGGATTTCCAGCGCGCTGACCGCGGTCATCGCCAGGCGGGCGCCGGACATGCCGAGCGGGTGACCGAGGGCGATGGCGCCGCCGTGCGGGTTGACGTGTTCGGCATCCTCGGCGACGCCGATCTGTCGCAGCACGGCGATGCCCTGGCTGGCGAAGGCTTCGTTCAGCTCAATGACATCGATGTCGCCGATCTTCAGGCCGGTCTTGGCCAGCAGCTTCTGCACCGCGGGGGCGGGGCCGATGCCCATGATGCGCGGCGGCACGCCGGCAGTGGCCATGGCGACGATGCGGGCGCGCGGGGTCAGGCCATGCCGTGCGGCGGCGGCTTCGCTGGCGATCAGCAGGGCGGCGGCGCCGTCGTTGACGCCGGAGGCGTTGCCGGCGGTCACCGTGCCGGGGGTGCGGAACGGGGTTTTCAGCTTGGCGAGCATTTCCATCGTGGTGTCGCCACGGGGGTGCTCGTCGGTGTCGATCACGATGTCGCCCTTGCGGGTTTTCAGGGTGAGCGGGGCGATCTCGCGCTTGAAGAAGCCGGAGTCCTGCGCGGCCTTGCATTTCTGCTGGCTGCGGTAGGCGAAGGCGTCTTGCGCTTCGCGGCTGATCTGGAAGTCCTCGGCGACGTTTTCGCCGGTCTCGGGCATCGCGTCGGTGCCGTATTTCACTTTCATCAGGCTGTTGACGAAGCGCCAGCCGATGGTGGTGTCGTAGATTTCGGCGCTGCGGCTGAAGGCTTCGCCGGCCTTGGCCATGACGAAGGGGGCGCGGGTCATGCTTTCGACGCCGCCGGCGAGCATCAGTTCGGTTTCGCCGGCGCGGATGGCCCGCGCAGCGGTGCCGACGGCATCGAGGCCGGAGCCGCAGAGGCGGTTGACGGTGGCGCCGGGCACTTCGGTGGGGTAGCCGGCGAGCAGGGTGGCCATGTGGGCGACGTTGCGGTTGTCCTCGCCGGCCTGGTTGGCGCAGCCCATGTAGACGTCGTCGAGCGCCGCCCAGTCGACCGAGGTGTTGCGTTCGCGCAGGACGCGCAGCGGGTGGGCGGCGAGGTCGTCGGTGCGGACGTCCTTCAGCACGCCGGCGTAGCGGCCAATGGGCGTGCGTGCGAAATCGCAGATGAAGGCGTCGGCCATGGTGCAGTCCTCCGGAGGGGCGTTTTGTCCGACCGTATTCCGGCTGTGGGGGAGGGGCAAGCGGCGGTGGATCAGAAGGGCTGGATCTGATCGAGCACCTGCTGCCCCCATTTCGCGGATTGCATGTCGGTGAGCTGGCCGCGGCCGCCGTAGGAGACGCGGGCTTCGGCCATGCGGTCATGGGCTACGGTGTTGTCGGAAGCGATGTCGTGTGGGCGGATCACGCCGGAGACGGCGATTTCGCGCAGTTCGCTGTTGACGCGGACCTCCTGTCGCGCGGCGATGACCAGGTTGCCGTTGGCGAGCACCTGGGTGACCACGCCGGCGAGGCGCAGGGTGACGGTTTCGTTGCGCTTGATCTCGCCGGCGCCGGTGTTGGCGTTGGTGCCGCTGGAATTGACCAGGCTGGAGGCGGTGGAGCCGGGCAGCAGATGCGGCAGCATCGATTCCAGGCCGAACATATTGGTCAGCCCCATGCCACCGGTGTTGGTGCGGCTGGCGGTGGTGTTGTTCTTCAGGTTGGCGGAATCGCTGGTGGAGACCAGCACGGTGAGGATGTCGCCGACCTGTGCGGCGCGCTGGTCCTTGAAGAAGGCGCGGCTGCCGTTGCGCCAGAGGGTGTTGGCTTCGGAGGGGGCGAGCTGCGCCGCCGGCATGGGCATGCTCATCGGCCGGTAGCCGGGCTCGCGGGTGGGGTCGCTGCTGGGGGTCATCTGCGGGGGGCGGCCTACCTCGGCGAGGCGGGTCATGTTGGTGCAGCCGGCGAGCAGGAGCAGCGCCAGGGGGAACAGCGCCCTCATCGCACGGCGACCTGCTGCGTGCCGGCGACCTGCACCGGCGAACTCCCCGGCGCGACGCTGACGCGGTCATGGCCGATGACCTCTGCTTCAACGATCGCCTTGGAGCCTGGGTTCAGCACCAGGATGCGTTCCCCGAACGCGCCCTGTTCCAGCGCGCGGCCCTGGCCGAGCAGCTGTATGCCGGGCGCACTCAGCCGCATGACAACCATCGCCCCTTTGGCGACCATGACGGGGCGCACGAGATCGGTGAGGACAAGCGGTTGTCCGGGCATGGCGGCGACACGCACGCTCTGTCCCACCGCCTGCTCAATGGTATGCACCGGTTCGCCGCGGATCGCGGTGGTGCGGATGCGCGCTAGACGCAGATCGCCAGGGCGGATCACCGTGCCCGCGGCGAGTTTGTGATCCGGCACCGGCAGTTCGATCGTCTGCACCACGGTGCCGGACAGACGCATCCGCTGCAGCTCGGCGCCCTCGGCGATGATGGCAAGCTGTGCGGTGAAACGTCCGGTGCCATCCTGGTCGATCTGTTCGACGCTGATCTGCGCTTTGCCGTCGGGGGGCATAAGCGGGGCGGCGTAGCTCGGCAGTTCGATCACCGCGTCGCTTTCCGCGCCGAGGCCCTGCAGGGCGCCACGCAAGGCGGCGATCACCTCCTCGCGCGGCAACATGCGGCCGGGGCGATCGATCACCACGCGTTCGGTTCCGGAGGCCGGCCGCCAGTCGACACCGAATTGGCGCGCGATGGCCGCGAGCTGCCGTGCTTCCACGACGACCCGCGCGCCTGGTGCGGGGCCTGCGCCGAGGATGCGCGCTGCGTCGTCGGCGTCCTCGAATAGGTCTGACAGCCGGACGACCGGGGCGGTGAGGGTCACCTGCGTGCGCAGGCTCGCGGCCGTTGCGGGGATGGTCGCGAGAATCAGCGCGAGGCTGGGAACGAGGCGATGCATGGCGGGGTGCTCCAGCATGTTTAACGAAGATTCGTCAGCGTGGAGAGCATCTGATCGGACGTGGTGATAACCTTGCTGTTCATCTCGTAAGCGCGCTGCGCCGTGATCAGCGCGGTGATTTCACTGACGACGTTGACGTTGGAGGTTTCGACAAAACCCTGCAGCACCGTGCCGAAGCCGGGCGCCGAGGGTGTGCCGGTCACGGGATTGCCGCTCGCGGCCGTCTGCACGAAGAGGTTGCCGCCTTGGGCATCAAGCCCGGCCTCGTTGGGGAAGGCTGCCAGTTGCAACTGGCCGACGGTCGACGGCGCGGTCTGCCCGTCGAGCGTCACCTGCACCTGCCCGGCCTGGTTGATGGTCACGTTGGTGGCGTTGGATGGAACGGTGATCCCGGGCTGCACGACATAGCCATCGGCGGTGACGATCTGGCCTTCCGGCGACAGTCCGAAGGTGCCGTCGCGCGTGTAGGCGGTTTCGCCGTTGGGCAGGGTGATCTGAAAATAGCCGTTGCCGCGGATGGCGACATCGAGACTGTTCGAGGTCTGCTGCAGATTGCCCTGCTCGTTGATCCGGTAGATCGCCGCGGTTTTGACGCCGAGCCCGACCTGCGCGCCCGCCGGAACGACCGATCCGGAATCGGACGAGTTCGAGCCGACGCGGCGCAGGTTCTGGTAGATCAGATCCTGAAATTCCGCCCGCCGGCGCTTGAAACCCGTTGTCGTCATGTTGGCGATGTTGTTGGAAATGACTTCCACGTTGGTGGACTGGGCCTGCATACCGGTGCCGGCGATGTCGAGTGCGCGCATGTCGTTGGGGCTCCGTCAGTTTCGCTTCTGGGTGATCTTGTCGATTGCGCCCTGCTGCCGCTCCGCCTCGCCCTGCAGGAACTGGCTGTTGAATTCGAACTCGCGCAGCTGGTTCATCATCCGGGTCAGTTCCAGCGCAGGCTGGACATTGCTGTTTTCGATCGCGCCCTGGATGATCTTCGGCGTGGCGATCTGCTCGGTCGGCGAGCTGGAATTGAACAGTCGGCCGCCTTCCGCCTGCATTAGCAGCGGATCCTGCGGCTTCACCACGCCAATACGGGCGATGCGGCCATTCTCGCTCGACAATGTCCCGTCACCTGCCACCGTAAGAACGGTGTCAGCCGGCGTAAGGTGGATGTTTTGGCCGCTGCTGTCCTGCAGCCCATTGCCCTGCTCGTCGACCAGATTTCCGGTGGCGTCGAGCTCGAAATGTCCGGCCCGGGTCAGTCTGCTGCCATGCGGCGTGGTGACGCTGAAATACCCATCGCTCCCCAGCGCTAGATCGAGTGGGTTGCAGGTGTGGCTTAGCGGGCCTGGGGCATTGTCCCGATAAGTGGCGCGATCCTGGGCGAAGGAGAGCGTCTCGCCGTTGCCGGCCCGCACTAACCAGTCGCTGAACATCATGCGCTGGCCACGGAATCCGGGCGTGCTGGCATTGGCGATATTGGTGGCAACAACGTCCATCGCCCTTTCCTCCGCGGTCAGGCGGGACAGGACGATATTGGTTGAATTGTCCATCGGTCCTCCGGTGTCATGTCGCTGACTGCGCTGGTGCAGACAGGGATGACCGCAGCATCTGATGTGCCAGCATTAGAATGCTGATTTTAAAGGGATATTCCGGGCACGAGGCATACGTTGCCGGGTCCGGTGCTGTTGACCCGGCAATTTCGCTCCTGTCCGCTGCGCGGCAAATTAACGTTCTCTTAGAACTCGTCGCGCATCCTGTGGTTAGCGGCAGCTTCCTGTCCGCGTGGCATGGCGCCGAGCCGCGAGGTTCTTCTTGGTTGGACGGATCATTCAGCTATGAGCGCAGTGACAGTCGCCCCCTCAGATGTGCCCGATGCGCCACACGCAAAAGGCGGCCGGCTGCGTTTGATCCTCGTGTCTGTCCCGGTTCTGTTGGCTGCGATCGGTGCGGGGCTTTGGTTTGGCGGAATCCTGCCACCGTTGCTTGGCATGGGGGAGAAGGCACATCGGGAACAAGGCAAGGAAGGCAGCGCTCCGGCTGGCAAGGCCAACGAGACCGCTGCGCATCCGCCGGTGTTCATGGATCTGCCTGAAATCATTGCCAATCTCAATGCCGGTCCGCGCCGTGCCGCCTATGTCAAGGTTCGCCCCCGGCTCGAACTTGCGCGCGCCGAAGACGAGGCGGCGATCAAGGCCACGCTTCCGCGGGTCATGGACCTGTTCCAGACCTATCTGCGTGAAATGCGGCCGGAGGAATTGCGCGGCAGTGCCGGCACTTACCGGCTGCGCGAGGAATTGCTGGCGCGCGCCAATATCGCCGTTGCACCGGCCCGTGTGGTTGACGTGCTGTTTCCCGAGATGTTGGTGCAATGAGCGGCACTCAATCAGAAGAAGATCTTGCGGCGGCTTGGGGGGCCGAGACGGACGCCGATTCTGGCGACGAAGCCGCGCCGGTTCAGGCGCAACGCGTGCTCAACCAGGCAGAAATTGATAGCCTGCTCGGTTTCGACGAGGGCCCCTCGGGCAACGAGCACCGCTCCGGTATGCAGCGGATCATCAGCTCTGGGCTGGTGTCCTACGAGCGGCTGCCGATGCTGGAAATCGTGTTCGACCGGCTGGTTCGCATCATGTCGACCAGTCTGCGCAATTTCACCAGCGACAACGTCGAAGTCGGCATCGACAATATTCTGAGCCTGCGTTTCGGCGATTATCTGAACTCCATTCCCCTGCCTGCGATGCTTGCGGTGTTCAAGGCTGACGAGTGGGATAATTTCGGCTTGATGGTCGTCGATAGCGCGATGATCTACTCGATCGTTGACGTGTTGCTGGGGGGACGTCGCGGCACCGCCGCCATGCGCATCGAAGGCCGCCCTTACACCACGATCGAGCGCACGCTGGTGGAACGGCTGATCCAGGTGGTGCTCTCGGACCTGACAGTCAGCTTCGATCCGCTCTGCCCGGTGACCTTCCGGTTTGAGCGGCTGGAAGTGAACCCGCGTTTTGCCACCATCAGCCGGCTTTCGAATGCGGCGGTGTTGGCGCGGCTGCGTGTCGATATGGAAGATCGCGGCGGACGCCTGGAACTGTTGCTCCCCTACGCCACACTGGAGCCGGTGCGCGAGTTGCTGCTGCAGCAATTCATGGGCGAGAAATTTGGCCGGGATTCCATCTGGGAAACCCATCTGGCCGAGGAGCTTTGGAATACCGACATCGACCTGGACGTCGTGCTTGACGAACAGGTCATGCGCCTGACGGATGTGATGGCGCTCAAGCCGGGTAGCCAGATCGTTCTCAATGCGTCGATGGGCACCACCGTGCAACTGCGCTGCGGCGGCACGGCGTTGTTCGAGGGGCGGGTGGGCCGCCGCAAGAACCGCGTCGCGGTGCGCATTGAGCACGAAATCGTCCGTCCGCAGGCCGGCGAGCGATGAGCAGCTCTATGCCAAAGCTTTCATTGAGACCGCGTCAGGATCGACGCTGGAACGAGCGACAGGATGGTCGGCATGGATTGGCTCCTCGAGATCGCGTTGATCGCGATTCTGGTCGCAACGCTGTTTCATGTCCTGCGGCTGGAGCGCGCGCTTGGCGTGCTGCGACGAGATCGCACCGCCTTGGCCGCGCTGGTGACCGAGTTCAATGCCTCGGCCCAAACGGCCGAGCAGAGCATCGTTCACCTGAAGGTAACGGCAGACAGCACCGGGCGACAGATTGCAAGCCAGGTCGAGGCGGCGCTTCGACTCAAGGACGATTTGGAGTTTCTGGCACAGACGGGTGGACGCATTGCCGATCGGCTCGAGGCGGGGCTCCGCGAAAGCCGCAAGCTCGATCGAACATCCGATTTGCCGGAACGGCCGGAGAGAGACAATTCACTCGATCGCACTGCTTTTCCATCCACCGAGCGAGCCTCACTACAGGAAGTCTCCGAAGCGCCCCGGCCACGCAGCCGTGCCGAACAGGACCTGATGCGCGCGCTGAGACTGGTGCGATAAG
The DNA here is from genome assembly GCA_903881515.1 of uncultured Rhodospirillales bacterium. Taxonomy (GTDB): domain Bacteria; phylum Pseudomonadota; class Alphaproteobacteria; order Acetobacterales; family Acetobacteraceae; genus CAIRTN01. The sequence goes on along the minus strand of CAIRTN010000070.1, from coordinate 8,240 downwards.
GCAATGGCATCTGGAGGTCGCATCATGACGCGACGGCTGCTCATGCCCTTTCTGCTGCCTGCCACAAGCGTCGCGATCGTGCTGCTGTTGGGTCTCAAGGCGTCCCATATCGTGCGGGCCGCAACGCCGCCGGTCACGACCTCTGCGGGTGAGACGCACGCACCGCCAACGCACTCCGCCGCTGTTCACGCCAGACCGGCTAACGATGCGAGCATTGCGGCGCCGAAGCCTGCACCAACTGTAGGGCCGGACGAGGCGCCGGTCAGTGCGCAGGAGCGCGAACTTCTGCTCGATTTGCGCCATCGCAAGGTTGCATTGGATGCCCGCGAAGCTGCCCTTGGCACGCGCGATGAAGTCATCGCTGCGGCCGAAAAGCGCCTCGCTCTGCGCTTCGATGAACTTGCCACGTTACAGAAGCGCCTTGAAGCGCTCGAGGCAAATCGCAAAGCGCGCGATGACGCCAACTGGCAAGGATTGGTCAAGCTTTACGAGCAGATGAAACCGCGCGAAGCCGCCGCGATTCTCAACGACCTCGATAAGCCCGTGCTGTTGCAGGTCGTGGGGCGGATGAAAGAGGCGCGGGCCGCCCCGATCCTGGCCGCAATGCAGCCGGAGCGGGCACGCGAGCTCACTGCGGACATGCTCAGGCCCGCGCCCGTGAAAACCAGGCTCCCGGCGCAAATCCGCCGCCCGCCAAGGCCACCACGCAACCACAGGGGACCAAATGACCATCGACAAATCCATGAATGTGCTGATCGTCGACGACTACAAGACGATGCTGAGGATCATTCGCAACCTCCTCAAGCAGATTGACTTCCATAACGTCGAGGAAGCCACTGACGGCGCCGAGGCCCTCAACAAGCTTCGCGCCGGCAGCTTTGGCCTCGTCATCAGCGACTGGAACATGCAGCCGATGACGGGGTTGCAGCTGCTTCAGGAAGTCCGTGTGGACAGCAAGTTGAAATCGATGCCGTTCATTATGATCACCGCCGAAAGCAAGGCGGAGAACGTGATCGCGGCCAAGCAGGCCGGCGTGTCCAACTACATCGTCAAACCCTTCAATGCGGAAACCCTGCGCGAGAAAATCGAAAAGGTCCTGGGGCATGCTTGAGCAAACCGGGCGCCCGACAATAAGGACGCGCTTGGCGGCTGCCACGGCGCACTACCCCGTGCCGCAAGCGGATGCCATTGCCGACATCGTGCAATGCGTGTTGGCCACCATGCGAGGCACACTGACCGCGACCGAAGCGACACTGCTGGCGGAGGTGGAGGAACTTGGCCGCACAATCGCCGCAGCCAAGGCTGAGATCGCGGCACTGAAGTTCGACGATATCACCGCCAGCCATATCCCGTCGGCGACCGACGAGCTTGACGCGATCGTTGCCCACACCGCCGCGGCGACCGACGCGATCCTTGAGAGTTGCGAGACGCTGGACAAGGTCGGCGCGGAGGTGTCTGGCACGACGCAGCGGCAATTGCAGGATGCCACCACACGAATTTATGAAGCTTGCAGCTTCCAGGATATCACCGGACAGCGGATTACCAAGGTGGTCGCAGCGCTGAAAGCGATCGACAAGAAAGTGACGAACATTGTCGCGGCGTTTGGCGATCACAGCCATTATGCCTCCGAGGTCGTGCCGCAGCAGCCCGAACTACTGAATGGCCCGCAACTGCCGGCCTGCGCTATGGATCAGGGTGACATCGACAAGTTGTTGGCGAGTTTCGACTAGTGTGGTGGCCCGGTGGTTTGCTGGCATCGCTGGCGATTTTGGCTGTCACAGCGTCGGCTCATGCTGAATCTGTGCCGATTGTCGTGCGTACCGGCACGCACCCTGGCTATGGCAGGATCGTTTTTGACCTGTCCTCCGAGCAGACCTATTCGGTCGCGAGCGAACCCGACCGGCTGATTGTGCACTTCTCCGGCGACCCGGAGGTCCGTCTGCCTTCGGTTTTGCCCCGCAATGTTAACGCGGTTGAAGCACGTGCCCGAGGTGTCGAACTCGTCATCGCATCGGGCACAAAGCCGCGCACGATGCGACTGGGGGATCGGCTCGTCGTCGATGTCCTCGATCCAACCGTGCCGGCCAATTCTTCGCTCACCACGCCTGCTCCGGCGGTCAGTGCGGCTGGCCTGCCTGCCCGGCCTGCGCGCGCGCGGACGGACGCCGAGGTCACACGGGCATTGGCCGAGGATCGCACGCTCATTGCTCCTCCGTCGCAACGTGCTGAAAGTCGGGCAACGGCTGAACAGACCTCCCCAACTGCCCAAGCGAGCAAGGCCGAACCGTTGACCATCGCGGCCGTGCAAGTTCCGAGCGAGTCGTCGATCACGCTGCCCTTCGCGCCGTCGACCGGCGCGGCAGCGTTTCGGCGCGGCAGTGACGGGTTCGCGGTGTTTGATGAGCGTCGGCCGGTCGACATGGCGGCGATCAAGGGCGGAACGGGCCTCGGTCGCGCCCTGGTCACCGTGCTGTCCAGCGGAACTGTACTTCGCGTACCGCTGGCGACACGCGAAGTACTTGCATTGGCGCGAGTCTCCGGTGGTTGGCGTGTGTCAATCAAGCAGAATGAGGCAGCCGCGGCCAACGTGATCAGGCCGGTGGTCAGCAATGGGCGGCTGCTGTTCCCCGCGGCGGCACCGGGCGGCGTGGTATCTGTTCCGGACCCGGTGACCGGCCGGTCGATCCTGGTCGGGGTGCAGAGGGAGCCCGGGCAGGCGGTGCCGGTTGAGCGGCAGATGGCGGAATTTGCACTGCTGCCCTCGTGGCAAGGGATCGTGGTTGCCCCGCTGTCCGACCGTGTCGCGCTGCAACCGAGTTCCGAGAGTTTCATCCTGACCTCTGGCCCGGATACCAGGCTGGCGCTCACTAATTCCGACGGGCAGCCCTTGGCGTCGGGGGACGTCAAGGCGCTTTCCCGTCGGTTCGACTTCCCCGACCTGCCGAGAGACGACTTGCTCCGCCGGCTGCAAGCGGCCGTCTCCATCGCGGCAACCACGCCGGCGCAGGCCCGCGCCGCCAAGCGTGTGCAGGTGGCGGAGGCGCTTATCGCTCTTGGCATGGGGCCCGAAGCGCAGGCGGTGGCGACGCTGGCCGGTTCCGATGACGGACGCGCGGTGGATGATCCCGACATCATCGGCCTCGGCGCGATTGGCGCTTTGCTGGCCGGCAGAGCCGCTGAAGCGCAGGGACTGCTCGATCCACGCTTGTCGGGGTCTGACGAGATTGCGTTCTGGCGGGCTGTTCTGGCGAACCAGGACGGCGGAAGCGCAGCGCAGGTTGCGCCGGTGTATGCCGCGACATTGAAGCTGGCGCTGGCATATCCGCCACCGCTGCGCGCACGTTTGCTGCCTTCGGTGGCTGAAACCTTGGTTGCGGGCGGTGAGAACGAGGCGGCGCAGGCGCTGTTTGCCGCCAGCCCTGGCAACACAGCGCTGGATTTCGCGCGGGCACTTGCGGCTGAGACCAGCGAACCGGCGTCTGCCCTGGCGCTGTACGACCGCATTGGCACGGATACCGATCGCAGGGCGCGGGCTCGGGCGCTGCAGCGGGCGGTCACGCTCCGGCAGGCTGCCGGCGTGCTGAGCGATGCCAAGGCCGCGGATGCACTGGAAAGCCAGATCTTTGCCTGGCGTGGCGACAAGGATGAATTGTCGCTGCGCCAACGCATTGCCGCGCTGCGCGCCGCGGCGGGGGATGCAAGACGGTCGCTGGCGATGCTGCGCGATACCGAGGCGCTGTTCCCAGAGGCGAAGGCAAACTTGAGGCCGACGATGGGGGCCGTTTTCACGGCGGCGATCGAGCGCGATGGGACTGCGGCATTGCCGCCGCTGACGCTTGTCGCGCTGGCGGAGGAGAATGCCGATCTGATCCCTGGCGGGGTGCAGGGGCAGCTTTTGGCGGCCAAGCTGGCGGATCGCCTGATCGCACTTGATCTGCCGCAGCGGGCGGCGCCGGTGCTGACCAAGCTGATCGGCGAAACCGGGCCGGGCCAGGCGCGTACGGAGTTCGGCAGCCGGCTTGCGGCGATCGAACTGGCCGACGGCAATCCCGAGGCCGCACAGCGGACCCTTGATGCAACCGCCCATCCTGGTCCGCTACCGCCGGCATTGCTGGAGGCGAGGACGCTCACCTTTGCCCGGGCGGCCGCGCGGCAGGGGCGGGTTGCTGAAGCCTTGGCCGTGCTGGATGAACTGAACACTGACAATGCTCTAGAGCTACGCGGATCGTTGCTCGAGTCGGCGAAGGATTGGGGGGCGGCAACCACGGCGCTGCAAAAATGGGTCGATCGGACCACGCCGGCCGAGGGGCTGTTTGATGAGCGAGCGGTGCGGGGCCTGCTCCGCCTGGCATCGGCGGCGGCGAATGCGGCTGATGAGCGCACCCTGACGCAGTTGCATGATCGCATTGCTGGCCGGCTTCCGCCCGGCCGGTCCAGCGAGGTGTTGAACATGCTCACGGCGCGCTCCGTCGACTCTTCGACCGACCTGCCGCGGGCGGGAACCGAAGTACAGCAAGCACGCAAAGCCTTTGAGATAAGCGCCGCGTCACGCTGAGTATTTGGGCCTGAGCATTTGGGGCACCCGGCATGCGAAAATCCTCGCTCCGGAAGCAAGTTTCCACTTGCATCCCCCCCCCGCATTCCTCATGTTCCGCCCCCTTGGCCCCAGGGGGCTCGCGCACGGTGCGCGTGCCCAACAGGCCGTCTACTGGTTGACAGGGGTTTGCGCGATGAACGCACTCATGCCACTGGGGATGGTCTCGGAATATCCGAGCGAGAACCAGACGAACGAAACCTGCCTCATGGGGGCCGGGGAAGAGCAGAAGGATTATTTCGTCGAACGTGACGGAATGAAGTTCGCCGGCACGCATTTGCTGGTCGATCTTTGGGGAGCCTCGCGGCTGGATGACCCCGATCACATCGATGCGGCGCTGCGCGATGCGGCGATCACCGCCGGTGCGACGATTCTGCACAGCCATTTCCACCATTTCACGCCCAATGGCGGCGTTTCCGGCGTGGTTGTGCTGGCGGAGAGCCATATCTCGATTCACACATGGCCCGAGCGTTCGTTCGCCGCGGTGGATATCTTCATGTGCGGCGCGTGCGACCCGAACAAGGCGATCCCGATCCTGCAGGCGGCTTTCAGCCCGGAGCGCATCGATCTGGACGAACAACGCCGTGGCCGCGTGGTCTGACAGCGGCAAATTTTGAACGAAAGAACGGCCCGGGGCCTGCCTCGGGCCGTTTTCTATGGAGTGCTGCCGATGGCTACCGATTCGTGGGTCAATGAGACGCTGTATGCCGGGTGGGGGCAGCGGTTTCGGATTCGGCGCGAGCTCGCGCGGGTGCAGAGCGATTTTCAGGACATCATGATCTTCGAGAGCGAAACCCATGGCCGGGTGATGCTGCTGGACGGCGTGGTGCAGATCACCGAGGGCGACGAGTTCGTCTATCAGGAGATGCTCACCCACGTTCCGCTGCTCGCCCATGGCGCGGCGAGCCGGGTGCTGATCATCGGTGCCGGCGACGGCGGTGTGCTGCGGCGGGTGCTGCAGCATCGCAATGTCAGCCGTGCGGTGATGGTGGAAATCGATGGCGAGGTGATTCGGCTCGCGCGGGAGTTCCTGCCTTCGATCGGTGGCGATGCGTGGACTGATTCGCGCGCGGAGGTGATTGTCGGCGATGGGATCGATTACGTGAAGCGGGCGGCGGATGGTAGCTTCGATGCGATCATCGTCGACTCGACCGATCCGATCGGGGTTGGAGAGGTGCTGTTCACCGACGAATTCTATGCCAACTGCGCGCGCATCCTGAGTGCGGACGGGCTGGTGGTGAATCAATGCGGTGTGCCGTTCATGCAGGCCGATGAGCTGCGCGACACCAGCTTGCGGCGGGCGCGGTTCCTGCCGCATGTCGGCGCCTATGTGGCCGCGGTGCCGACTTATGTTGGCGGGTATATGACGCTGGGGTTCGCGGCGAAGCGGGCCGGGTTGAGCGGGGTGCCGGTAGACACCATTCGGGCACGTGCGGAGGCGAGCGGCATCCTGGGCCAGACACAGTACTGGACGCCGGAGATCCATGCGGCGGCGTTTCATCTGCCGCCGTATATCGCAAAGCATCTGCCGCCCTCTTGAGTTCAGGTGGGCGCTAGATAATTTCGATTTAGCAACAAAATAGACGCCTGTCTCCCGACACCGCAGAAGCCGCGTTTGAGAAAAACGTGGTTTTGCGGTCGCGGGGGAAGGCTGGCGCTGGCGCGGGTGGATGGTGCGGCGGCGGCGCGGGTTGGCCGGCGGCGTGGTCTACCTGTTCCGCCTGCTGTGCCAAGGGCGCATGCGGGGCGTGGGGGCGCGGCGCGCGTTCAGGCGCAGGGGCGCGCGCGGGCGAGGCGATGGGGGCGGCCGGCGGTATGGGTGCGGCCAATACGGGTTGCGGGGGTGCCGGCGGCAGCGCGGGAAGCTGACCGGCGCGCCAGGCGGTGAACATGGCCTCGAGCGTGGTGAAGATGCGACGCAGGTTCCACCAGTACACAATGAGCATGGGCAGCGCGGCCCAGTTGCGGGGCGCAACTGTGGCGGCGGCCATTTTAAGCTCAGAGAGGATGTGTGCCCATGCGTTCATGACGATACATATAATGACCATTTACGATAAATGCAAGAGAATAAAACGTAATCGACAAACTTTTTTTCGCTGATGGCACCGTGGCGGCCGGGCGCGGGCGCCCGGCCGTGGTGGGTCACTCGGGGATCATGTCGCCGGAGCCGCCGAAGGCCGCGGGGAAGTCCTTGAACTTGGGCAGGCCGTCTTTGATGGGCAGGACGGTTTCGGCGTAGTTGACGTGCAGGCCGGGGGCGAAGTCCAGCGTGGGCAGGGTGGCGGAAAACACATCCACCACACCCAAGGTGGGGTGATTGGTCATCAGGTGACCGCCGCATTTGTTGCAGTATTGGCGTTGGCTGATTTCGGTTTTCTGGAAGGTGGCCAGGTGCTCGGCGCCGGCGGTGACTTTCACGGCCTCGGGCTTCCACAGGGTGAAAGCGTTGACCGGGCCGCCGGACCAGGAGCGGCAGGAGCGGCAATGGCAGTAGCCCATGCCCTCGGGGGTGCCGGTGGCTTCGAGGGTGATCGCGCCGCAGAAGCAGGCGCCTTGGTGGGTCATGGGAGTGCTCCGGTAGGTTGGGGGATTCGGTGGTACGGCGGAAGGGTATCCGGGGAAGGTGGAATTTTGCAATTGTGGTAACGACGAAATGATGTGAGCCATCGAGGTATTTAGCGGGTAACAAAACCAATGACGGCTTTGCTCATGCCATCGGAACGGCGGGAGCGGGGAAGATGGCGATGCCGCCGCCGGCCGAATTCATTGTAATATTTATATAAATATTCATCAGAGAAATATTTTATAATAATAAATTTTGTTTGATTAACAAACAAATATACTATGAGGGTGTTAAATTCAAATCTTGTAATTTAGCAAGAACTGTCGCACCTTTCGGCGCCCGCAACGTTCGTGCGGTCTCTATCAGAGAGACAAAAGCAATGTCCGGACCTCCTTACAGTTACGAAGAATACCTGCCGTCGAGCACACCCAGCACAGCCGATGGGCTGGCAATGGTGGTAGATCTCATAGGCTATTTCGTTGCTAAAAATGCGGAAAAGCGGGCAATGGATAACCTAATGCCAGCGGTCAATATCAAAATGCCGTCCGATGGAGGGGTTCTTGTCGGCTTGCGTTACCAGCGGCGCGACGATGACGTGGGACCACGGTTTTTTATGTTTGCCTGGATCATCGGAGCAGGACACAGCCCGAGCTTCATATTTAAGAACCAAAGTTCCAGCACAGCTTCCACATCGCTGATGCCGAGTTATGTGAAGGAAGACGAATACCTATGGATTACCAAGCACTCTAAGCACTGAGCTGGCTTTACCAGTAGGCCAAGCCGGTCGGCCATCGCTGATGGTGATCGAGCGGCTGTGGCTGTTGGGAGCGCCTTTTGGATGAAATTTGTGCTTCTTTTTTATAAAAAAGAAGTCTTCTTTGCCTTGGCCTAAATCCAAACGGCCAAGCCATCGCAATTGCACACTGCGGCGCCGCTCGATGGCCTTTGCCGCATCAATGGCCGCGTTCGGACATCAGGCCGGGACGCACGCCGAGGCCCATCGATGCGTCCAGAACCGCGCCGTGGAGCGGGGTGGAGCAGGATGAGGCGAGGAAGACGATCAGGTTGGCGATCTCCTCGGGG
>CAIRTN010000069.1 GCA_903881515.1 uncultured Rhodospirillales bacterium | reverse complement strand
TGAACGGTTTTCCAAAGGCCCTCGGCCTTTGGTGGGGTCCAGGGGCATGGACCCTGGCATTGCCTAAAACCCCTTCACTTTCCGCAGCCTCTCAAGGACTCCAGATCTCCGCCATCGCAGCCGCGATGCGCTCGACGTCGTCCATCGCGTTATACCCATGGAAGCTGAACCGCAGTCGCCCATGGCCGTTCCAGCCATAGATGCCGCGCGTGTGCAGTTCGTCGCACATCGCCTGGGCGGCGCTGCTGTCCATGCAGACATTCGCGCCGTGCCGCACGGGGTCGGCGGGCGTGGTCAGCGGAATGCCGGCGGCGGTGAGCCGGGAAATCAAAGCCGCGGTGAGCCCGCCGACATGGCGGCGCAGCAGGTCGGCATCGTGACGGTCGAGATAATCCAGTGCCGCGTTCAGCACGTAGACCGGCCCATGCGCCGGATTGCCGCGGGTGAACCGCAGCGCGTCCGGCTTCACGCCGATCGGCCCCGCCCAGTCCGGCCGGCCGAACACCGCGATCGAATGCCACCCCGCGGTGCTCGGCACCCAGTCCGGCTGCCGCTTCCGGTTCCAGAACGCGATCGCCGTTCCCGTCGTGCCCAGCAGCCATTTGTAGCAGGCCGAAAACGCGAAATCGGCAACCCGCGCCTCGATCGGCAGCCACCCTGCGGCCTGGGTGAAATCGACCACCAGCAGCGCCCCCACCCGGTCCGCCTCCGCCCGCAATGCCGCGAGGTCCAACCGCTCGCCGGTCATGTAGGATACGCAACTCGCCCCGATCACCCGCGTCCGGGCATCGACGAGCGCCAGCAGCCGATCCGGCGCGGTGCCGCGCGCCACGCGGATCTCCAACGCCGGCGCACGCTGCAACGCAAACGGCGCCACCACCGAGGGATATTCCAGCGCGTCGACCACGATGTTGTCGCCCGGCGCGAACACCAGGCTCTCGGCAACCATGGCGACTCCATCTGCCACCGAGGAGACGAAGCCGATCTCGTCGGCCCCCGCGCCCCAGCGCGCGGCGATGCGGGCCTGCGCGCGGCTGACCTGCGCCTCCATCGCGGTGCGGCCGGGCATGCCGCTCGATTTGTCGATGGCGTATTGCAGCAGCGCAGCGTCATGCGCGAACAGGAACGGCGGTTCGCCCCCGGCGCAGACATGCGCCACGCCCTCCGGAATGCGAAAATCGCCACGATCGAACAAGGGCCGGTCGGTGTTCATGGTGCGCCTATGCCGCTTTGATGTTGGAGCGTTTGATGCGGTCGAGGTTTGCGCCCTCGATGCGGATCAGCCGGGTCAACGTAGTGAATTTCGGCGAGTGCACCGCGCCCACCGCGTAGTAATGCGCGTCGCCCGGCTTCATCACGTAGTGCCGTTCCGGCACCACCAGCGCCGGCGCATCGCCGGTGCCGGGCGTGGTGATCGTCCAGTCCGTCATCTCGGTATCGCCCTCAGCCAGACCGTAGATCGCCCAGCTCGAACCATGATCATGCGGCGCCCCGCCCGAGGGCTTCTGATAGACATGGCCGCAGACGCAGAAGCCCAGCGCAGGGTCCTCATACAGCACCTTGCGCGGCTTGCAGTCTTCCTCGCGCAGATGCGTCGCCACGAACGCCCGATCCAGCAGGGCACGGGAGACCAGGGTGCACACCGCCCGCTTCCCCGCATCCCCGGAATCGGCGGTCAGAGTGGCGCGGATATCGCCGCTCAACTGCTCCAGCGTGTAGGCCATGAGTTTCCTCCGCGGTTGTTGCCGCCAGTGGATCAGATTTTGCCAAATCCCGCGAGGCCCGGCACGATTGCGCCCCCTGTGGAGTTCCCGCCATGCAACGCCGCACCTTCCTCGCCGCCGGAGCCGCCGCCCTCGCCGCCCCAAGCCTCGCCGCCGCCGCCGACAGCCGGGTGCTGCGCTTCACCCCGGAAGCCGATCTCGCCGTGCTCGACCCGGTCTGGACCACCGCCTCGCAATCCAGCCAGCACGCCTACCTGGTCTACGACATGCTGTTCGCCCAGGACGGCGAATTCCGCCCGCAGCCGCAGATGCTGGAAGGCTACACCGTCAGCGCCGACGGCCGCATCTGGACGATGACCCTGCGCGACGGCCTGAAATTCCACGATGGCGAGCGCGTGCTCGCCCGCGACTGCGCCGCCTCGGTCAACCGCTGGGCGCATCGCGACACCTTCGGACAGGCGATGCTCGCCGCGATGGACGAGATCAGCGCGCCCGATGACCGCACCATCGTGCTGCGGATGAAAACCGCCTTCCCGGTGCTCGACGCCCTGTCCAAGGCCACCGGCAATCCCTGCGTCATCATGCCCAAGCGCCTGGCTGACACTGACCCGTTCACCCAGGTCACCGACCCCACCGGCAGCGGCCCCTACAAATACAAGGCCGACGAGCGCGTGCCCGGCGCCCGCGTGGTCTACGAGCGCAACGCTGCCTACATCCCCCGCGCCAACGGCACCGCCAGCGGCACCGCGGGGCCGAAGCGCGCCTATTTCGAACGCGTCGAATGGGCGATCCTGCCCGATGCCTCCACCGCGGCGCTGGCCCTGCAACGCGGTGAGATCGACTGGCTGCTGACCCCGAACGCCGATCTGGTCAACACACTGCGTGCCAACAAGGATCTGGTGGTGCGGGTGAATTCGCCGCTCGGCTCGATCTCCTGCATGCGCTTCAACTGGCTGCAGCCGCCGTTCGACAACCCGGCCATCCGCCGCGCGTTTTTCCCCGCCATCGTGCAGTCCGACTACATGATCGCGATGAACGGCGACGACCGCTCCCGCTGGCGCGACGGCGTCGGCTATTTCTGCCCCACAATGCCGATGGCCAACGACGCCGGCATGGCCGCGCTGAACGGCCCGCGCAGCATCGACGCCGCCAAACGCGCCCTCGAGCAGGCGGGCTACAAGGGCGAACAGGTCGTCCTGCTCGCCCCCGGCGACGTGCCCTACGCCAAGATCCTCGCCGACGTCACCGCCGACCTGTTCCGCCGCGTCGGCCTCAATCTCGATTATCAGGCGATGGACTGGGGCACCCTCGTGCAGCGCCGCGCCAAAACCGACCCGCTCGACAAAGGCGGCTGGAGCGTGTTTCAAACCAACTGGACCGGCCCCGACCAGGGCAATCCCGCCACCCATGTCTTCCTGCGCGGCAACGGCCGCCAGGGCTCGCCCGGCTGGCCCGACATGCCGAAGATGGAGGAGCTGCGCAACGCTTGGCTGCGCGCCACCGACCTCGGCGTGCAGAAACAGATCGCCCGCGACATGCAGAGCCTGGCGTTCCAGGAAGTGCCCTACATCCCGCTCGGCCAGATGATCTCGCCCACCGCCCACCGCGCCGACATCACCGGCATGGTGGAGGGACAGGTGGTGTTCTGGAACATGCGGCGCGGCTAGAGCATGATGACCGTAGGTGGACTCACCGGAGGTCTGAATCATGCGATCAAACAAAGAGCTAGACCAAGATGGGCGATCCTTTCATCGCTCATCTTGGGCTAGATGACGCAGGAGATCGTCGACGTCCTGATCATCGGCGCCGGTGCGTCCGGTGCCGCCGTGGCCTGGAGTCTGGCGGATACCCGGATGCGCATCCTGTGTCTGGAACAGGGCGACTGGGTGAAACCGCAGGACTATCCCAGCCATCGCCGCGACTGGGAATCGCGGCGGTTCGGCGATTTCGCCATCCACCCGAACCAGCGCCGGGGCCGCGCGGATTACCCGATCAACGAGGACAACTCGCTGATGAAGGTGGCGAACTTCAACGGCGTCGGCGGCGGCACGGTGATGTACACCGCGCATTTCCCGCGGCTGCACCCATCGGATTTCCGCGTCCGCTCGCTCGACGGCGTCGCCGATGACTGGCCGATCGATTACGACACGCTGGCGCCGTTCTATGCCGAGAACGACCGTGTGATGGGGGTGTCCGGTCTGGCCGGCGATCCCTCGATCCCGCCGCAGAGCGCGCAGATGCCGCCCTTGCCGCTGGGCCGCACCGCCACTTGCTATGCGCGGGCGATGAACAAGCTGGGCTGGCACTGGTGGCCGTCGTTCTCCACCATCGCCACCACGGAGTACGAGGGCCGGCCGGCCTGCATCAATCTCGGCAGTTGCACCCCCGGCTGTGCCCAGGGCGCCAAGGCCAGCACCGATATCACCTATTGGCCGCAGGCAATCCGCGCCGGGGTCGAACTGCGCACCGGCTGCCGGGTGCGGGAAATCACCACCAACGCCCAGGGCATGGCCACCGGCGCGATCTACTACGATGCCGATGGCATCGAACAGTTCCAGCCGGCCGAAATGGTGATCCTGGCCTGCAACGGCATCGGCACACCACGCCTGCTGCTGAACTCGGCCTCTCCAAGCTTCCCAGATGGCCTGGCGAATTCCTCAGGCCTGGTCGGCAGGAATCTGATGCTGCACCCCTGGCCCTTCGTCGGCGGCTATGTCGAGGAACGGATGGACGGCGGACACGGCCCGATCGTCACCCTCTACAGCAAACAGTTCTACGAGACCGACCCGGCGCGCGATTTCCTCCGCGGCTACATGCTGCAATTCAGCCGGGCGACGGCCACGGTGAACGAGGCGGTCACCAGCGCCGCCGCCGGCCGCCTGCCCTGGGGGGAGGCACATCACCGCGTGTTCCGCAGCCTGGCGTTTCACCGCTTGCAGATCGGCGTCGCCTGCGAAGACCTGCCCGAGGAACACAACCGCGTCACGCTCGACCCGGTGCTGAAAGACAGCAACGGCATCCCGGCACCGCGCATCGACTACACGATCAGCCCGAACAGCTGGCGGATGATGGAGCACGGCATCGCCCGTGCCGAGGAGATCCTCGCCGCCGCCGGCGCGACCAACCTCTATGCCTCGCGCAGCGAGTTCAACAGCCCCGGCCATCTGCTCGGCACCGCGCGGATGGGCACCGACCCCGCCCGCTCGGTGGTCAACCGATGGGGCCGCTGCCACGATGTGAAAAACCTGTTCATCGTCGATGGAAGCATCTTCGTCACCTCCGGCGGGGTGAATCCTACCTCGACCATCCAGGCACTTGCCCTCTACATTGCCGATCAGATCAAGCAGCGGCTGGCGACATTGTTCGACTAGCCAGCAATTCCCCCGGAGAGCCCCATGCCCCCCATCGTCGAGACCACCTCCGGCCGCGTACGCGGCGCCGCCGAACCAAGGGTGCTGGCATTCCGGGGCATCCCCTACGCCAACCCGCCGCGCCGCTTCCGCGCCGCCGAACCCGTCACCCCCTGGGCCGGCGTGCGCGACGCCACCGCATACGGCGCCCAGGCCAGCCAGTTGATCTTCAACTTCCTCGACCCCGCTTTGGCGAACGACCCGGCGATTGAGCCCAGCCGCGATTTCCATCGCGGCGTCGAAGAAGTGCCGGTGCCCTACAGCGAGGATTGCCTGTTCCTCAATGTCTGGACCGCTTCCGTCACCGGATCGCGCCCGGTCATGGTCTGGCTGCATGGCGGCGGCTTTGCCTCGGGCTCCGGCAGTTGGGGCTGGTGGGCCGGCGACGATCTGGCGGCGAACCAGGATGTCGTCGTGGTCAATCTCAATCACCGGCTCAACATCTTCGGCTTCCTCAGCCTCGATGAGCTCGGCGGCCCCGCAGCCGGGCTGTCGGCCAATACCGGCATGGGCGACATCCTGCTGGCGCTGCGCTGGGTGCGGGACAACATCGCCCGCTTCGGCGGCGATCCCAACAACGTCACCATCTTCGGCCAGTCCGGCGGCGGGATGAAGGTCACCACCCTGCTGGCGATGCCGGCCGCACAGGGCCTGTTCCACAGGGCGATCGCCCAAAGCGGCCCGTTGCTGCGCGCCGTGCCGCGGGCCCGCGCCACCGCGGTGGCCGAGCGGGCGCTGGCCCATCTCGGCCTGAACCGCAGCCAGCTCGCGGCGCTCGACAGCGTGCCCACCCAGGCCCTGCTCTCGGCCTTCGCCGCCGCCAACGAGGGCGGACCGGGCGTGCTGCGGCAATACGCCCCGGTGATCGACGGCACCACGTTGCCCGCAGATCCGTTCCACCAAGCCGCCCCGCCCACCGCCGCCGGCATTCCGCTGCTGATCGGCGCCACCAGCGAGGAGGTCACCAGCCTGCAAGGCTTCCGCGACCCCGCCATCTTCAACCTGACCGAGGCCGATCTGCCGCCCCGCCTCGCTGGCTTCTGCGGCATCAGCGAGGCCGAAGCCACGGAACTGGTCGCCGCCTACCGCGCCGCGCGGCCCGGCGTCTCGGCCGCGAAACTCTACGCCGCCATCGCGTCGGATCGTCAGTTCGGCCATGGCAGCGTCGTCGAGGCCGAATTGCAATCCGCCCACGCCCCGGTCTTCGCCTACCGCCTGACCTGGCAAAGCCCGGTGCGCGGCGGGCGGATGGGCGCGCCGCATAACCTCTGCCTGCCCCTGGTGTTCGGCCGCGACCGCGCCCCCGGCGTCACCGGCACGGGCACCGCGCATCACGCCCTGGCCGGCGCAATGCAGACCGCCTGGGCCGCTTTCGCCCGCACCGGCAACCCCGGCTGGGCCGCCTTCGACACCGCGACCCGCGCAACCAAGATCTTCGACAGCTCCTGCACGGTCATCCACGACCCCGCCCGCGCCGAGCGCCTGGCCCAGGCCGCCCTGCCACCCCGGCTCTGATCGCGCTCCGCGGAAAAAAATGCGGTCGATAGGTTTTTTTGCTTGCAATCGTCGTTAGCATATTTTAAGAACAAATCATGAACATATTCACACATCTCCTCACCAATCTGAAAGGCCCCAGCGCTGCAAGCGCGTGGGAGAGGTGTGCCCGGATTCCGGCGATGATCCTGTTCTGGCTCCAGTTACGCCGCCTCACCGCCTGCCTGGACGAGATGTTCAACGCCTGGCGCGCCGGCCTGCTGCCCGCAGCCAGCCCCTCGCCGCCGCAAGCCCCGCCCGTGCTCCAATCGCCCCCTCTCCGCGCGCCAGCTCCCCTCCCCGCCCGTGCGAAGCGCGCCTCGCGCCATATCACCACGCGTGCGCCCGCGGCCCCCCGCGCCCAAGCAGCCACAATACCCAGCCGCGCCACGGCCTGTGTGCCCCCGCGGGCGCAACCGCCCGCGCGGTCCTGCCCCAGGCCCCGCACGCCTCCCGCGCTGCCTCAGGCTTTGTCTAAAAATTGCGACGTTCTGGGCACGCAGGAGAACCGCGCCTTATTTGTTACGATACCGAACCAATATCCAGCAATCGCAGGCTTAGCGGTTGAGATGCCGCATCACGAACTGGCGGCAACGCTCGGTCTGCGGGTCGGAGAATACCTGCGCCGGCGGCCCCTCCTCCTCGATCCGCCCGTCATGCAGAAAGATCGCCCGGCTCGCCACATCGGCGGCAAACGCCATCTCATGCGTCACGATCAGCATGGTGCGCCCCTCCGCCGCCAGCGCCCGGATCACCCGCAGCACCTCGCTGACCAGTTCGGGGTCGAGCGCCGAGGTCGGCTCGTCGAACAGCAAAGCCCGCGGCCGCATCGCCAGCGCCCGGGCGATCGCCGCCCGCTGCTGTTGCCCGCCCGACAGATGCGCCGGATAGGCATCGCGCTTGTCGGCCATGCCGACTTTCTCCAGCAACGCCTCGGCCTCCGCGATCGCCTCGGCCTTCGGCCGCCCCTGCACATGCACCGGCGCCTCGATCACGTTCTGCAGCACTGTCATATGCGCCCACAGATTGAAGCTCTGGAACACAAAGCCAAGATTGCTGCGCAGCCGGTTGACCTGGGCGGCATCGGCCGGAACCCGCCCTTTGCCGGCCGCCCGCATCCGGATGGTCTCGCCACCAATGGCGATCTCGCCGGCCTCGGGAATTTCCAGCAACGGAATGCAGCGCAGCAGCGTGCTTTTGCCCGAACCGCTGGCGCCGATGACGGCGATCACCTCGCCGGTATGCGCCCGCAGCGAAACGCCCTTCAGCACCTCGTTGGCGCCGAAACGCTTGTGCAGGCCAGTCAGGCTGACGGCTTCGGTATCGCTCATGTGCGGGATTGAACCAGATGCGGGTTGAGCCAGCGCTCAAGCACGGCCAGGCCGCGGGTGAGCAAAAAGTTCAGCGTCAGGTAGATCGCCCCGGCGCACAGGAACACCTCGATGGCGCGGTAGGTCTCCGAGATGATGGCATAGGCGATGCCGCTGACTTCCATCAGCGTGACGATGGAGGCGAGCGAAGTCGCTTTCACCATGGCAATCATCTCATTGCCATAGGCCGGCAGCGCCTGACGGATGGCAATCGGCAGCACGATCCGTCGCGTCAGCAACAGCCGCGACATCCCGGCCGCCCGCCCGGCCTCAATCGCGCCAGCAGGCACCGATTGCAGCCCGCCCCGAATGATCTCCGAACCATAGGCCGAGGTGTTGATGGTCAGCGCCAGGATCGCGCACCAATAGGGCTGCCGCAGGAATGGCCACAGGATCGAATGCCGCACCTCGGCGAACTGCCCGAGCCCGTAATAGATCAGGAAGATCTGCAACAGCAGCGGCGTGCCCCGCAGCGTGAACACATAGCCGCGCACAATCGCCTCGGCGATCGGCGAAGTGGCACGGAACAAAGCCAGGATGGTGGCCAGCACAGCACCGGCGGAGATCGAGATGATCGCAAGCTCGATGGTCAGCGGCAGACCGGCGAGCAGCTTGCCCATGGTCTCGGCGAGAAACACGGTGTCCATCAGCTCCGCCGCTCCGGTCGCATCGTATGAACCTCGGCCGCGCGGAAACCGAAACCCGACAGGGTGGTCAGCGCGAGATAGATCAGGAACCCGGTGATGTAGAAATCGAACGGCATCCGCGTCGAACCGGCGGCCACATGCATCTGCCGCATGAGTTCGGCGAGACCGGTGACGGAGACCAGGGCGGATTCCTTCAGCACCTGCTGCCAGACATTACCCATGCTCGGCAGCGCGAAACGCAGCGTCCGCGGCGCGATGATCCGCCGCAGCATCAACAGCCGCCCCATGCCAACGGCACGCGCGGCTTCCAGCTCCCCCTTCGGGATCGACAGAAACGCACCGCGCAAGGCCTCGGTCTGATACGCCCCCGCGACGACACCAACAGCCAGCGTGCCGACGGTAAACCCGTTCAGCCCAAGAAAGCCCTCATGGCCCATCATGTGGCCGATTGCGGTCATCACCGAACTGCCGCCGAAATAGAACAGGTAGATCACCAGCAGATCGGGAATGCCGCGCAGCACAGTAGTGTAGGTCTCGCTGGCAACCGCCGCGGCGCGAACGCCAGACAGCTTGGCCCACGCGCCAAGCGTGCCGAAGACCAGACTGGCGGCGAAGGCGCTGGCGGAAACCGCCAACGTCATCGCCGCCGCCTGCAACAGCAGCGCGCCCCAGCCTTTCGGCCCGAAGCCGATCAGCTGGAAATAGGCGTCGAAATCCAAGCGGGGCTTATTCCGCCGCCGAGATGTCGGCCTTGAACCACTGCATCGACAGCGCCTTGACCGAACCGTCCTTGATCGCGGCCAGCAGTCCCTTGTCGAGCAGGGCCTTCAGGTCGGTGTCGGTTTTGCGCAGCGCGATGCCGGAGCCCTTGCCGAGCATGCCGCCGGTGAGCAGCGGGCCGACCATGGTGAACTTGTCGCCGCCCGGCTTGTTGAGGGTGGACGAGAAGTAGGAGACGGAGGCGAGGGCTGCATCAACGCGGCCGGCGGCGAGGTCGAGGTCATGTTCCTCGGTGGTCTTGTAGGTGCGGATTTCCACCGTGTCCTTCAGGAAGGCGTTCAGCAGGTCGGACTGGATGGTCGAGACCTGCACACCAACGATCTTGCCCTTGAGCAGCGGCTTGATCGCGGCGATGGCGGCGTCGGTGCCTGCCTTGTCATCAAGCGAGACGCGGCCGGGGGAAGCCATCTTGGCGAGCGGGGAGCCCTTCTCGACCAGGAAGGTGGTCGGCGAGTTGGTGTAGGCGTGGGTGAAGTCGATCACTTCCAGGCGCTTCGGCGTGATGCTCATGCCGGACATGACAGCGTCGTATTTGCCGGCGTTCAGGCCGGGGATGATGCCGTCCCAATCCTGGGCGATGAAGCTGCATTCCAGGTTGACGCGCTTGCAGACGTCCATCGCCAGGTCGATCTCGAAGCCGATCAGCTTACCGTCGGGCGCGTGCATGTTGTAGGGCGGGTAGGCGCCCTCGGTTGCGATCACGACCTTCTTCCAATCTTTCGCCTCGCTGGCGAACGGGGCGGCGATCAGGGCAAGGGCTGCCAGCGGCAGCAGACGGCGCAGGAACACGGGATGCCTCCAGTCAAAATGACATCGCCGAAACTATGGCACCGGGCCGTTGCGGTCCAGGGCCACCGGGCGGCTGTGCGCGGATTTGCTCGGTATCAGGCCGGCGGCGGCACGATCAGCTTGGCCACGTCGATATTGGCGAGGCCCGGCAGGTCGACCGAGGATTGCAGTAGCTTCAACTCCTGTCGCATGTCGGCGACCGACAGGAACGGTTTGGTCCAGTTGTCCTTCTGCTTGGCGAAGGCGAGCGCGATCTCGTCGGCCGCAAGCGTGGGGTAGCCCTTGGCAAGCGCGGCACGGGCGGCGTCGGGCTGGGCCTGAATGAAGCTGCCGATATCGATCAGGGCGCGCTGGAAGCGGCGGACGGTGTCCATGTTCGCGGCCACATATTCGCCGGTGGCATGCAGGGTCGACGAGCTGGAGGGCAGGGCGAAATCGGGCAGATCGCCGCCGGGGCCGTCGAGCCACAGCACGCCGGTGCCTTTCAGGATCGGGGTGCCGGCGAAGGGGAAGGCGGCGACCATGCCATCGATCGCGCCGGTCTCCAGCGCCGAGACCATGGCCGGCTGCGCCATGTAGGGGAAGCGGACCTTGGCGCCGGCCTCGGTGACCGCTGTGCGGATCGGGGCGAGCAGGGCGGAGGTGGCGCTGGGCACGGCAATCGCGAGGCCGTCGAGCGCCTTGAGCCGGTCGTGCAGCGGGGAGTCGGGCTTGGCGGGGAGTTTGGCCGCGACGGCTTTGCTGAGCACGACGAAGCCAGCGAAGCCGCGATACAGGCTGGCGGCGACGACGACATCGACGCCGCGCGCCTTGGCGGCCAGCACCTCGCCGGGGCCGGCGACGGCGAACTGGGCGGAGCGGCCGATCAGCGCCGACATCGCGGCGTTGCCGCTGTCCATCACCACAATGCGCGGCTTCAGGCCGTTCTTCTCGAACAGCCCGGTCTGCTCGCCAATGCGCACGCCGCCGAGCACGAAGCTGGTCGACGAGACGGCCACCGTCACCTCGCGAACGTCATCGGCGCGGGCGGTGCGCAGGATCGCGGGGGCCATGGCGGCGGACAGCAGAATGGCGCGGCGGTTCAGCATCGGTGGTTCCTCCCTCGTTCGGCCTGCTATGCTGCCGGGTTTCCCGCACGCGCCAGCACCCGGTGGGCTGAGCGCAGATGCGGACGGTCGAGCATACGGCCGTTCAGGGCGACGGCGCCACTGTCCGGGGCCGCGGCAAAGGCGGCGACGATCTGCCGCGCGTGCGCACAGGCTTCGGGCGACGGCGTGAACACGTCGTTGATGGTCTCGACCTGATCGGGGTGGATCGCGGCCTTGGCGGTGAAGCCGTCGCGGACGGCGTCCTGGGCTTCGACGCGCAGCCCTTCGGTGTCGCGGAAATTGGTGTAGACGGCATCGACCGGCACCGTGCCGGTGCTGGCGGCGGCGAGCAGGCAGAGGTTGCGGGCAAGCTGGCAGAGCGGCGTGTAGTTCCCCGCGGCGTCGCGGTTGGACAGGGCGCCGATATCGGCGGCGAGATCCTCCGCCCCCCACAGCATGCCGTAGAGCCGGGACGGCAGCTTCGCACCGCTGGTCAGGTTCAGCACCGCCGTGGCGGTTTCGGTGGCCACCGGCAGAACTTTGGTGTGCCCGACAGCGATGCCTTCGCGCACCTCCAGCGTTTCCAGCATCAGGTCGAGCCGTTGCAGGTCGGCAGCCCCGTTGCATTTCGGCAGCATGACGCCGAACGGCGCATGACGGATCACCGCGGCGAGGTCTTCGACCGCGTAGGGCGTGTCGAAGGCGTTGATCCGCACGAAGATCAGCTTTGCCGGCTTCTGCGACAGCACCTCAGCACACAGCGCCCGCGCGGCCTGCTTGCGGTCCTGGGCGACGGCGTCTTCGAGGTCGAGGATCAGCGCGTCGGCGGCGGAGGCGAGTCCCTTGGCGATCTTGCGATCGCTGTCACCGGGAACGAAAAGCAGCGATCGCATCGTCGTTCTCCTCAGAAGGCGCCGAAGCTCAGGAAGCCGTCATTGGCGGGGAAGTCGCTGAGGATGCGCTTGCCGACCAGGTCCTTCAGCGTTTCCGTGGTGCCGCCGCCGAGCGAGCCGTAGCGGGCGCCGCGATAGAAGCCGGAGACCGGATATTCGTCGGTGAAGCCAACGCCGCCATGCACCTGGATCGCCTCGCTGGTGACGCGGATCGACATCTCGTTCACGTACATTTTCGCGCAGGCGGCGAGGTGCGGGTCGGGGAACGGATTGGCGGTGGCGCAGGCGCGATACAGGATCGAGCGGCCGACCTCGATGTCGCGGTACATCTCGGCGAGTTTCCAGCGCATGCCTTGGAAGTCGCCGATCGGGCGGCCGAACGCGGTGCGGCCGCGGGCGTAGTTTACCGCCTCCTGGAACGCACCCTCGGCGAGGCCGAGCGAGACGGAGGGGTTGAGGCAGCGCTGGGTGTTGAAGGCGTTCAGCATGCGCTTGAAGCCATTGTCGCGCACGATCAGGTTCTGCACCGGCAGTTCGCAGTCGTTGAACTGAATTTCGGCCAGGTTCTCGCCGCCCATGGTGTGATAGCGGGCGGTGACCTCGAATCCCGGGGTATCGCGCGGCACCAGCACGCAACCGATGCCGGCACGGCCGGGCACGCCGTCGATGCGGGTGAACACCACGAAAATGCCGGCCTCGTCGGCGCGGCTGATCAGGGTCTTGGTGCCTTTGACGATGACGCGGTTGCCTTCGACCTTGGTGTTGGTGCGATAGTTGGCGACATCGGTGCCGGCATGCGGCTCGGTCATGCAGACCGCGAGCAGCGTCTCGCCCGAGGCGACCTTGGGCAGGATTTCGCGCTTCAGCGATTCCGGGGCGTATTCGGCAATGGTCTTCACCTGCACGCCGACCTCGCCCATCAGCGCCATCGCGGTGACGTAGCAGACCTTGGCGACTTCCTCGAGCACCAGCGCGGTTTCCAGCACGGGCAGGCCGAGGCCGCCATACTGCTCCGGCACCGCCATGCCGAGAATGCCAAGCTCAGCAAGTTCATGCAGGTTCACCCAGGGGAAGGTGCCGTCCTGCCACTGCTTCACGCGCGGCTTGAACTTGCCCTGCACCAGCGCGCGCACGGACTCGATCATCTGGCGGTGTTCGGGAGTGAGTTGCAGCTTCATCGTCGGAAATCCTTGTCGTTGATGAGTGCGGCGGTTAGCCGCGCGGTGCGAAGCGGGGCGCGCGCTTTTCGGCGAAGGCGGCCAGGCCTTCGGCGTAGTCGGCGGAGCCCAGAACGGATTTCAGTGCCTCATGCTCGACGGCGAGGCCGTCGGCGAGGCTGCATGCCATGCCCTGGTTGACCACGCGCTTGAGCAGGACGGTCGAGGACGGCGCACGGCTGGCGACGAGGGCGGCGTATTTCTCGACCGCGGCGTCGAAGTCCGCGGCGCTGTAGACGTGGTTGACCAGGCCGATGTCCAGCGCACGAGCGGCGCTGATTGGCTCGGCGGTGAACATCAGGTCGAGCGCGCGGGCGATGCCGATAAGCCGCGGCAACCGCTGGGTGCCGCCGGCGCCGGGGATGGCGCCGATGCGCGCCTCTGTCAGGCCAATCGTCGCGCTGTCCACGGCGATGCGGATATCGCAGCCGAGCGCGAGTTCGCAGCCGCCGCCGAGTGCGAGGCCGTTCACCGCCGCGATCGTCGGCATCGGCAGCGCCGCGATGGCATCGATCACCGCATTGATCGCGCGGTTATGGGCGCGGCGGGCGGGCTCCTGCATCCCGGCGCGTTCCTTCAGATCGGCGCCGGCGGAAAACGCCCGCCCGCTGCCGCGCACGATCAGCACGCTGGCGCTCTGCACGTCGGCGACCGCGCGGATCAGCGAGTCCACCATGGCGACGCCCAGCGCGTTCAGCCGCTCGGGGCGGGAGAGGGTGATCTGTGCCACACCGGCGTCATTGCGGGTGACTGTCAGTCCGTCATACATGCTCGGCGTGTCTCCTAGCGCGCGGCCGCGTTGAGTTCGGTGCGGAAATCGGGGTGGGCGATAGCGATCAGGCGGCGCGTGCGCTCAGGCAGGGAGCAGCCGCGTAACTCGGCGACGCCATGTTCGGTGATGACCGCATCGACGTCGGAGCGCGGCGTGGTCACCGGGCCGCTCAGCCGGGCGACGATGCGCGAGATCTTGCCGTCCGGCGTGGTCGACGGCAGCGCCAGGATCGAGCGGCCGCCGCGCGAAAGCTGGGCGCCGCGCACGAAATCCGCCTGGCCGCCGACCGCGCCGAGATAGCGCCCGCCGGCTTCCTCGGCATTCACCTGCCCGGTGAGGTCGATCTCGAGCGCGGAGTTGATCGAGTACAGCGCGTGAAGCTGCGCCATCACCAGCGGGCTGTGGGTATATTCGGTGGAGCGCAGCTGGATCGCCGGATTGTTGTCGGCGTGGTCGAGCAGCGCGCGGCTGCCGAACAATCCGCCGGTGACCGAGACGCCGACATCGATGCCCTTGAGTGCATTGGTGATCGCGCCGCTTTCAACCAGCGCGATATAGGCGTCGGAAAACACGCCGGTGTGCACGCCCAGATCGCGATGCCCGGCCAGCGCCCGGGCGACCGCCACCGGCATGGTGCCGACGCCGAGCTGGATCGTCGCGCCATCGGGGATGAAGGCGGCGACATTGGCGGCGACCGCGTTTTCCACTGGCGTGGGTTCGGGGTCTGGCATCAGCACTTCGTCCGGCCCGGCGGTGACGAAATGATGCACCGCGGATGCCGGAATGATGGCGTCCTGCCCGGTGCGCGGCATGCGCTCGTCGATCTCGGCCACCACGCAGCGCGCGGCGGCGATCAGTGCCTGTGTGTAGTCGGCGATCACGCCGGTGCTCAGGCTGCCATCCGCCAGCTTGCGCACGCGGATCAGCGCGATATCGACCGGAATGGCACGCTGGCGCAGCAGCGCCGGCACGGTGGAGACATGCGAGGGGATGATGCTGGTCTTGCCGGTCAGCCGGCGGTTGCTGCCGGCGCCGTTCAGCGCCGTCATCTCGAAGCTCTCGGCATGCTCCGGCAACAGGGTGCGACTGCTCGACATGCCGAAGAACAGCCGCAGCCGCGGCAGCTCCGCCCGCTGCGCCACCAGCCGCTGCGTCAGTCCCAGCGGTTCGCCGATCGCCTGTGGCCACGAAATCGTATCGCCGGGCCGCACGATGGTGCGGAAATCGAATTCACACGCTGGGATCGGCGTAGAGATGTTCATCACGCGCGTTACGGGTTCAGCAGCAGGGAGGCGGGATCGAGCGCTTCGGCGCCTTTCAGCGTGCCGGATGCGACCTGGATCGCGATCTCCTGGCGGATATCGGCCACCGTGAACACCGGGCGGCCCCAGTTCGGTGCGTCGTTGCGATAGGCGGCCTGGATCGTCGGCGCGTCGATCTGCGGGTAGGCGGCCGAGAGCATCCGCATCGCCTCCTCCGGCTGCTCGCGCAGATAGGCCGACAGCGTGTCGAAACCGGCGCGCATTTTCTGGATGATGTCGGGATGCGCGGCGGCATAGGCCTCGCTGGTCTCCAGGCAGGCCGAACTCGCCGGCAGCGCGCTGGCGGGCAGCTCGCCGGTCGGCCCGCTGATCCACAACACGCCGGCGCCGGAGGTAACGGCGGTGACCGAGAATGGGGCGCCCGCGATCAGGCCCTGGATGGCGCCCGCCTGCAACGCCGCGGCCATCGCCGGCTGTGCCATGTAGACGAAGCGGATCTTCACGCCGGCGGCCTCGGCGGAACTCTTGTAGGGGTGGGTGTAGGCCGAGGTCGCGCTTGGCGTGGCGATGGCCAGGCCGTCGAGCGATTTCAACTTGCCCTCAAGCGTGGCGCTGGCGACGGCGGGCAGTTTGTCGGCGACGGATTTCGCCAGGATCAGCGAGCCCGACAGCCCGCGATACACGTTGTTGATGATCACCACCTTCTGTCCGCGCAGCCGCACCGCGATCACTTCGCCGGGGCCGGCGGAGGCGAACTCGATCGAGCCCGACAGCACTGCGGAAATCGCCGCATTGCCGCTGTCCATCACCACGACCTTCAGCGCGATGCCATGCCGCTCGAACAGCCGCGCCCGTGTGGCGATGTTCAGCCCGCCGTAAGCCAGCGAATTCGAACTCACCGCCAGGGTGACCGGGATCAGCGCGCCCTGAGCACGCGCGGCGAACGGCAGCAGGCTCGCCGCAAGCGCGGCGCGACGGGTCAGCCTCATGGGGTAACCTCCGGTTCGATGATGCCACTGGCGGTCTGCCAGCGCAGCGCGCGCATTTCGATCAGCTTGAGCAGGCCGAGCAGGATCATGCTGATCACCATCAGCACGACGAGCCCGGCAAAGACCGCGGCGGTGTTGAAGAACGATGTCGCTTCCTTGATCCGGAAACCAACGCCGGCATCGGCGGCCACGAACTCGCCGACGATGGCGCCGATCAGCGCATAGGGCAGGCCGATGCGGATGCCGGTAAACACCCAGATCGCGGCATAGGGAATCGCAATCTTGGTCCAGATCGCCCAGCGGTTGGCCCCCAGCATCCGGGCATTGGCCACCAGGTCGCGATCGACCTGCCGCGTGCCCTGGAACGTGGTGAAAAACACCATGAAGAACACCAGCATGGCGGAGAACATGATCTTGTTCATCGGCCCGATGCCGAACCACAGCACGAACAACGGCGCCAGCGCGATCTTCGGCAGGGTGTAAAGCGACAGCACGAACGGCTCCAGCAGCTTGCCCAGCCGCTCCACCCAACCGAGCGTGAAGCCCACCAGTGCGCCGGCGATACTGCCGATCAGGAAGCCGACGCCGGCCTCCATCAACGTCAACCGCAGGTCTGACGCCAGATCGCCCGACCGCGCCCAGCGCATCAGCTCAACCGCCACCGAGCTGGGCCGGCTGATCCAGAACTCCGCCTTTAGCGCGTTCGATCCCCATTCCCACAGCAGTAGCGTGACGACCGCGATCGTCAGCTGGATCAGGCTGTCGAAGTATTTTCCGGTGTGCAGCGAGGTCCAGAAACTGACGGTCTCGCGTTGTGCGGTGCCTGACATTTCGCTTCCCCTCAATGCAGGTCCAACGCGTGCCACAACTGCTTGACGTAGGCACCGAAGGCCGGATCGGCCTGGATGTCCACCACGTCGCGCCCGCGCGGCAGGTCGATATCGACAATCAGCTTCGGCCGCCCCGGCCGGCGCGACATCACCACCACGCGGTCGGCCAAGGTGATGGCTTCCTGCAAATCATGCGTCACGAACACGAAAGTCGCGCCGGTCTGCTGCCAAAGGTCGAGCAACTTGGCGTGCATCCGCATCCTGAGCTGCGCGTCCAGGCTGCCGAACGGCTCGTCCATCAGGTAGACATGCGGGCCATAGGCGAGCGTGCGCGCGATCATCACCCGTTGCAGCATCCCGCCCGACAACTGCTTCGGGTAGGCTTTCTCGAACCCGGTCAGCCCGACCTGCGCCAGCGCGAAACGCACCCGCTCGTCCATCTCACCGCGCGCCATGCCGCGTAATTCCAGCGGCATCCGCACATTGCCTTCAACGGTGCGCCAGGGCACGCAGTAGTTCTTTTGCGTGATGTAGCCCACATCGCTGTTCGGCCCGTCCACTTTCTTGCCGTTGTAGAGCACGCTGCCGGAAGACGGGTTCAGCGTGCCCGCAACCATGTTCAGCAACGTTGACTTGCCGCAGCCCGACGGTCCGACGATCGCCAGGAACTCACCTCGCCGCACGCTCAGCGTCGTTGGCCCCATCGCGTGCAGCGAGCCGAACCGCGCCACCACCTCGTTGAATTCGATCAGCATGTCCGAACCCTGCGCGGCGGTGCGGGCGGCATCGGGATTTGCCATCAGCATCACGCTCCGGTGCTGGGCGTCAGCAGCGCGGTCAGCTCGTTGATATCGGCAAGCTGTTCGACACGCCCGACGGTGGCCGACAACCTCTCGGCGGTGCCCTGCGCCCAATTGCCGCCGCCGAATGCCAGGCAGTCGCGCAGCTTGAGCTCGAAATCCGCCGTGGTCATCGGCCGGTCGGGATGGCCGCGCGGAATATCGACCCGCGCCTCGAACACGCCGTTCTCCGCGTCGACCACGATATGCGTCGGCGAAATCGAGCGGCCAAAGTCGCGCTCGATCTCGGCATCGGCGCGGCATTCGGTGATGCCGGCCAGCGCCAGCACCGCCGGGTCGCGCAGCGCCGCGTCGGTGAAATGGCTCAGCAGCGCCTGGCCATGCACCAGCGCGCAGCCGACGGTATAGGGAATGCTGAACTGCGCCTGCACGATGCTGCGTGGCGCGCGACGGATCTCAGGCGGCGTGCAGACGGCTTCATAGGCCTGGTTGCTGACGCCGACGCGGATGCGGCGCACCAGCCGGGCATCGAAGCCAGGCTGAGCGCGGATCGCCAGCGCGGCGTCGATCGCCGTGTGGTCGAACCGGCAGCAGGGATAGGGCTTATAGCTCAGCCCGACGAAATGGTAATGCGTGCCGAGCCCATCGCGCAGCACCGCCGGGTCGTAGCGCCCGCGCAGATAGGTCGGGAACAGCCCGTCGACACCTTCGAAGATTGCCTGCGCGCCGCGCACGTTGCGCCGCGCCAATTCCACCGCAAGGATCGCCGCCCGCGCCGCCAGGCCCGGCTGCATCCGCTTGGTCAGCGCGGCATCGCGCGTCACCTGATGCGTGCCGGCGGCCTGGCTGTAAGCGATGCCGATGGCGTTCTGCATCGCCGCCGCGTCCAGGCCCATCACCCGCGCGGCGGCTGCGGTGGCGCCGAAATAGCCGAACAGCGAGGAATAGATGAACCCGCTTTCGATGATGCCGATCCGTGTCGCCAGCCCAAGCCGGCACACCAGCTCCAGCCCCACGGCGATGCCGGCGACCAGCTCCGCGCCGCTGCAGCCGCCGCGCAGTTCGGCGGCGGCCAGTGCGGCGGGGATCACCGAGACGCCGGCATGCAGCACGGCCGCGTCATGTGTGTCGTCGTAATCGCGGGCATGCGCCATGACGCCGTTGACCCAGGCGGCATGCGGTGCCGGCACGCGCTCGCCGGTGCACCAGATGCCGGCCTGCGGCGCACCGCCCCAGCTGCGCACGAGGTCCAGCACCTCGCCGACCCCTGGCGCCGACAGACCCGCGGTGGCGCAGGCGAGCGTGTCCCGCAGGTTCAGCCGCGTGGCGGCCAGCACCTCGGCGGGCAATTGATCGGCGGTCAGCGATGCGGCGAAGGCCGAGAAGGTGGCGGCAAATTCCGGCAGGCTGGCGGCGGCGTGCGGCGCATGCGCCTGTGCTGAGTGGTTCATCGCGCCCGCTCCGGGTTGTTGCTGCGTCTTGGATCGCATAAACAATCTAGATCATTTTTTCGCCCGCGTCCAGGCGGATTCCCCAAGCCGGGCAGGCCCTGGCGGCGGGGGGCGGTCAGCGGGATATGCTGCATGTGCGTCCGTTTCCATCGCTGCCCTCTGTCGGGGCTCTAAAAAGCTAGATGATTTGTATTTCCGCGTCTATTATCTTACCCTGTGCGGAATTTCCGGAGGATCGCCAAAATGACCGCAGCCCAGCAAGCCCCCCTCGCGGGCCTGACAGTTATTGATCTTTCGCACGTCTACAATGGCCCCTATGCGACCTTCCTGATGGCGATGGCCGGCGCCCGCGTGGTCAAGGTCGAGCCGCGCGGCGGCGAGCACCTGCGCAGCCGCGGCGACATGGGCGGCGCGGCACTGCCGTTCGCCATGCTGAACTCCAACAAGCAGGCCGTGACGCTGAACCTGAAGACTCCGGCCGGGCTTGCCCTGCTACGCGAAATGGTCGCCCGCGCCGATGTGCTGGTGGAGAATTTCGCCCCCGGCGTGATGGATCGCCTCGGCGTCGGCGCCGCCGCCCTGCATCAGATCAACCCGCGGCTGATTTATGCTTCCAGTTCGGGCTATGGCAAATCCGGCCCTTACCGCGACTATCCGGCGATGGACCTGGTGATGCAGGCAATGTCCGGTGTGATGGACGTTACCGGTTTCCCTGACCAGCCGCCGGTGAAATCCGGCCCTGCGGTGTGCGATTTCAGCGCTGGGGTGCATCTCTATGGCGCCATCGTTACCGCGTTGTATGCCCGCGAACGCACCGGGCAGGGCCGGGTGGTTGAGGTGGCGATGCAAGATGCGATCTATGCTTCGCTGGCGTCCAATCTTGGCATGTTTCACGCCAGCAAGGGCACCGGACCGTCGCGCACCGGCAACCGGCATGGGGGACTGGGGATTTCGCCTTACAATGTCTATCGGACCAGCGATGGCTACGTGGTGATCAATGCGCCGGGGGATCATCATTTCCGGGCGATTTTGACCGTGGCCGAGCGGGGCGATCTGATTGGCGATGAACGCTATGCGACACGCCCGGCGCGGGTGCAGCATATGTTCGAGGTCGATGCGATCCTTGAAGCCTGGACCTCGCAACATCCCAAGGCAGTCGTCGCGCAGCAGATGCTGGATGCCGGGGTGCCCTGTGCGCCGGTGCGGGGGCTTGGGGAGGTCATCGTGGATGAAAACATGCATGCCCGTGGGAGCCTGCAATGGATCGATCACCCCGACCTTGGCCGCGTTGTGCTGCCGCATAGCCCGATGCGTTATGAGGACAGCGAGATCGTTGCGATTTCGCCAAGTTCGGGATTGGGGGCCGATAACGACGCCGTGTTCGGCGGCTGGCTTGGCCGTTCGGCGGAGGAGTTGGCCGGGCTGCGGGCTGAGGGCGCGATCTGACGGGCTATAGCAAGGCGGCCAGATCCGGCCAGTCGAAGCGGGTTTCGGCGGCATCGTGGCCGAAGACGGGGGCGGTCTGGCGTGAAGTGATGATGCCGCCGAGGCGATGGTAGAAGCCGAAGGCTGGGGTGTTGGCGTCGAAGACTTCCAGATGCGCGCCTTGCAGGCCTTGGGCGATGGCTCGGCTTGCGAGTTCGGAGAGCAGGCGGCGGCCGATGCCTTGGCCGTGGTGGCTGACGGCGACGTGCAGGTTTTCGATGTAGAGGGTGCCTTGTCGCGCGAAGCCGGCGATGAAGCCGTTGATTTCACCGGCGACCAGGATGAGGTCTGGGGTGGGGTCGGCGATGAAGCGGTCGCGCCATTGGGCGGCGAGGTCGGCGCCGAGTTGGCCGTCGAGATAATCGGCCGGGAGGACGGCGCGGTAATGGGTGCGCCAGCTGGCCCAATGCAGTGCGGCGATGGCGGCTTCGTCGGGGGGGCGGGCCGGGCGGATCATTCGGCGGCTTGGGCCAGCATGCGGGGGCGGAAGCGGACGGATTGGAGCTGGTCGAGGCGCAGGAGGTCGGCGAGGAGGGGTTCGGCTTCGGCGCCGATCGCGGGGGTGGCGAGTTCGCGGAATTTGGCGGCGAGTTCGGCGTCGGTCAGGGGGTCGTCGGGGTCGCCTTTGCGGGTGGCCTGGTAGCGGCTGAGGACGGTTCCGTCTTTCAGGGTGATGTCCATCCGGGCGGAGCGGCGGCCGGGGAAGTCGGCGGTGCATTGGGCGTCGAGCACGACTTCGGTTTTTTTGGTCAGCGCCTGGACCACCGGGTCGGCGAGGCGATCGGGTTCGAAGGCGGCGAGGCGGACGGAGCCGTGGACCAGGGCGGTGGCGACGGTGAAGGGGGTGGAGAAGCGGCCTTCGAAGGCGGTGCTGACCTGGTTGCGGCCGGTGACGTCGACGGTGGCGCGGTAGCCGCCGATGCGGATGCGCTCGATCTGATCGACGCTGAAGCCGTGTTGTTTGTGCAGTGCGAGGGCGGCGTCGATGGCGGCGAAGGCGTGACCGCAGCAGCCGTGGTTCTTCACCGTCATCTGGGTGATGTTGAAGCGGGTGCCGAGATCGGCGGTGGCGCGGGACCAGTTGGCGGCTTTGCTCATGGCGGCGCCGAAGCCGGCTTCGCCTTCGAGGACATCGAGCGCGCCGGTCATGCCGCGGGAGGCACCGAGGGCGGCAAGGGCGCCGGCTTCGGCGGCGTGGCCGGCGTGCAGCGGCTTGGAATGGGCGTCGGAGCGGAAGGCCTGTTGCAGAGCGGCGGCCATGGTGGCGGCGTTGGCCAGAGCGTGGGCGGTCTGGGTGGCATCGAGGCCGAGGGCGACGGCGGCTGCGGCGGCGGCGCCGAAGGTGCCGATGGTTCCGGTGGTGTGCCAGAAATCGTAGTGGCTGGGCTGCACGGCGACGCCGATGCGGGTTGAGACCTCGTAGCCGGCGATGATGGCGCGGACCAGGGCGTCACCCGAGAGGTTGCGGGACTGGGCGACGGCGAGGGCGGCTGAGATGGTGGGGCAGCCGGGGTGATAGACGGCGTCGCGGAAGATGTCGTCGAACTCGATGATATGGCTGGCGGTGCCGTTGATCAGGGCGGCGGTGCGGATCGGGGCGGCGGCGAGCGGGCCGTAGACGATGGCGTTGCCGTGGCCGAGTTCGTCGGCGAGGCCCTCGATCAAAGATGTGGCGGGGGGGAGCAGGCTGCCGGGGAGCAGGCAGGCGAACCAATCGATGACGACGCGGCTGGCGTGATGGCGCACATGGGCGGAGATCGGCGCGGTGCGCAGGCTGGCGGCGTAGTCGGCGAGGGTTTCGGCGATGGTGGGCATCTGGACGCTCCGGTTTGCCGCGAGGCTAGCACCGGGGCGCGGGGGGTGGCGAGGTTGGGTTTTTGTTGTTATTTCGCAATGTTTAGAGCCGCAGTTCGCCTGTGGGCTCATGGGGATGCTTTGCTTCGTCGGAGCTTGGGGACGCGCAGGCGCAGGCGGGCGGGGATTTCGCCGAGGGGGTAGCGGAGTTTCGGCCGGGGCGGCGGCGTGGGTTTGGGTTGGCGGGGGGTCGTGTCCCACGGCGTGGTGTAGGAGCGGTTCTCCTGAGCAGCGTTTGCTGCGCGGTCAGTCTGCCAATGCTGGCATGTTGACGATGGGATCATCGCTCAGCGGTGCGATGGTTTCCAGGGTCATGTAGCG
>CAIRTN010000068.1 GCA_903881515.1 uncultured Rhodospirillales bacterium | reverse complement strand
TCCGGGAAGAACCGTGCATGTTCTTCCCGCAGTCTGGCAAGGGAGATGGTGTCGCCCGTTGCGAGTGTCAAACCGTCGCCACCGCTTTCTCCGACAACCATGCTCGGAATTCCGGCAGCAGTGGCGGCGGCGAGCAGGGCATGGGCCTCGGCCACCGCCAGCACATAGCGCGCCTGGTCCTCGCCGAACCAGAACGCATGGTCGCCCGACGCGCTCAGCTTCGCCCCCACGTCGCCTGCCAGCGCCATTTCGGTGATCGCCACCAACAGACCGC
Organism: uncultured Rhodospirillales bacterium; assembly: GCA_903881515.1. Lineage (GTDB taxonomy): Bacteria > Pseudomonadota > Alphaproteobacteria > Acetobacterales > Acetobacteraceae > CAIRTN01. Next base: position 7,420 of record CAIRTN010000068.1, on the reverse strand, counting down.
CGTCAGAGAGGTCGTGGCACGCCCGCACCTGGCCCGCCAGGATCTGCCCGCGCACGAAGTCGCCATGCTTGCGCTCGGCGGCGAGATCCACCGGCGGCGGCGCCCCTGCCTCCTGGCCTGCTATGTCGCGCAGCCACAGCGACTGCCCGAGCCAGCCCGGCGCGCCGCCAATCAGCACCAGGGTCAGGCCGGGTTGCAACGACTGGCCCACCGCCAGCGCCGCATCCTCGATCACGCCCATCCCGCCAATCGCCGGCGTCGGCAGGATCGGCCGGCCCTCGGTCTCATTGTACAGGCTGACATTGCCCGACACGACGGGGAAGTCGAGCGCGGTGCAGGCCGCCGCCATGCCGCGGATCGCGGCGGCAAACTGGCCCATCACCCTTGGCTTTTCCGGGTTGGCGAAGTTCATGTTGTCGGTCACCGCCAGCGGCGTCGCACCGGTCGCGGTAATGTTGCGCCAGGCCTCGGCAACCGCCTGCGCCCCGCCCGCTTCCGCGTCGGCGGCGACATAGCGCGGCGTACAATCGGTGGTCAGCGCCAGGGCGCGCTTGCGGCCTTCCAGCCGGACAATCGCCGCATCGGCTGCGCCGGGCCGCTTCACGGTCTGCCCGCCGATGGTGCTGTCGTACTGGTCCCACACCCAGGCGCGCGAGCACAGATCCGGCCCGCCGATCAGCTTCAGCAGCGCCGGCAGAATGCCCACCGGGTCGGCCACCGGGCCCAGCACCGGCAGCTTCGGGGTGTCCTCGGTCGGGCGATGATACAGCGGCGCCTGCTCGGCCAGCGGGTCGAGCGGGATATCCGCCTCGACCACGCCCTTGTGCTTCACCACGATCCGCCCGGTATCGGTCAGATGCCCGATCACCGAGAAATCCAGGTCCCATTTCTCGAAGATCGCGCGGGCCATGTCCTGCCGGTCCGGCCGGATGATGATCAGCATGCGCTCCTGGCTTTCCGAGAGCATCATCTCGTAGGCCGTCATCCCGGTTTCGCGCTGCGGCACGTGGTCGAGGTCAAGCTCGATGCCGACGCCGCCCTTGCCGGCCATCTCGACCGAGGACGAGGTCAGCCCGGCCGCGCCCATGTCCTGGATCGCCACGATCGCGTCGGTCGCCATCAATTCCAGGCAGGCCTCGATCAGCAGCTTTTCCACAAAGGGATCGCCGACCTGCACCGTCGGCCGCTTCTCGTCGGAATCGGCGCCGAATTCGGCCGAGGCCATGGTCGCGCCGTGGATGCCGTCGCGCCCGGTTTTCGAGCCGACATAGATCACCGGATTGCCGATGCCCGCCGCCGCCGACAGAAAGATCTTGTCCTTGTCGGCGATGCCCACGGTCATCGCGTTGACCAGCGGATTGCCGTTGTACGCGGGGTGGAAATTGATCTCGCCGCCCACCGTCGGCACGCCGACACAGTTGCCGTAGCCGCCAATGCCGCGCACCACGCCGTCGACAATACGCTTGGTGCGCGCCAGCGTCGGGTCGCCGAAGCGCAGCGCGTTGAGGTTGGCGATCGGCCGCGCGCCCATGGTGAACACGTCGCGCATGATGCCGCCGACGCCGGTGGCAGCACCCTGGTAGGGCTCGATGAAGCTCGGGTGGTTATGGCTCTCCATCTTGAAGATCGCCGCCAACCCCTCGCCGATATCGACCACGCCGGCATTCTCGCCCGGCCCGTGGATCACCCAGGGCGCCTTGGTCGGCAGCGTCTTCAGCCACACGCGCGAGGATTTGTAGGAGCAATGCTCCGACCACATCACGCTGAACACGCCAAGCTCGGTCAGCGACGGCGTGCGGCCCATGATCGCCAGCACGCGCTGGTATTCCTCGGCGCTGAGGCCGAATTCGCGGGCGAGGGCCTGGTTCACATCGCGTTGCATGCTCATGCCGCCAGTGCGGCAACGATGCCGTCGAACAGGGGTTTGCCGTCGGTGCCGCCCATCAGCGGGTCCACCAGATCCTCGGGATGCGGCATCAGGCCGAGCACCCGCAGATTGGCTGAATAGATGCCGGCGATGTTGCGCTGGCTGCCGTTCAGGTTGGCCGCCGGCACGATCGCGCCCTCCGGCGTGGCATAGCGAAACGCCACCAGGCCCTCGCCCTCCAGCCGGTCCAGCGTCGCGTCATCGGCGAAGTAGTTGCCATCGCCATGCGCCATCGGCGAGCGGAACACCGCGCCGGCCTGATACTGCCTTGTGTAGTCGGTATCGGCGCGCTCCACCCGCAGATGGCAATCCATCGACAGGAAGCGCAGCCCGGCATTGTGCAGCAGCGCCCCCGGCAGCAGCCCGGCCTCTGTCAGGATCTGAAAGCCGTTGCACACGCCCAGCACGTGCCCGCCGCGCGCCGCATGGGCGCGGATCGAGGCCATCACCGGCGACTGTGCCGCCATCGCGCCGCAGCGCAGATAGTCGCCATAGCTGAACCCGCCCGGGATGACCACGAGGTCGAGCCCGGAGAGGTCGGTCTCCTTGTGCCAGATCATGCGCGGCTTCACGCCGGAGGCCAGCTCCAGCGCGATCGCCATGTCGCGCTCGCGATTGATCCCGGGGAAGACGACGATGCCGGCCTTCATGCTCAGCGTACCTCGACCCGGAAGCTCTCGATCACGGTATTGGCCAGCAGCTTGCGCGCCATCTCCTCGGCCGCGGTCTTCGCCGCCGCCGGATCGGTCTCGGCCAGTTCCAGCTCGATCACCTTGCCGACCCGCACCTCGCCGACGCCGGCGAAACCGAGTCCACCCAGCGCATGCCCGATCGCCTTGCCCTGCGGATCGAGCACGCCCGCCTTCAGCATCACGGTTACGACAGCCTTCATTGCATGACCTCCGGACCCTTCATGTCGCGTACCCCGGCTTCCGGCAGGATGCCCAGGCGGCGGGCAACCTCCTGATAGGCTTCCTCGACCTTGCCGAGGTCGCGGCGGAACCGGTCCTTGTCCATCTTCTCGTTGGTTTTGGCATCCCACAGCCGGCAATTATCCGGGCTGATCTCGTCGGCGAGAACGATGCGCATCTCCTCGTTCTCCCACAGCCGGCCGAACTCGATCTTGAAATCCACCAGCGTGATGCCGACGCCCAGGAACAGACCGGTCAGGAAGTCGTTGATCCGCAAGGTCAACGCGACGATGTCGTCCATGTCCTGCACCGCGGCCCAGCCGAAGCAGGTGATATGCTCCTCGGACACCATCGGGTCGTTCAGCGCATCGTTCTTGTAATAGTACTCGATGATCGAGCGCGGCAGCCTTGTGCCTTCCTGAATGCCCAGCCGGGTGGACAGGCTGCCGGCGGCGACATTGCGCACCACGATCTCGACCGGGATGATCTCGACCTCGCGGATCAGCTGCTCGCGCATATTCAGCCGGCGCACGAAATGCGTGGGAATGCCGATCTCGCCCAGCCGCATCATAAGATATTCGCTGATCCGGTTGTTCAGCACACCCTTGCCGGTGATGATGCCCTTTTTCTGGGCATTGAAGGCGGTGGCATCGTCCTTGAAATACTGCACAAGGGTGCCGGGCTCCGGTCCCTCGAACAGGATCTTGGCTTTGCCTTCATAAAGTTGCCGACGGCGGGCCATTACCGGCCTCCCCCTGTTGCAGTGCAGCGCACCTGGAATCCAGGGCACGCGTATAGCAGCGCACCCCACCCCGCGCCACGCCCGCCATGCAGGGCAGTCCGTCAGGTCTTATGGCATGAGGCGATGTCCTTCAGGCCCTCGGCCGGATCGACCAGCACCGGATACACATGGCCGATGAAGAAGCCCATGCTGATCTCCAACCGGACATAGCGCACCTGCCCGGGCTCCAGCGTCAGGCTCAGCACCCGCTCCACCTCGGTCGAGGTGCTGATCTTGTAGTCGCCGGCCGGCCGGTCGACATAGAAAAAGCCCAGCGGCACCGCCGCACCCACCGCTTCGCCGTTCACCTTCACCGCCGGCTGCACCGCCGCCCCCAGGATGGCGGTGCGATACATGAACACCCTGGCATTGCCCGGCGCCAGCGCCGGCAGGGTGCCGGCCGCCTCGGTATAGGTCGGCCCGGAAGTGGCGCATCCGCCCAACGTCGCCATCAGGCCGATGGCCGCGAAGGCGCCCAGCAACGAACGGCGAGGGGTCATGGCGTGGTCTCCTTTTTCTGCAGCAGAATCGCGTCGGGGGCGCGCGCGAAGCGTTTTTCCACCGGCAGGTAGAAGCCCACCAGCCGGCCGGTGTCGATCACCGCCTGCGCCTCGTAGATGTTGGATGCCTCGACGGTGACCACTTGGTCATCGGTGCGATAGACCTGACCGGCTTCCACCGTGCCTATGCAGCGCCAGCGCGTTCCCGCCTTCAGCCTTGTGGCAAACCCGGTGCCCATGGCGACGCTCTCATCGCCCAGCAGGGTCCAGCCCGGTCCGCAGCCGGCCGCCGCGGTAAACTGCGCCGGCTCGCTTTTGACGAAGCTGACATCGAAAGCGCAGCCGGCGAGCACCGCCGTTGCCGTGATCAAGGCCGCCTTCAGCCACATGGCGCGCACTCCCCGGTGCCGAAATGACTGCATGCAGGCTACGCCATGTCGGCGCGCCTTCCATGTTCGATTTTGTCAAACACCTGCACCGTTCCAGCGTGTAGCATCCGGCGAAACGGAGGAACGAGCATGCAACGACGCGGATTTCTCGCGGCTTCGGCCGCGGCCCTGGCCGCCCCGCATTTGGCGCGCGCCGCGGCGACGGACACCATCCGCTTCGTGCCTGCGGCCGACATGCCCTCGCTCGACCCGATCTGGACCACCGCCTCGCAGACCCGCGACCACGCCTTCCTCGTCTACGACACGCTGTTCGGCCTGGACGACGCGCTGCAGCCGCAGCCGCAGATGCTGCAGGGCGCCGTCGTCAGCGACGAAGGCCGGCGTTGGACGCTGACTCTGCGCGAAGGCATGCTGTTTCATGACAACACGCCGGTGCTGGCGCGCGACTGCGTGGCCTCCATCCGCCGCTGGTGGGCGCGCGACAGTTTCGGCCAGGTGCTGAGCGGCGTCACCGACGAATTATCCGCCCCCGACGACAGGACCATCCTGTTCCGGCTGAAATCGCCGTTTCCGCAGTTGCCCAACGCGCTGGCGAAATACTCCTCGCCGCCCTGCGTGATCATGCCCGAGCGGCTGGCGAAGACCGATCCGTTCCAGCAGGTGACGGATGCCACCGGCAGCGGCCCGTTCCGCCTGCTGCCGGCCGAGCGGGTGCCGGGCGCGCGCACCGCCTATGAGCGCTTCGCCGGCTACGTGCCCCGCCCCGGCGGCGAGCCGCAGGGCAGCGCCGGGCCCAAGCGCGCCTATTTCAACCGCGTCGAGGTGCTGGTGATCCCCGACGGCGCCACCGCCGCGGCCGCCTTGCAGCGCGGCGAGGTCGACTGGCTGCGCTGGCCGCTGGTGGACCTGGTGCCAGCGCTGAAGAAAGACCGCTCGGTGGTGGTCAAGGTGATCGAGCCCCTGGGGCTGATCGGCAAGTTCCGCTTCAACCACCTGCATCCGCCGTTCAACAACGTGCTGGCCCGCCGCGCGATCCTGCCCGCGCTATCGCAAACCGACTACATGCTGGCGGCCAATGGCGAGGACCGCACGCTGTGGCGCGACGGGGTCGGCTTCTTCTGCCCCGGCACCGCCATGGCATCGGATGCCGGGATGCAGGCGCTGACCAGCCCGCGCGACATCGCCAAGGCGCGCCGCCTGCTGGCCGACAGCGGCTACAAGGGCGAGCGCACCGTCGTCATGCTGCCCAGCGACTTCCCGATCTACAAGGCGATGGCCGAGGTGACCGGCGCGCTGCTGAAGGAGATCGGTTTAAACGTCGACGTGCAGGCGATCGACTGGGCCACCGCCATGCAGCGCCGCGCCAAGCCCGACCCGGTAGAGCAGGGCGGCTGGAGCGTGTTCCACACCGGCTGGGGCGGGTCGGAGGAGCTCAACCCGGTCACCAATGTCTGGCTGCGCGCAAATGGCAAGGACGCCGCACCCGGCTGGCCGTCCAGCCCCACGCTCGAGAGCCTGCGCGAGGACTGGCTGCGCGCCCCCGACGTCGCCAGCCAGCAGGCGATCGCGGCGCGGATGCAGCTGCAGGCCTTCGCTGACCTGCCTTACATCCCCACCGGACAGCTCTACACGCCGATCGCCTGCCGCGCCGACCTCACCGGCATGCTGAACGGCCTGCCGGCTTTGTGGAACATCCGCCGAAGTTAGGCAGCGGGGCCAGGCTCGCCGAACACCCGCGTATAAACCGTATCAAGCTGCTTCAGATGCAGCTTGGCATCCATCGCCGCATCGACCTGCGCCGCGCTCACCCGCCCGGCAACCTCGGGGTCCGCCAGCAGATTGTCGCGGAAGCTCTTCACATCAGGCGTGCCCAGCTGCGTCCACGTCGCCATCGCATTGCGCTGCACGATCCGATAGGCGTCCTCGCGCAGAATGCCGGCCTTCGCCAGCGCCAGCAGCACCTCACCCGAATGCACCACGCCGCCCAGGCTCTCCAGGTTCGCCGCCATCCGCTCCGGATAGATCGTCAGCTTCTCCATCATCCCGGCCAGCCGCGCCAAAGCGAAGTCCAGCGTCACCGTCGCATCCGGCGCGATCGCCCGTTCCACGCTGGAATGGCTGATGTCGCGCTCATGCCACAGCGTCACGTTCTCCAGCGCCGGCACCACCGCCGCCCGCACGATCCGCGCCAGGCCCGTCAGGTTCTCCGACAGCACCGGGTTGCGCTTATGCGGCATCGCCGAGCTGCCTTTCTGCCCGGGATGGAAGAACTCCTCGGCCTCGCGCACTTCGCTGCGCTGCAAATGCCGCACCTCTGTTGCCAGCCGCTCCACCCCCGAGGCAATCACCCCCAGGGTGCAGAAAAACGCCGCATGCCGGTCGCGCGGGATCACCTGCGTCGACACCGGCTCGACCGCCAGCCCCAGCTTTCCCGCCACATAACCCTCGATCCGCGGGTCCAGATGCGCGAACGTGCCCACCGCCCCGGAAATCGCCGCCACCGCCACCTCGGCCCGCGCCGTCACCAGCCGCGCGCGATTGCGCACGAACTCGGCGTAATGCCCCGCCAGCTTCAGCCCAAAACTGGTCGGCTCGGCATGAATCCCATGGCTGCGCCCGATCGTCACCGTGTGCTTGTGCTCGAACGCGCGGGCCTTCAGCGCCGCCAGCACCGCATCAATATCGGCGATCAGCAAATCCGCCGCCTGCGTCAACTGCACCGACAGCGTGGTGTCCAGCACGTCCGAACTGGTCATCCCCAGATGCACGAACCGGCTGTCATCGCCGATCGCCTCGGCCAGCCACGTCAGGAACGCGATCACGTCATGGCGCGTCACTCGCTCGATCTCGTCGATCCGCTCCACATCCGCCGCACTGATCGCCGCCAGCTTGGCGCCGCCCTTCTCGCGAAT
>CAIRTN010000067.1 GCA_903881515.1 uncultured Rhodospirillales bacterium | reverse complement strand
GGGCGTTGAAGCCGGCATGGGCGGCGGTGACGACCAGGATGAGGTGGGAGACGCTGTCGGGGTAGCGGGCGGCATGCGCCATGGCGACCATGCCGCCATAGCTGGTGCCGATGGAGACAATCGGGCCGAGGCCGAGATGCCGGCGCAGTGCCTCCATGTCCTCGACATTTTCGTCCAAGGTATAAAGCGCGGGGTCGCCTTTGGCGGAGCGGCCCTGGCCACGATGGTCGAAATAGACGAGCTGCATGCGCTCGGCGAGCGGGGAGAAGCCAGGCTTGAAGCCGGTATGGTCGCCGCCGGGGCCGCCATGGATCAGGAAGGCGGTCGGCTTCTCGCGCATCCGCGCGCCGTCAGGCACCAGGGCGGCGCCCTCGATGTCAAAATAGATTTCGGTGCCACGGAGCGTTGCGCGCATGGGGTGTCTCTTCTGCTGGTGCCGGGAGTAGAGTAAGCGCGCTTCAAGGGTAAGGAAACGGCCGGATGGATTTCGATCTGACGGAAGAGCAACGCGCGTTTCAGGATGCGGCGCGGGAATTCGCGCGCGAGAGCCTGCTGCCGCATGCCGGCACGTGGGACGAGACCCGGCATTTTCCCGCCGAAGAACTGCGGCAGGCCGCGGCTTTGGGCTTTGCCGGCATCTATGTGCCTGAGGCGCATGGCGGGGCCGGGCTGGGCCGGCTGGATGCGGCGCTGATTTTCGAGGAACTGGCCTATGCCGACCCGTCGACGGCGGCGTTCCTGACCATTCACAACATGGTCGCGGGTATGATCAGCCGATTCGGCAGCGAGGAGCAGCGCGAGCGCTTCCTGCCAAAGGTGCTCACCGCGGAACATTTCGTCAGCTACTGCCTTACCGAGCCCGGCTCGGGTTCCGACGCCGCGGCGCTGCGGACCAAGGCCGAGGCGGTTGGCAATGCACAGTATAAGGTGAACGGCTCGAAGGCGTTTATCTCGGGCGGCGGGATTGCCGATCTCTACGTGACGATGGTGCGCACCGGCGAGGCCGGGCCGCGCGGGATATCGTGCGTGGTGGTGGAGGCGCCGGCGGAGGGACTGTCCTTCGGGGTGCCCGAGCGCAAGATGGGCTGGAACAGCCAGCCGACGGCCTCGGTCAATTTTTCGGACGTGCTCGTGCCGGTGGCCAACCGGCTCGGTGCGGAAGGCGATGGCTTCCGCTATGCGATGATGGGGCTCGATGGCGGGCGGGTGAATATCGCGGCCTGCTCGCTGGGCGGGGCGCAGGCGTGCCTGGATGCATCGCTGGCCTATGTCCGGCAGCGGCGGGCGTTCGGCAAGGCGATCGCGGATTTTCAGGCACTGCAGTTCAAGCTGGCGGACATGGCCACCGAGCTGGAGGCCGCGCGGCTGATGGTGCATCGCGCCGCGGTGGCGCTGGATCGAGGCGAGAAGGACGCGACGCAGCGCTGCGCGATGGCCAAGCGCTTCGCCACCGACCTGTGCCACCGCATCTGCGACGAGGCGCTGCAGCTGCACGGCGGATACGGCTACATCCATTCGACCGGGATCGAGCGCTACGTGCGCGACCTCAGGGTGCATCGCATCCTGGAGGGCACCAATGAAATCATGCGGGTGATCATCGCGCGCAAAATGCTGGAGGTCATATGAGGATCGCATTTATCGGCCTGGGCAATATGGGGCTGCCGATGGCGGCCAATCTGCTGAAGGCCGGGCATGACGTCGTTGGGTTTGACCTGGTGCCCGCCGCCGTCGCGGCGCATGCCGCCAATGGCGGGGTGGGGGCGGCGAGCCTGGTCGAGGCAGTCGGTGGCGCCGAAATGGTGATCACCATGCTGCCGGCCGGGCGGCATGTGGAAGCGGCCTATGCCGAGATCTTTGCCCACGCCAAGGCCGCGCGGCTGTTCATCGATTCCTCGACGATCGATGTCGGCACGGCGAAGAAAGTGGCGGCGGCCTCGCCAGTGCCGTTCCTCGATGCCCCGGTCTCCGGCGGCACGCGGGGGGCGGAGGCTGGCACGCTCACCTTCATGGTCGGCGGTACCGAGGCGGCGTTCGCTGCCGGCGAGCCGGTGCTGAAGGCGATGGGCCGCAATATCGTGCATGCCGGGGCCTCCGGGGCCGGGCAGTCGGCGAAGATATGCAACAACATGGTGCTGGGCATCTCCATGCTCGGCGTCTCCGAGGCCTTCGTGCTGGCCGACAAGCTCGGGCTTGACCGGCAGAAACTGTTCGACATCGCCTCGACCTCGTCGGGTTCCTGCTGGGCGTTGACCTCGAACTGCCCGGTGCCCGGCCCGGTGCCGGCATCGGCATCGAACCGGGACTATGCCGGTGGCTTCGCGGCGGCGCTGATGCTGAAGGACCTGTTGCTTAGCCAGCAATCGGCAGGCGATGTCGGCGCGCCGACGCCGATGGGCGCGCGGGCGGCGGAACTGTACCAGAAAGTGGTCGATGCCGGGGAGGGCGGGTTCGATTTCTCGGTCGCCTTCCGCTGGATGGCCGCGCAGGAGCGCGGCTGATGGGCGCACAGGCATTTCGCGTGGCACGGGATTTCCTGGTCACGCACCGCACCGATTACGCCACCGCGTATCGCGATTTCCGCTGGCCGGTGATGGCCGAGTTCAACTGGGCGCTCGACTGGTTCGACGGCGTGCTGGCCGCCGAGATGCCGGATGCCCCGGCGCTGAAGATCGTCGGCACCGGGGCAGCCGAGCGCAGCTATGGCGAATTGTCGCAGGCCTCCAACCGGGTGGCCAACGGACTGCGCGCGATGGGCGTCAAGCGCGGCGACCGCATCCTGCTCATGCTCGGCAACGTCGCGCCGCTATGGGAGATCATGCTGGCGGCGATGAAGCTCGGCGCCGTGGTGGTGCCGGCGACGACGCTGCTGACCGCCGATGACCTGGCCGAACGCGTCGGGCGGGCGCGGGTGAAGTTCGTCATCGCCGCGGTGGGCGATGTCGGCAAGCTGGGCGCGGTTGGCGTGCCGCGGATCACCGTCGGCGGGCCGGCGGAGGGCTGCACCGATTACGCCACCCTGCTGGAAGCGCCCTCCGCGTTCGCGCCCGACGGCGTGACCCGCGCCGACGACCCGATGCTGCTGTATTTCACCTCGGGCACCACCTCGCGGCCGAAGCTGGTGCTGCACAGCCACGCCTCCTACCCCGTGGGTTCGCTCTCCACCATGTACTGGCTCGGGCTGCAGACGGGCGACGTGCATCTGAACATCTCCTCTCCAGGCTGGGCCAAGCATGCCTGGAGCTGCGTGTTCACGCCGTGGAACGCCGGCGCCTGCGTGTTTATCGCCAACCAGCCGCGGTTCGAGCCAGTGTCGCTGCTGGACGCGATCGCCGCGAACAAAGTGACCACGCTCTGCGCCCCGCCAACCGTGTGGCGGATGTTCATCCAGCAGGACCTGACCAAATGGTCGATGGCGCTGCGCGAGGTCTGCGGCGCCGGCGAACCGCTGAACCCGGAAGTGATCGAACAGGTGCAGAAAGCCTGGGGCCTGACCATCCGCGACGGCTACGGCCAGACCGAGACCACGGCGCAGATCGGCAACCCGCCCGGCCAACTGGTGAAGCCCGGCTCGATGGGCCGCGCCCTGCCGGGCTATGCGATCACCCTGCTGGATGTCGATGACCACGAGGCCGAAGAGGGCGAGGTCAGCATCCTGCTCTCTGCCCGCCCGGCCGGGCTGATGCGCGGCTATCAGAACGAGGCCGGCGGCATCGATCCGGTGACGGGGCTGGCCTATCGCACCGGCGATATCGCCTCGCGCGACGCTGATGGTTACCTGACCTACGTCGGCCGGGCGGATGACGTGTTCAAGGCGTCGGACTACCGGATCTCGCCGTTCGAGCTGGAGAGCGTGCTGATCGAACACCCTTCAGTCGCCGAGGCCGCAGTGGTGCCAGCGCCGGACGCGATGCGCCTCGCGGTGCCGAAGGCCTATATCTCCCTGGTCAGCGGCGCGAACGGATCGCCAGAGGTCGCGCTGTCGATCTTCCAGCACCTGAAGGCCCGGTTGTCGCCGTACAAGCGCATCCGCCGCATCGAGTTCGCCGACCTGCCGAAGACCATCTCCGGCAAGATCCGCCGGGTAGAACTGCGCAAGGCCGAGGAGACGCGCGGCGAGCGCTCGGCCGACGAGTATCGCGAAGACGACTTCCCCGAACTGAAGGGCTGAGACGATGGCGGCGAATACCGATTACGGACTCGATTTCGACCTCGGCGAGGAGATCGAGATGCTGCGCAACACGGTGCGGCGCTTCGCCGACGCCGAGATCGCGCCGCGCGCCGCCGAGATCGACCGGGTGAACGATTTCCCCGCCGATCTCTGGCGCAAGTTCGGCGATCTCGGCCTGCTCGGCCTCACGGTTGAGGAAGAGTTCGGCGGCACCGGCATGGGCTACTTGGCGCATTGCGTGGCGATGGAGGAAATCAGCCGCGCCTCGGCCTCGGTCGGCCTGTCCTACGGCGCGCATTCCAACCTCTGCGTCAACCAGATCCGCCGCAACGGCACGATGGTGCAGAAGCGCAAATACCTGCCCGGGTTGATCAGCGGCGAGCATGTCGGCGCGCTGGCGATGAGCGAGCCGGGCGCGGGGTCGGACGTGGTGTCGATGCGGCTGCGCGCGGACAAGCGCGGCAATTCTTATGTGCTGAACGGCACCAAGATGTGGATCACCAACGGGCCGGATGCCGACACCCTGGTGGTCTACGCCAAGACCACGCCGGATGCCGGCCCGCGCGGCATCACCGCCTTTCTGATCGAGAAGACCATGCCCGGCTTCTCCTGCGCGCAGAAGCTCGACAAGCTCGGCATGCGCGGCTCCAACACCGGCGAACTGGTGTTCAACGATGTCGAGGTGCCGGCGGAGAATGTGCTGGGCGCCGTCGATGGCGGCGTCGCGGTGCTGATGAGCGGGCTGGATTATGAGCGTTCGGTGCTCGCCGCCGGGCCGATCGGCATCATGCAGGCCTGCATGGATCTGGTGATGCCCTATGTGCATGAGCGCAAGCAGTTCGGCCAGGCGATCGGCGAGTTTCAGCTGATGCAGGGCAAGCTCGCTGACATGTACACCACGATGAATGCCTCGAAAGCCTATGTCTACGCGGTCGCCAAGTCCTGCGATCGCGGCCAGACCACCCGCAAGGATGCCGCCGGCGCGATCCTCTACGCCGCGGAAAAGGCAACCTGGATGACGCTGGAAGCGATCCAGATCCTCGGCGGCAACGGCTACATCAACGACTACCCCTGCGGCCGCCTGCTGCGTGACGCCAAGCTTTACGAGATCGGCGCTGGCACCAGCGAAATCCGTCGGATGCTGATCGGCCGCGAGCTGTTCAAGGAAACCGCGTGATGGCACTGACGAGCCTGATCGACCCGCGCTCGGCCGAATTCCGCGCCAATGCCGAGGCGATGGCGACGCTGGTGGCCGATCTGCGGGCGCAGGCGGCAAAGGCCGCGCTCGGCGGCGGCGAGGTCGCGCGCAAGCGCCATCTCGGCCGCGGCAAGATGCTGCCGCGCGAACGGGTGGACGCGCTGCTCGACCCCGGCACCGCCTTCCTGGAATTCTCCCAGCTTGCCGCGTACGGCATGTACGGTGGCGATGTGCCCTCGGCCGGAATCATCACTGGCGTCGGCCGGATTTCCGGGCGGGAATGCGTGGTGGTCTGCAACGACGCCACGGTGAAGGGCGGCACCTATTTTCCGCTGACGGTGAAAAAGCATCTGCGCGCGCAGGAGATCGCCCGCGCCAACCGGCTGCCCTGCGTCTATCTGGTCGATTCCGGCGGCGCCAACCTGCCGAACCAGGATGAGGTGTTCCCCGACCGCGAGCATTTCGGCCGTATTTTCTTCAACCAGGCCAACATGTCCGCCGAAGGCATCGCGCAGATCGCCGTGGTGATGGGCTCCTGCACCGCCGGCGGCGCCTATGTGCCGGCGATGTCGGACGAGAGCATCATCGTCAAAGGCCAGGGCACCATCTTCCTGGCCGGCCCGCCCTTGGTGAAAGCCGCCACCGGCGAGGAAGTCTCCGCCGAGGATCTCGGCGGCGCCGAGGTGCATTCCCGCGTCTCCGGCGTCACCGACCATTATGCCGAGAACGACGCCCATGCGCTGGGCATCGCCCGGCGCATCGTGGCCGGGCTGAACCATGTGAAACAGCCCAACGTGGCGCTGCGCCCGGCGCTGCCGCCGCGCTACGATCCGTCCGAACTGCACGGCGTGGTACCGACGGATCTGCGCCGGCCCTATGACGCGCGCGAGATCGTCGCCCGCATCGTCGATGACAGCGCGTTTGACGAGTTCAAGCGGCTCTACGGCACCACCGTGGTCACCGGCTTCGCGCATATCTTCGGCATGCCGGTCGGCATCGTCGCCAATAACGGCATCCTGTTCAGCGAGAGCGCGCAGAAGGCGGCGCATTTCATCGAGTTGTGCGCCAAGCGCGGCATTCCCTTGGTGTTCCTGC
>CAIRTN010000066.1 GCA_903881515.1 uncultured Rhodospirillales bacterium | reverse complement strand
GCCTGATGCTGCTGCCGCCGATGGTCAGAGCGGATTGGCCCTTCCTGTCGATCCCGGAATTCAAGGTCGCCGAAACCCAGACGCTCGAAGAACTGCGCGCGTTGACCGCCCGCTACAAGGCGGATTCGGCCCTCACGGCCTTGATCGCGCGGGCACAATACAAAGCCGGCGATTTCGCCGGCGCCGAGCAATCGGGGCGATGGGGGCTGCGGCTGTTTCGCACCCAGCCGAACTGGCTTTTCACCATCGGTGCGGATGACGATCTGAAGGCTTTGATCGCGCTCGGCCATGCCGGCGCGACCGGCGATCACGCCGTGCGCCACGATGCCTGCAATACGGTGGACAAGGAACTGATCGCCCTGCTGAAGGCTGCGTCGCTTTGCAACGGACAGCTCTGATCCGCCCCCTTGCGGGCCGCGATCCAGCCACGCCGTACCCGCGCTCCCCATGCCACAAATTCGCCGCTATACCGCGCGAATTGCCGTTTAATTCATCTGCGAGAGGAACGACGCCATGGCCGTCAAAGTAGCGATCAACGGGTTCGGACGAATTGGGCGCCTGGTGCTGCGCTCCCTGATCGAGAGCGGGCGCACCGACGTCGTTCCGGTCGCCATCAACGACCTCGGCAGCGTCGAAGCCAACGCCCATCTGTTCCGCTATGACAGCGTGCACGGCCGCTTCCCCGGCGAAGTGCATGTCGATGGCCAGACCATCACCATCCATCACAACGGCCGCACCTACGGCCCGATCACCGTCTCCGCCGAGCGCGACCCCACCAAGGTGCCGTATCAGGGCGTCGATGTGGCGATGGAATGCACCGGCATTTTCACCAGCAAGGCCAAGGCCTCGGCCCTGCTCACCGCCGGCGCCCGCAAGGTGGTGATCTCCGCCCCCGGCGACGAAGTCGACGCCACCATCGTCTACGGCGTGAACCATCAGTCCCTCACCAAGGACATGACGGTGATCTCCAACGCCTCCTGCACCACCAACTGCCTCGCCCCGGTGGCGAAGGTGCTGCATGACAACTGGGGCATCGTCCGCGGCTACATGGTCACCATTCACGCCTATACCGGCGACCAGAACACCGTCGACACCCTGCACAAGGACCTGCACCGCGCCCGCGCCGCGGCCGTCTCGATGATCCCGACCTCCACCGGGGCTGCCAAGGCCGTCGGCCTGGTGATGCCGGAACTGAAGGGCAAGCTCGACGGCACCGCCATCCGCGTGCCGACCCCGAACGTCTCGCTGGTCTCGCTTGACGTCGTGCTGAACAAGACGCCTGTAAAGGACGAGATCAACGCCGTGATGAAGGCCGCCAGCGAAGCCGGCCCGCTGAAGGGCATCCTCGGCTACAACACCGCGCCGCTGGTCAGCATAGACTTCAACCACAATCCGATGTCGTCGACCTTCGACGCGACGCAGACCGCCGTCGTCGATGGCGGCCTGGTGCGGGTGATGAGCTGGTACGACAACGAGTGGGGTTTCTCCAACCGCATGTCGGACACCGCCGCCCTGTTCGGGTCGCTCTGATCCCATGACCCTGCGCACGCTGGACGGGCTCGCCGTCGCCTCCAAGCGCGTCCTGCTGCGCGCTGACCTCAATGTTCCGGTGAAGGACGGTAAGATCACCGACCTGACCCGGATCGAACGCCTCTGCCCGACGATCCGCGAACTTGCCGACAAGGGCGCGCGGGTCGTCGTCTGCAGCCATTTCGACCGCCCGAAGGGCAAGCGCGTCCCCGAGATGTCGCTTGCCCCGATGGCCGTGGCGCTATCCCAGGTGCTCGGCCGGCCGGTCCGCTTCGCCGAAGACTGCATCGGCCCGGTCGCCAAGGCCGTGGTGGACAGCCTGGCCGATGGCGATATCTGCCTGCTCGAAAACACCCGTTTCTACCCCGGCGAGGAAAAGAACGACCCGGCGATGGCCGCCGATCTGGCCGCGCTTGCCGATATCTTCGTCAACGACGCGTTCTCCGCCGCGCATCGCGCCCATGCCAGCACCGAGGGCGTCGCCCATCTGCTGCCGTCCTATGCCGGCAGGCTGATGCAGCGTGAGTTGGAAGCGCTGACAGCCGCCCTCGGCCATCCCGCCCGCCCGGTTGCCGCTGTGGTCGGCGGCGCCAAGGTCTCCACCAAGCTCGATTTGCTGGGCAACCTGGTCGCCAAGGTCGATGTGCTGATCATCGGCGGCGCCATGGCCAACACCTTCCTCGCCGCCCAGGGCATCGGCGTCGGCAAGTCGTTGCAGGAAGCCGAAATGCACGGCACCGCGCTTGAGATCCTGGCCACCGCCAAGGCCAAGGGCTGCGAGGTGATCCTTCCCGTCGATGCGGTTACCGCGAAAGTCTTCGCCGCCAACCCGCCGACCGAGACGGTGGCGATCGCCGCGGTTCCCGCCGACTCGATGATCCTTGATGCCGGGCCGCAGACCGTGGCCCTGCTGATCGCCCGCTTGCCAAGCCTGAAGACCCTGGTCTGGAACGGCCCGCTCGGCGCCTTCGAAATGGCCCCGTTCGATGCCGCCACCACGGCGCTGGCCCAGGCCGTCGCCGCGGCCACCGAGTCGGGCGCGCTGCTCAGCGTCGGCGGTGGCGGTGACACCGTTTCCGCTCTGCGCCATGCCGGTGTGCTGGACAAGCTCAGCTACGTGTCCTCGGCCGGCGGCGCCTTCCTGGAGTGGATGGAAGGCAAGGTCTTACCGGGTGTCGCCGCCATCGGCGGCTGAAGCAAACACATGCGCCCAGCGCACGACATCAACAATGTTATGCGTTGAACGCATGTAACTCTTGGCGGCCTTACCACTAACCATCTGAAAAATATGCATAAAGATGCAGCCGAACTAAATCACTTTATATTGCAAGTTTGTATGGACCGGGCTTAACCCGCAGGTCTGCCCGCGTTCATCTCTGCCGGCCTATCTCCTTGGTCATGGCGAAACGGACCACTCGGGTCCTCGCCGACACGAAATTCCGGCCGTGCCCGATCTGCACCGCCGGAGGAAAAGGAGACAGATCATGCGTAAACTTCTTCTCGCCGGCTTTGCCGCGTTCGCCCTCGCCGCCATCGCGGCCCCCCATGCCAATCTGCGCATCGCCGATGCCGAGGGTGGCACAGCCTACAATCTGGCCGACGCCGAGGGCGGCACTGAATTCCAGAACGCCGAGGCCGATACCGGCCACGTGCTGACGGTGGCCGATGCCGAGGGTGGCACCGAATTCCAGAACGCCGAGGCCGACACCGGCCACGTGCTGACGGTGGCCGACGCCGAGGGCGGCACTGAGTTCCAGAACGCCGAGGCCGACACCGGCCACGTGCTGACGGTCGCCGATGCCGAAGGCGGCACCGTCGCCCGCGTGTCCTGCCCGCGCCGCTAGTCCCTCCAGCGACGCCTGCGACAGGGCCTGGCCGGCAACGGCCGGGCCTTCGCGTTTTCTGGGTCGTACGCCAGT
>CAIRTN010000065.1 GCA_903881515.1 uncultured Rhodospirillales bacterium | reverse complement strand
GCCGGGCTGACCGAAATCGAGATCGAGCACAAGGACGGCCGTATTCGCCTGGCGCGGACGCCCGCCGCCGTGACCATGGCCGCCCCGCTCGCCGCCGCAGCCCCGGTGGCCGCCGCCGCACCGGTTGCCGCGGCGCCGGCCGCGGCCGCGCCGCATGCCGAGGAACCGCATGCCGAGGGCACCATCGCCAGCCCGATGGTCGGCGTGGCCTATCTGTCCTCCGAGCCTGGCGCGCCGCCGTTCATCGCGGTGGGGCAGACGGTTTCGGCCGGGCAGACCCTGCTGCTGATCGAGGCGATGAAGACCTACAACCAGATCCGCGCCACCAAGTCCGGCACGGTGACGAAGATCCTGGTCGCCTCCGGCCAGCCGGTCGAGTTCGGCCAGCCGCTGCTCGTTCTCGTCTGAGCGGGCCGCCACGGTGTTCCGCAAGATCCTCATCGCCAATCGCGGCGAAATCGCGCTCCGCATCCAGCGCGCCTGCCGCGAACTGGGCATCCCCACCGTCGCCGTGCACTCCACCGCCGACGCCAGCGCGATGCATGTCCGCCTTGCCGACGAAAGTGTCTGTATTGGCCCGCCGCCGGCGCGCGACAGCTACCTGAACATCCCCGCCATCCTGTCGGCCGCCGCGATCACCGGCGCCGATGCCATCCATCCGGGCTACGGTTTTCTGTCGGAAAACGCGGCGTTTGCCGAAATGGTCGAAGCGCATGGCCTGACCTTCATTGGCCCGTCCTCGGCGCATATCCGCATGATGGGTGACAAGATTGCCGCCAAGACGGCGATGGATTCGCTGGGTGTGCCGCTGGTGCCCGGCTCCGCCGGCGCGCTGGCCGATCTGGAGGAGGCCGCCCGGGTCGCCGCGAAGATCGGCTACCCCGTGCTGATCAAGGCCGCCGCCGGCGGTGGTGGGCGCGGCATGAAGGTCGCTGAGACGCCCGACAAGCTTGAGGAAGCCTGGAGCGTCGCTCGCACCGAGGCCCGCGCCGCATTCGGCAACGATGCCGTCTATATCGAAAAATATCTCGACCGGCCGCGCCATATCGAATTGCAGATCCTCGCCGACAGCTACGGCAACGTGGTGCATTTCGGCGAGCGCGACTGCTCGCTGCAACGCCGCCACCAGAAGCTGCTGGAGGAAGCCGGCTCCCCCGCGCTGAATCCGGCGCAACGCGACGAGATCGGCGCCACCGTTACCGCTGCGCTGTCCAAGCTGGGCTACCGCAATGCCGGCACGCTGGAGTTCCTTTATCAGGACGGCCAATTCGCCTTCATCGAGATGAACACCCGCCTACAGGTGGAACATCCGATCACCGAGATGGTGTGCAGCATCGATCTGGTGCGCGAGCAGATCCGCATCGCCGCCGGCCAGCCGCTGGGCTACACGCAGCAGGATGTGACCTTCTCCGGCCATGCCATCGAGTGCCGAATCAACGCCGAGGACCCCGAGACCTTCGCGCCCTCGCCCGGCAAGGTCACCGCGTTCCACGCCCCCGGCGGCCTGGGCGTGCGCGTCGATTCCGCTCTGTATGCCGGCTACACCGTGCCCTCATTCTACGACAGCATGATCGCCAAGCTGATCGTGCACGCGCCAACCCGCGCCGAGGCGATCGCGCGCATGCGCCGCGCCCTGGCGGAATTCGCCATCGTCGGGGTGAAGACCACGCTGCCGCTGCACCAACGCATCATCAACGACCCGACCTTCCAGGCCGGCGACTACACCATCCACTGGCTAGAGCGGTTCGTCGCTGGCGAGTAACGCCAGCGGCACCGCGCCGCGCGGCTGATCGCTGATCCGGCCTTCGCCTGACCGTGCTTCGCTATCGGGCCGGCGCGCCGCCCGCGCCGCGCTGATCAGCGCTTCCGGCGGTGTGCCGGGGTCAATCCATGCCAGGCCGACAGCCAAACTCAGGATACCGGCCGGCGTGCCGGCATGGGCGATGTGCAGCGCACGGACGGCGCGGCGAATGCGTCCGGCGACAATGGTGCCGCCGAGCGCGTTGGTATTGGGCAGCAGAATCAACAATTCCTCCGCGTCGCCGCGGGCCGCGAGGTCGGCCGGGCGTTGCAGCGTGGCCGCGACGGTCTGCGCGATGCGGCGCAACGCCGCCTCGCCCTGGACATGGCCGAAGCGGTCGCAATAAGCGGCGAACTGGTCCGGCACCAGGGCCAGCAGCGACAGTGGCTGGGCATCGCGGCTGGCGCGGCGGTGTTCCTGCGCCAGCGCCTCGTTGAACCGGCGCAGATTGGCCAGGCCGGTCAGCGGGTCGGTCAGCCCCATGGCGGCGATCTGCTGGCGGGCGGCGGCCAGTTGCGCCTCGGCACGGTGCAGGGCTGTCGCGTCGCGCGCGGTCAGGACCGCCCCGCCGCGGCCGTCGGAGGCGGCGCGGATGTCGAGCCAGATCAGCCCGCCATTGTGTTGGCGAACGCGCAGCCGGGTGGGGGCGGTGACACGGTGGCTGCGGGCGCTGGCAAGCAGAGCCTGCAAGGCGGGGATATCCTGCGGTGCGACCGGCAGACCTTGTGCGAGCAGCGCCTGGGGTGGCAGGCCGAGCAACGCCTGACTTGCAGAAGAGGCACGTCGCGGCCGGAGGTTGGCGTCAAGCCACAGGATCAGGTTGTCGGCATGGCGGTCCCACAGCGTGAGGGTTTCCTCCGCGCTCGGCGCCTCCTGGGCGGGCGGCGGCCACCCGCGCGCCAATGCCGTCCACCATGATGCTGCCGCCGGTCGCACCCGCCGCGCCTCCACTTTCACGTGAAACAGTGTGACCGGCAGAGGTTAATCGAAGGTTTGCAGTTGCGGGTTGTCGAACACCGGATTGCGCAATCGATGCAGCGCCGCCGACAGCGCCTGTTCCAGGTCGCGCTTCGGCTCCTCGCCGATGGCGGCGGCGATCTCCTCCTCGCGGCCATGCGTGGACAGCAGCAGGGCGGAAACCCGGCCCGGCCGCTCGCGCAGGCGGACCGACAGCCAGGCATTGGGCAACGCGGTCTCCCGGCGCTGGCCATCCGGTGCGGTGCGGATGATGCGCAGCGTGTTCTCGGTCAGGATCACCACCTCGCTGGCGCGGGCGGCACGGGCGTGCAGCCGGAACAGGATCGCGGCCAGCAGCAGTTCCAGGCCGGTGAAACCGCCGACCGGCCAGGCGCCGAGGCGGATGAACGTCGCGGCGCTGAGGCAGCAGAGCAGGCAGATCGCGATCAACAGCCGGCGCTGGCCGGCGAGCGACAGGCTGCGCTGTGGGGTGATGATGGCATGGAACAGAGGGGACGAGGTCTGCACCCGTGTTATCTAGGTGCCCTCGGGGTGGCTTGCCAACAGTTTTGGATATGAGGGGTCGATTATATGGCCAAAGCAATGACGGGCTCGCGGCGGATGACGGCGGCACAGATCCGGCCGTTCCTGGAGGCGCTGCGGGCCACGCATCCGGATGCGAAAAGCGAACTGGTCTATGCCGATCCGTTCACCCTGCTGGTCGCCGTGGTGCTGTCGGCGCAGGCTACGGATGCCTCTGTGAACAAGGCGACAGTGGGGCTGTTCGCGGCGGCGCCGGACGCGGCGGCGATGGTCGCGCTCGGCGAGGCGGGTGTGGCGCGGCATATCCGCACCATCGGGCTGTGGCAGGGCAAAGCGAAGAATGTGGTCGCGCTGTCGCGCATCCTGGTTGAGCAATACGGCGGCGTGGTGCCCCGCGATCGCGACGCGCTGGAGGCGCTGCCGGGCGTGGGGCGCAAGACGGCGAACGTGGTGCTGAACGTCGCCTTCGGAGAGGCGACCATGGCGGTGGATACCCATGTGTTCCGGCTGGGCAACCGCACCGGGCTGGCGCCGGGGGCGAATGTGCGGGTGGTGGAGGACGGGCTGGTCAAGCGCATCCCGGCCGACATGCTGCGCGATGCGCATCACTGGCTGATCCTGCACGGGCGCTACGTCTGCAAGGCGCGCAAGCCCGAGTGTTGGCGCTGTGTGGCCGCGGAATGGTGCGGCCTGAAGCAGAAAACCCCCGCGCCACTGGCTTAAGGGCAGCTCTCGATGTCGCGCATGATCGCGGCCCGGCGATCGCCATCGAGAAAGCAGCCTTCGGTCCACAGGCCACTATAGACCTCGCCGGTGACGCGGCCCCGGCCGGGACCGTTCGGCTTGCCGTCGCGCACCCCGCCCTCATACAGCGTGCCGTCGGGGAACACGAAGAAGCCGTAGCCGTTGGCCTGCCCGTCATGCCAGTCGCCGTCATAACGCACGCCATTGGCCCCCAAGCCGGTCCCCCGGCCCTCCGGCTTGCCGTCGCGCCAGGTGCCCTCATAACGGCTGCCGCTGGTCCACAGGAACAGGCCGCGCCCGGTCTGCTTGCCATCGCGCCAATCACCGACATAGCGATTGCCTTCCGGCGAAACCGAAACCCCGCGGCCATACGGTTTGCCGTTGCGCAAGGTACCCTCAAAGCGGGCGGTACCGATCGGCGAACGCCAGGTCAGAATGCCTTTGCCGGCGGCGAACTTGCCCACGCATTTGCCGGTCCAGTGCGCCACTTCCTTCGGCAGCGGTGCCGTGTTCCACACGAAACACTTGCCGTTGACCTTCACCCAGCCCGGATGACCGGGTGCGGCAAGCGGGGTCTGTGCCAATACCGGCGTTGCCAGCAGCACAAGCGCGAGGACAAAAACAAGGCGCATGCGGGTCTCCTTCCGGCCGCGCACCATGGCGAAGCCGCTCCGCGTCGGTAAACCGGTTTTTTGCCGCGGCGGATTTTCCCTTTCGCAACTGCGAACGATCGGCGAGCATGGCGCAACACGAAGGGAATCTGCGATGACGGTACATAGCCTGGCTGCGACGCCCGAAACGGTTCGGTGGGGCATCTTCGATCCGGGCGCGACGCCGGCGCTGACGGTGCAGTCGGGCGATGTTGTGGTGATGGAATGCGTCTCCGGCGGGCCAGACGCGATGCCGCCCGCCGGTTCGGGCATGGCGATACCGCCGGCGCTCGCGGCGATCCACGCGAAGGTGGCGCGCGGCCCCGGCCACATCATCACCGGCCCGGTCGCGGTCGAAGGTGCTGAACCCGGCGACATGCTCGAGGTGAAGATCGAAAAGATCGAACTTGGCGCCGATTGGGGCTTCTGCGGCTTCCGCCCGCTGGCCGGCACCCTGCCCGAAGATTTCCCCGAGCGCTTCCTGACCCATATCCCGGTCGATCGCGCCCGCGGCGTGTGCCGAATGTCCTACGGGGTGGAGCTTAAATTAGCGCCGTTCTTCGGCGTGATGGGTGTCGCCCCGCCCCCGGCCTACGGCCCGATCTCGACGGTACAGCCGCGCGAACATGGCGGCAATCTCGACAACAAGGAGATCGGCGAGGGCGCCAGCCTGTTCCTGCCGGTCTGGGCGCCCGGCGCCTTGTTCTCCGCCGGCGACGGCCACGGCGTGCAGGGCGACGGGGAGGTCTGCATCAACGCGCTCGAAATCTGCCTGACCGGCACCTTTCGGCTGACCCTGCACAAAAAGGCCGGCCTGACCTACCCGCGCGCCGAGACGCCCACCCACTACATCACCATGGGCATGAACGAGGACCTCGACCTGGCAATGAAGCAGGCGCTGCGGCAGATGATCGCCTTCATCTGTTCCCGCTCGAACCTCTCACGCCAGGAAGCCTACCAGTTCTGCTCGCTGGCGGTCGATTTCCACGTCACCCAGACCGTCAACGGCGAAAAGGGCGTACATGGGATGCTGAAAAAGGGGTTGCTGTTCTAAACCCCCACATCTTGTGGGCCGCGTAAGAGTTTTCCACAACTTTTTGCGTCTGTATCGTGATGTTTCATTGACCAAGGCCCCCCCGCTGTTACCATATGTGGGGGGCGCTTAGGCAAGGAGCCACGACATGGAGTGGAACGAAGAGACGATCGCGCGCTTGCGTGCGCTCTGGGCCGAGGGTCATTCGACCGCCGAAATCGGCCGGCGGATGAACGTCTCGAAAAACGCAGTGGTGGGCAAGGCGCACCGGCTGAACCTGCCGGCACGTCCATCGCCGATCCGCCGCGATGTCGAGGGCGCCGCAACGCGTCCGCCGGCACCGCGCCGCGTCACCGGCCCGACACTGCCGCCGCTGCCACAGCGTGAGGCCCCGGTGCAGGCCGTGGCCCCGCGTCCGGCCCCCGCCCCCCGTGCGGAAGCACCCGCCGCGCGCCCGGTGCCGGTCCGTCCGTCAACCTACCGCCCGCAACGCCTGGTCACCTGCTGCTGGCCGATCGGCGAGCCGGGGACGAAAAGCTTCCGCTTCTGTGATGCTGACGCAACAACGGGCAAGCCGTATTGTTCCGAGCACGCCTCGCTCGCCTATGTGAAGGTACGCGACCGGCGGGATGAAGCGGCAGCCTGAACGTTTAAAGCTGCCGAATAATTCGCATCTGATCCCGGCCGGCCCAAAGTCGACCGGGATTTTTTTGTGCATACCCCGCCCCTGTGTTGCGGAATTGTTGCGGTCGGCCATCCCACTAGCGTAGGCTTTTTCGCGGTGGGGGCGATCAAGTGCCAAAGAACACTGACTCCCCGCCGGAAGGGGGGCGCGCGCCAGCGCGTCCGCGTTCGGAGGGTGTCCGGATCGGCAGTGCCGCACGTGCAGCCCCCGCCTGACAGGGCGGGGCACGGCCGTTCCGGGAACCCATATCAAGGGAAGGCGGAACGTCCATGCCGAAGGGCACTGTTAAGTGGTTCAATACGACGAAGGGCTACGGGTTCATCGCGCCGGATACCGGCGGGAAGGACGTCTTCGTGCACATCAGCGCAGTGCAGAAGGCCGGCATGCGATCGCTCAACGAAGGCCAGAAGCTGGGTTTCGACATTGAGCAACAGCAGAACGGCCGCGCGGCGGCGGTCAATCTGAGCGCGGCGGACTGAGGCTGTGACCATGCCGGCGGCCGGCCTGCGAGGCCGCCGGCATGGCTTATCCAACCGCGTAGGTGGTCAGGGGAATCGGGTGAACTTTTCATTCGGCGATCAAGCTGACGAGGAAGTCGTCGTCCCATGCTGCCAGCTTACGCCTCAGGCGCAAGGATTCCTTGGTTGCAGCTTTTCGTAGCAGGTTATGCGCCATGTGCTTAATGGT
>CAIRTN010000064.1 GCA_903881515.1 uncultured Rhodospirillales bacterium | reverse complement strand
CTTTCTGCTGCACGTGCTGCGCGGCGCGCGGCTGAGCCCTGAGATGGCGCTACTATGGATGCGCCCGCAGATCACCGTGAACCATGCCAAGCCCCAGGCGCTGGGCGCCGATTTCGAAGTAGCCGACCCCGGCATCGCCTGGGGGCCGGGCTGGGGCTTCGAGCCGGCCGCCGGGACGTTTTTCCAATGGGGCAACAACGGCAACTTCATGGCGTTTGCCATCGGCGTGCAGCGCCTGGGGCTTGCGTTCTGCGCGTTCATGAACGGGGCGTCCGGCCTCGCGTTGATGCCGGCGGTTCTGGCTTCGGTGATCCCTGGCGAGCGTGCGTCGCTGGCCTGGCTCGGTACCGGGCGGCATGACGATCCTGTGCGGCGCCTGCTGCATGAAGCCCGCGCGCAGGGTGCGCCGGCGATTTGGGGCGAGATGGAACGGGCCGGGCTGCGACGCGACGAAATTCAGTGGATCGCGCGCGGATTGCGCGCCGAGGGGCGCGATGATGAGGCGGGGTGGCTGGGTGAGAAGGTGAGCAAGGCGACGACTGGCTGATCCGGATGGGCGTGCGTGTGGCGGAGGGTCCTGGATTGCCACGGCGCCAAGGGGCGCCTCGCAATGACGAGCTATATAATTGATCGATAAGAGTTTTTTGCTTCTTTTTTGCAAAAAAGAAGGCGCTTGCTTGGAGCGCTGCTCTATAGCGGCAGGCTGCCCTGCGTCCGCTCGGCGGTGGCGGCGATGGTGCCGTCGGCGAAGCGCAGGCGCAACGCGGCGCCAGGTTTGACGGTGGCGGCGGTGGTCAGGGGGGTGCCGGAGGGGGTGGTGACCAGGGCGAAGCCGCGTTCCAGGGTTTTTTGGTAGGAGACGCTTTCCAGCCGGGCGGCGAGGCTTTCGAGGCGGGTGGTGGCTTCGCGCAGGCGGCTTTGGATCGGGGCGGGAGTGAGGCGGGCCATGATGCGGGTGCCGGCCTGGCTGTGCCGGGCGATGGATTGGCGGAGGGCGGCGCGCAGGGTGGCGGCGGAGAGGGTGAGGGTGCTGCGGCGTTCGGCGATCAGGGTGCCGGGGTGTGGCAGGCGGCGTTCGATGGCGACGAGGGCAGCGCGGCGGATGGTGACGAGGTTGGGTAGGCCCATGGCGAGGCGGGCGGTGCGGTCGTCGAGGCGCTGACGGGCGGTGCCGACGAGGCTGGGCAGGTCTGGCAGGCCGCGTTCGGCGCGTTGCAGGCGCAGGCGGGATTCCTGGGTGAGGCGGTTGAGGCTGCCGGAGAGACGGGCGGCTTTCTGTTGCAGGTCGGCGAGCAATTCGGCGCGGGGCGGGATGGCGAGTTCGGCGGCGGCGGTGGGGGTGGGGGCGCGGCGGTCTGAGGCGTAGTCGATCAGCGTGGTGTCGGTTTCGTGGCCGACGGCGGAGATCAGCGGGATGGTGCAGGCGGCGGCGGCGCGGACGACGATTTCCTCGTTGAAGGCCATGAGGTCTTCGAGGCTGCCGCCGCCGCGGGCGACGATCAGCACGTCCGGCCGGGGGATGGGGCCGCCGGGTTTGAGGGCGGAGAAGCCGTCGATGGCGGCGGCGATCTGTTCGGCGGCGCCCTGGCCTTGGACGGCGACGGGCCAGAGGATGATGCGGCGGGGGAAGCGGCGGGTGATGGTGGTGCGGATGTCCTGAATGACGGCGCCGCGTTCGGAGGAGACGACGCCGATGACCAGGGGGAGCATGGGCAAGGGGCGTTTGCGGGCGGCGTCGAACAGGCCTTCGCCGGCGAGGCGCAGGCGGAGGGCCTCGATGCGGGCGAGCAGGGCGCCGGCGCCGGCGTATTCCATGCGCTCGACAATGAGCTGATAGGAGGAGCGTTCGCCGTAGGAGGAGATCTTGCCCTGGGCGATGACCTCGACGCCGTTTTCGGGGACCAGGCCGAGGCGGGGGACGGAAAATTTCCAGACCACGCCGGAGAGTTTGCCGGCTTCGTCCTTGAGCGAGAAATAGATGTGCCCCGAGGGGTAGCGCTTGACCTCGGTGAGTTCGCCGCGGACGCGGATGCGGCCGAACGCGGTCTCGAGCGTGCGTTTCACCGCGCCGGAGATTTCGGTGACGCTGTATTCGGGGATGTTGCTGGCGGGTTCGTCCATCGGGGCAGCCTATGCTAGACGGGCCGCGGATTGAAGCCGGAGAGATGCGATGCGGGTGCTGGTGATCGGATCGGGTGGGCGCGAGCATGCGCTGTGCTGGAAGCTGGCGTCGAGCCCGCTGCTGACCGAGTTGTATTGCGCGCCGGGCAATCCGGGGATTGCGGCGGTGGCGGAGTGTGTGCCGATCGGGGTGATGGATATCGCCGCATTGGTGACGTTTGCGCGGGAGAACCGGATCGACCTGGTGGTGCCGGGGCCGGAGGCGCCGTTGGTGGCCGGCGTGACCGACGCGATGCAGGAAGCGGGGATTGCCTGTTTCGGGCCGAGCAAGGCCGCGGCGCAGCTTGAGGGCAGCAAGACCTTCACCAAGGAGGTCGCTGACGCGGCGGGGATTCCGACGGCGCGGTGGGAGCGGTTCGAGGCGGCGGAGGATGCGCGGGAGTTCGTGCGCCGGCGGGGGGCGCCGATTGTGGTCAAAGCCGATGGTCTGGCCGCGGGCAAGGGCGTGGTGGTGGCGGCGACGGTGGCTGAGGCAGAGGCGGCCATTACCGATTTCATGGATGGCGGCACGCTGGGGGCGGCGGGCAGCAGCGTGGTGATCGAGGAGTGCCTGGTGGGGCCGGAGGTGTCGCTGTTCGCGCTGTGCGACGGGACGACGGCGCTGTCGCTGGGCGGCGCGCAGGACCACAAGCGGGTGGGTGATGGCGATGTGGGGCCGAATACCGGGGGGATGGGGGCGTATTCGCCGGCGCCGGTGTTCACCGCGGCGCTGGAGGCTGACGCGATGGACCGCATTGTGCGGCCGGCGCTGGCGGAGATGGCCGACCGGGGGATGCCGTTCCGCGGCATTCTGTTCGCCGGGCTGATGCTGACGGAGGATGGGCCGAAGCTGATCGAGTTCAACGTGCGCTTCGGGGACCCGGAGTGCGAGGTGTTGATGCTGCGGCTGAAATCTGACCTGTTGGCGGCGTTGCTGGCGGCGGTGGATGGCGAGTTGGCGGCGTTCGATCTGCGCTGGCGGGCGGAGCCGGCGATGGCCGTGGTGATGGCGGCGAAGGGGTATCCGGCGAACCCGGTGAAGCATAGCCCGATCGGGGGGCTGGATGCGGCGGCGGGGGTGCCGGGGGTGTCGATCTTTCATGCCGGGACGGAGATGCGCGATGGCAGATTGGTCTCGTCAGGCGGGCGCGTGATCACTATATGTTCTGTTGCGGCGGACCTGCACGCGGCACGCGCGGCGGCGTATCGCGCGGTGGATCTGCTGGACTGGCCCGAAGGCTTCTGCCGGAGAGATATCGCATGGCAGGCGCTGTAGCCTCACGGGGATAAAAGTTTTTTGGTTCTTTTTTTCAAAAAAGAACAAGTCTAAGTCCTTCTTTTTTATAAAAAAGAAGCAAAAAATTTCCTTCCTTCGCTTGCTTCAACTGCGCGCGCTGTTTTTTAAGCAGCCTGCTAAAGCGACGACATCACCGCGGGGGCCAGTGCCTGGGCCTTGGCGGCCGGGTGGGACGGGTTGCGGAAGCGGACATCGCCCTCAGGT
>CAIRTN010000063.1 GCA_903881515.1 uncultured Rhodospirillales bacterium | reverse complement strand
GGGATTTCCCGCCGGCTTCACAAGCCCGCCGTGCGCAGAGCGGCCACCTCTTGCACCGCCCGCCGGTTGGGGGTTCAGTCGCGCTGCTTTGCAGGAGTCCCACCATGGACATGAAACACGACGTCGCTCAGTTGCTGGCCGTCTTGGGCGTGCCGCCTGACCGCTTCACCGGCGGCAGCCTGGCCGCCCGCTCGCCGGTATCTGGCACCGTGGTGGCCGAGGTGCCCGAGATCGCGCCCGACGCGGCGCGGACCGCCATCGATGCAGCGCATCAGGCGTTCCTGGCCTGGCGGCTGGTGCCGGCGCCCCGGCGCGGCGAACTGATCCGGCTGCTCGGCGAGGAACTGCGCGCCAACAAGGCGGCGCTCGGCCGGCTGGTGTCGATCGAGGCCGGCAAGGTGACGTCCGAGGGCCAGGGCGAAGTGCAGGAAATGATCGATATCTGCGACTTCGCGGTGGGCCTGTCCCGCCAACTCTACGGCCTGACCATCGCCACCGAGCGGCCGGAACACCGCATGGCTGAGACCTGGCACCCGCTGGGCGTCACCGGCATCATCACCGCGTTCAACTTCCCGGTGGCGGTCTGGTCGTGGAATGCGGCCCTCGCGCTTGTCTGCGGCAATTCGGTGGTCTGGAAACCGTCGGAGAAGACGCCGTTGACCGCGCTGGCGACCCAGGCGCTGTTCGAGGCTGCGGTGCGGCGCTTCGTCGCCGCCGGCGGCGTGGCGCCCGACGGGCTCAGCACCCTGCTTGTCGGCGGGCGCGACATCGGCGCGGCACTGGTGGAACATCCCAAGGTGCCGCTGGTCTCCGCCACCGGCTCAACCGCGATGGGCCGGGCGGTGGCCCCGCTGCTGGCACGCCGGTTCGCCCGGGCGATCCTCGAACTCGGCGGCAACAACGCGGCGATCGTTGCGCCCTCGGCCGATCTGGAGCTGACCCTGCGCGGCGTCGCCTTCGCGGCGATGGGCACCGCTGGCCAGCGCTGCACCACGCTGCGGCGACTGTTCGTGCATGACGCGGTCTACGACACGCTGGTGCCGCGGCTGAAACAGGCCTACGCCTCGGTGAAGATCGGCTCCCCGCTGGAACCCGGCACCTTGATCGGCCCACTGATCGACTCCGCCGCGTTCAACAGCATGCAATCGGCACTCACCGCGGCCCGCGCCGCCGGCGGCATCGTTTCCGGCGGCGAACGCGTCACCGCAGGCCTGCCGGACGGCGCCTTCTACGCCCGCCCGGCCATCGTCGAGATGCCGACGCAAACCGACCCGGTGGCACAGGAAACCTTCGCCCCGATCCTCTACGTCATGCGCTACGCCACGTTCGACGAAGCGCTGGCGATGCACAACGCGGTGCCGCAGGGGCTGTCGTCCTCGATCTTCACCAACGATCTGCGCGAGGCCGAGCTGTTCCTGTCGGCCGCCGGCTCGGATTGCGGTATCGCCAACGTCAATATCGGACCATCAGGCGCCGAGATCGGCGGCGCGTTCGGCGGCGAAAAGGAAACCGGCGGTGGCCGTGAATCTGGCTCCGACGCCTGGAAGGCCTATATGCGGCGCGCCACTAACACCATCAATTACGGCCGCACCCTGCCGTTGGCCCAGGGCGTCGAGTTCAACGTGGGCTAGCAACCAGGTTGGCCAGCAGCCGGAACGCGCCCGGCACCAGGGCGCTGAACTGGTGATGCAACGCCAGGGCGACATGCACATGCCGCCCGCGCCCGACCCGCGCCGCCAGCAGCCCGCCGGTCAGCGGTGCCTCGCCAGGGTCCGACAGTGCCAACAACGGCTCATAAGCCGGGTCCCAGGCGCTGGCGAAATACAACCCGCGCTCGCGCACCCAGTCCTCCCAGTCCGGCGCCGCGATCGGGTTCGGCCAGTTCAACAGCACATGCTCCGGCGCCAACACCGTCACGGGCGCTGCCGGATCGGTCACCCGCCAGCGCAGCGACGGACTGCCGATCCGAATGAACCGCGGCGGCGTGCGCCCGTCCTCCCAGCCATTGCCCGGCCGGTGATACAACGTCACCAGCGCCCCCCCAGCCTCGACCCACGCCGTCAGCTTGGCGCGATCGACCCGGCACTGGCCAAACCCGAACACGCCGACCAGGATCGTGGTGAACCGGCTGAAATCATCGCTGCTCACCGCTTCGGCCGAGATATCAAGCTGCCGCAGCCAGTCCAGCGTCTCGTCGGACTCCCCGGCAATCACGCCCACCCGCGCCTGCGGATCGATCGCGATCCGCGCACACAGAATGCCGACGCTGGCCGGCTCCACCACCGCCGCTCCCCCCGGCAGGCGCCGCAGGCACGCCCCGGCCGCCGGCAAATCCGTTCGCCCCTCCGGCGGCGTCACGGTCCAGGACGGCGGCAGCGCCGCACCGGTCAAATGCAGTTCCACTGGCGTCGCGCTGTCGCTGCGGCGCACCACGCGCTGCGGCGTCACAAACACGTCGGTCGCCGCGCCAAACGCAATCCGCTCCGCAGGATCGACCTGCAGAACCGCCGGGCTCCCCGCATGCGTCCAGCACACAGTCGCGCCGATCGGCTCGCTGCCGCCCAAGGGGTCGAAGCCGTCGCGCAGCGACCCCGCTGCCACCTCCGGGGGCTGGAATAGCCGCACCTCCGCCACCGCCGGCCCCGTCACCCGCACCGCAACCTGTACCCTCTGCCCCGCCCTCGGCTCGGCCGGGCTGACGCTGACCTCCGCCGCAATCCCCAGCGCCAAAGCCGCGGCCCGCGCCAACTGAAGCTGTTTCAGCGCAACCCGGCGCGCGATATCGGGCGTCGGCCAAGAAACCCCCTCCAGCGCCCCCAGCGCCCGATGCAACGCCGCCGCCTCATCCCCCGCCAACGCCGCCTCAATCGCCGCACCGGCCTCGCGCAAGGCCCGCGCGGCATCGCCCTCCGGCATTGTCCCGGCCAGCTCCGCCAGCCCGTGCGGCACCCCATCCAACGGCAGGGCAACGTCCACCGCGCCCGACAGCAGATGCAGTGCCAGCGGCCGCGGCCCATCCGGCAGATCCCGCCCCATGCCCTGACTGGCATGAAACCGCCGGCTCCGTTCGCCCAACTGCGCCCAACTCATCCCCAGCGCCGCGCAATGCTCCCCCAGATCCACGCGAACCGTCTCCGCCGGCGGCGCCTCCTGGTCGTCATACGACCCGCCCGTCCCGGAAAACGCCGGCAGATACAGCTTCGCCACCCGCCACACCGGCATCTCCGGCACAAACCCCGGATCGGCCGCCAGTTCCACCGCGCGAACCGTGCTGCGCGTCACCGCCTGGTGATGGCCATGCTGCCCCGGCACATCCAGGAATGTCGGCGACACAGCATCGGGGCATTCCGCGCGGATCACCCGCACCAGCCGCTCCACCAGCCGCGCCGCGCCCCAGCGCCGCAACGTATCCTCGCCGGATTTGGAAAACCCAAAATCGAAAATCGGATCATCCGCGCCATGCGCCGGCCCCGCGCCGATCCAGCGCAGCGTAAGATCGATCTCGGCAGCCGCGCGCTCCATCTCCCGGCTACGGATCGCCGCTAGCCGCCGCCCGCGCTCCGGGCCCAGCGCATTCTGCCCGCCCTCGCCCCGCGTCGCGCAGGCATACACCGTGTGCACACCCCGCCCGTATGTCAGCCAGCCCAGGAACCCGTTCCATTCGTCATCCGGATGCGCCCCGGTCATCAGAAACGTCGCGCAGGACCGCAATGGCTGCAACGCGCGCCATAGCGCCTGGTCTTGGCCTTCCATCTCATCCCCCCGCAGCATCGTTGACTTCGCAGTCGCCATCCTGGACCCTCCGCCACAATTAACAACCGGGACCCTGGAAACACATGCGTCGTCTGTATCAAGGCCTGACCCGCGCCGCGCTCGCCCTCACCCTGCTCGCCGGTGCCGCCGTGCGCGCCCAGGCGGTGGAAATCGAGTACTGGCAGTACACCTTCAAACAGCGCGTCGAGACCATCGACGAACTGATCAAGCAGTTCCAGAAAGCCAACCCGGACATCACGGTCAAGCACGTCAACGTGCCCTACGACAACTACCGCACCCGCATCGCCGCCGCGATCCCCGCCGGCGAGGGTCCTGACGTGGTGCAACTCTTCTACGGCTGGCTCACCGACTATATCGACGCCAAGCTGCTGCAACCCCTGCCCGCCGCCAGTTTCGACACCGCCGCCATCGACCGCGACTTCTTCCCCTTCGTCCAGGGCATGAAAGTCGGCGGCCAGTACTACGCCCTGCCCACCGCCGTCCGCTCGCTCGCCCTGTTCTGGAACCGCAAAGTGTTCAAGGACGCCGGCCTCGACCCCGCCAAGCCGCCCACCACGCTCGCCGAACTCGTCGACATCGCCCGCAAAACCACCAAGCGCGACGCTGCCGGCAACCTGCTCACCGCCGGCATCGCGCTCGACACCGCCGGACAGGACGTCCAATGGATCCGCCAGGTGCTGATCCCCGAATTCGGCGGCACCCCCTACAGCGCTGATGGCAAGAAGGTCACCTACAACACCCCCTCCGGCGTCGCCGCCGTGCAGTGGTATGCCGACCTCATCGCCAAGGAAAAAGTCAGCGAGCTCGGCTTCCTCACCGATGGCGTCACCGCCTTCCGCTCCGGCCGCGCCGCGATGACCATCGACGGCTCGTTCCGCCTCGGCGCCTTCGACGGCCAAAAGGGCCTGGACTACGGCGTCACCGAACTGCCCAGCCACGACGGCCGGCAATCCAACTTCGCCTCCTACTGGGCCAACGGCATCACCGCGAAAGCCAAGGGCGAAAAACTTGCCGCCGCAGCCAAATTCCTCGCCTTCATCACCACCCCCGCCGCCATGCAGCTCTGGATGGAAAAAGTCGGCGAACTCCCCGCCCGCGTCGCTCTGGCACAAACCGACGCGGTGAAAACCCACCCCACCTACGGCGCCTTCGTCCGCGGCCTGGCCTACTCGGTGGCCACCGACTTCGTCGACGAAAGCAGCCAACGCAAAGTGATGATGGACATGATGGACCGCATCATCATCAAGCAGACCCCGGTCGCCGAAGCCGTTGGCATTGCCGCCAAGGAGGAGCAGGTGATCCTCGACACCCGCAAATAGCATGTCCGGCCTGACCATCGCGCGCCGACAGGCGGTCTGGGCCTGGATCTTCCTCGCCCTGCCGCTGGCCTATTTCAGCCTGGTCCGCTTCTGGCCGGCGCTCGACGCCTTCTCCCTCTCGCTCTCCAAATGGAACCTGGTCGGCCCCCGCCGCTATGTCGGCCTCGCCAATTACGAGCGCATGGCCGCCGACCCGGTGTTCTGGCAAGTGCTCGCCAACACCTTCGAATATCTGTTGCTCGGCCTGCCCGTCAGCCTCGCTTTGTCCTTCCTCGTCGCCTACCATCTCGACCGTGTGCAGACCGGCCACGGCCTGCTGCGCGCCCTCTACTTCCTGCCACACCTGACCACGGCCACCGCGCTCGCCTGGGTCTGGCGCTGGTTCTACCAGCCCGCCCCGGTCGGTCTGTTCAACAACTGGCTCTCCGTCTTCGGCATCGCCCAGCAGCCCTTCCTGCGCTCCACCTTCCAGGCCCTGCCCGCCATCCTCGTCCCCGCCATCTGGGCCGCGCTGGGCTTTCAGATCGTGATCTTCCTCGCCGGCTTGAAGGCAATCCCGCGCAGCTACTACGAAGCCGCCGAGATCGATGGCGCCGGCAGCCCCCAGATCCTGCGCGAAATCACCCTGCCGCTACTGCTGCCCAGCTTCGTCTTCCTGCTGATCACCACCTCCATCGGACTGCTGCGCATCTTCGACCTGGTCTACAACATGACCGCGGGCGGCGATGGCGGCCCGCTGAACGCCACCAAACCCCTGGTGCTGTCGATCTACCAGAGCGCCTTCGCCCGCATGGACATGGGCTACGCCTCCGCCCAGACCGTGGTCCTCTTCGTCATCCTGCTGCTGCTCTCCCTGCTACAGATGCGCCTGCTGCGCGCCCGCCCATGAAGCCGCTCCGCCCCGGCCGCATCGTCGCCTTCACCCTGCTGTTGATGGGCGGCATCGTGATGATCATGCCGCTGCTGTTCATGCTCGCCACCTCGCTGAAAACCAGCAGCGAGGTCTACGAACTGCACCTGCTCCCCCGCGAACCCACGCTCGACAACTACCTCGAAATCCTCACCCGCAGCCCCTTCGGCCGCTGGTTCCTGGTCTCGTTCTCCGTCGCCAGCCTCACCACCGCCTCGGTTTTGTTCTTCGACAGCCTGATCGGCTACACCCTCGCCAAATTCCGCTTCCGCGGCCGCACCTTCGTCTTCATCGCCATCATGTCCACCCTGATGATCCCCACCGAAATGCTGGTGATCCCCTGGTACGTCATGGCCAAATCACTCGGCTGGCTCGACACATTATGGGGCGTGATGTTCCCCGGCATGATGAGCGGCTTCGGCGTGTTCCTGATGCGCCAGTTCTTCCTCGGCGTGCCCGACGAACTGCTCGACGCCGCCCGTATGGACGGCCTGAACGAGTTCCAGATCTTTTGGCAAGTCGCCCTGCCGCTCGTCACCCCCGCCCTCTCGGCGCTCGCGATCTTCGCCTTCCTCGGCAACTGGACCGCCTTCCTCTGGCCCCTGATCGTCACCAGCAGCCCATCCCTCTACACCGTCCCCGTCGGCCTCGCCTCGCTGTCCGGCGAGTTCCAGACCGACTGGGAAATGATCATGACCGGCTCCTCCATCGCCACCATCCCCACCCTGCTGGTGTTCATCCTCCTGCAACGCAACATCATCAGCGGCATCATGCTCACCGGGCTGAAGGGCTAGACATGCGCGACTTCTCCAAATTCCCCGCCGCCGAATACAAAGACACCGTCCTTGCCCCGCTGTTCGACGGCTTCAAGCGCCACCACCGCGATCACCTGATGGCCATCCACCACGCCCACGGCCTGATGCTCGCCGAACGTAGCCTGCTCACCCCAGCCGACCTGCGCGCCATCCTCGCCGCCCTCGCCGACGCCACCCTCAATCTCGACCTCGATGCCCTCACCTACACCGGCGAGCACGAAGACTATTTCTTCTGGCTCGAATCCCAGCTCCGCGCCCGCCTCGGCCCCGACCTCGCCGGCCGCCTGCACACCGGGCGCAGCCGCAACGACATCGACCACACCATCTTCAAGATGGCGCTGCGCACCCGCCTGCTCACGCTCCTCGCCCAACTCGAAACCCTGCTCACCACCCTGCTCGACCGCGCCGAACGCGGCGCCGGCACCCTCGTCGTCGCCTACACCCACGGCCAGCCCGCCCAACCCACCACCTTCGGCCACTATCTCAGCGCCCTCATCGAAATGCTGCTCCGCGACGCCGGCCGCCTGCTCAACGCCGTCAAAACCGTCGACCGCTGCACCATGGGCGCCGCCGCCATCACCACCTCCGGCTTCGGGCTCGATCGCGAAAGGGTCGCCTCCCTGCTCGGTTTCGCCGAGGTGCAGGAAAACGCCTATGGCTGCATCTCGGCGCCCGACTACATCGCCGAAACCTACGCCGCGGTGAAAATCCTCTGTCTCGGCCTCGGCCGTTTCGTCCAAGACCTCAACAGCTGGACCGGTTTCGAAATCGGCCATATCCGCGTCCCCGACGCCTTCGTGCAGATCAGCTCGATCATGCCGCAAAAACGCAACCCGGTCCCCGTCGAACACCTGCGCCTCCTGCTCTCGCTGGCCGCCGGCCGCGCCGAAACCGTGCTGCACACCCTGCACAACACCCCGTTCACCGACATGAACGACAGCGAAGGCGAAGTCCAAGCCGCCGGCTACGACTCCTTCAACACCATCGGCCGCGCCCTCACCCTGCTCGACGCCTTCATGCAAGCCATCGAGATCGACGAAACCCGCACCCGCAAACACATCGCCGAAAGCTGCATCACCATCACCGAAGTCGCCGACACCATGGTGCGCGAGGAAGGCATCTCCTTCCGTCAGGCGCACGAGATCGCCTCCGTGCTCGCCAAACGCATGATCGCCGCCGGCGAAACCCTGATCACCCTGCCGATGCAAGTCTTCACCGCAGCCTTCACCGAAACCATCGGCCGCCCCCCCGCCATCACCGAACCCCGCTTCCGAGAGATCGCCTCCCCCGAGCACTTCATCGCCGTCCGCACCATGCTCGGCGGCCCCGCCCCCGCCGCCCTACACGCCAGCCTCGCCCGCTACCGTACCGGCCTCGCCGCCGTCACCGCCGCCCGCACCGGCACCGAACACACCGTCGCCGCCGCCGAGGCCGAGCGCGCCCGTCTCGTGCGCGACGCGCTGAAAGCATAACCATGGCAAGCGTCGGCCTGCGCGCCATCCGCAAGGATTTCGGCCGCACCCAGGTGATCAAAGGCATCGATCTCGACATTGCCGATCAGGAATTCGTCGTCTTCGTCGGCCCCTCCGGCTGCGGCAAATCCACCCTGCTGCGCCTGATCGCCGGCCTGGAAGACGCCACCTCCGGTGACATCCTGATCGACGGCCGCGTGGTCAACAATGTGCCGCCGAAAGACCGCAACATCGCGATGGTGTTTCAGAACTACGCGCTCTACCCGCACATGACCGTCGCCCGGAACATGGGCTTCGGCCTGCGCGCCGCCCGCCTGCCGGCAGCCGAGATCGACCAGCGCGTCACCGCCGCGGCCCGCATGCTGGGCCTGGAAAACTTGCTGCACCGTCGCCCCGGCGAGCTCTCCGGCGGCCAACGCCAACGCGTCGCCATGGGCCGCGCCATCGTGCGCGATCCACAGGTCTTCCTGTTCGACGAACCCCTCTCCAACCTCGACGCCCAGCTCCGCAACCAGGTCCGCACCGAAATCAAGAAACTGCACCAGGACGTCCGCCGCACCGCAATCTACGTCACCCATGATCAGGTCGAAGCCATGACGCTGGCCGACCGCATCGTCCTGCTGCGCGACGGCCGCGTCGAACAGGTCGGCACTCCGACTGACCTGTTCGAGCGACCGGCCAACCGCTTCGTCGCCGGCTTCATCGGCTCCCCCGCGATGAACTTCCTCAGCGCCACGCTGGAAAATGGCGAAATCGTCCTGCCCTGGATGCGCCTGCCCGCCGGCATCGCCGGCAGCGGCGCCGTCGAAATCGGCATCCGCCCGGAAGACCTGCTCGCCGGCGACGCCGCCCCCGAGCCCTACCGCTTCGAAGCCCTGGTCCGCGTCGTCGAACCGATGGGCTCAGAAGCCCTGCTGGTCATCGCCGTCGGCGGCCATGAGTTTCAGGTCCGCCTGATGGGCCGCATCCATCCGATCGCCGGCACACGGATGCTCTTTGCCATCAACCCCGCGGAGCTGCACGTGTTCGACGCGGCAACCGGACAATCAATGCCCGTGGTGCAAGCGCGGTAAGGCTAGAATTTCCGCTGCAGATCCGCCGGCAGGAAACTCTGGTCCACCAGCCCGCGCCAGTTGTTTTCCCCCTCCAGCGCATCGATCAGCTTGAGCCCCGCCATCTGCCGATCAATCCCGTCCGGGTTGAAATCTCCCAAGCCAAAATACGGAATATTCCCGGTCGACGGATGATCGATCAGCTCGCCCAGCACGGGTTCCACCACCGCGGGGTCCAGCTTGTAGACCCGTCCGATGATCACGCTGGCTTCTGCGCGATTGGCGTTCATGAACTCCACCGCCCGGCGATGCGCCAGCAGGATGCCACGCACAATCTCTGGATGCTTCCGCGCAATCTCGGTCGGCACCACGCCGACGGTGCTGACCAGCGGCGGCAACTCGTCGCGCGCCCAGGCCAGCGCGCGGTATTTCCCCTTGTTCAGCGTGAAGATCGGCTCCGCCAGCAGCGCAATATCCGCCCCGCCGGTCTGCAACGCCGTGAGCGCCGCGCCATAGGGGCCGGCCGCGATGTATTTCACATCCTCGTTCTTCAGCCCGTATTTCGCCACCAGAAGCCGGTTCACCACCTCCGACGTGCTCTGCGGCGTCGTATAGGTCAGCCGCCGTCCCTTCAGGTCAGAGATCGACTTCACCGGCGAGGTCAGCGTGGTCGCCCAGACGAAATTCGCCACCGTGTGAATATTCTCGCTGACCATCACGATATCCGCGCCGTTCTTCGAAGCGGTGATCACGCTGGCCAGCGCGGATTCGGCGTAGGACAGTCCTCCCGCAATCATGTTGCGGATATCCGCGCTGCCGCCGGCCGAGGCGCGGATCGCGGTGATGTTGACCCCCGCATCCTTGAAGTAGCCCTTCTCCAGCGCGATCGCCCACGGCATTGCCGAGGTGGAACTGCCATACTGCGCGATGGCGATTTCGTCGGCACGGGCGGCACCCGCCAGGGCCAGCAGCGCGACGGCGCTACGAAACAGGATGTTCATGTTGTTGTCTCCCGGCGTGTCAGAGGGGGCGCTTGAGATCAGGCGGCAGGAAGCTCTGATCCACCAGCGAGCGCCACGGAATATTGCTGTCCAAAGCATTGATCAGCTTCAGCCCCTCCATCAGCTTGTCCATCCCCTCGGCGCGGAAATCGCCAAATCCCCAATAGGCGACATTGCCGGTCGAAGGATTGTCGATCAGCCGGTCAATCACTTCCTTCACCACGTCAGGTGGAAGTTTGTAGACCTTGGCGATGATCTCGGCGGATTCCTGCCGGTTGGCGATCATGAATTCCACCGCCCGCCGCCGCGCCACCAGAATGGCGCGCACCGCTTCCGGCCGCGTCCGCGCCACCTCGCTCGGCACCACGCCGATCGTCGCCGGAAACGGATCGACGGTATCGCGCGCCCAGGCCAGTACCCGATATTTGCCCTTGTTCATCGTGTAGAGCGGCTCTGCGAGCGAGGCGACGTCGGCGCCGCCAGTCTGCAACGCGGTCAACTCCGCGGCGAACGGCCCAGCGGAGACGTATTTCACGTCGCTGTTCTGCAACCCCGCCTTCGCCACCAGCAGGTGGTCGAGCAGTTCGCTGGTGCTCTGCGGCGTGGTGAAGGCCAGCCGCTTGCCCTTGAGATCGGCAAAGCTTTTCACCGGCGAGTCCGGCATCACCAGCCACATATCGTTGGCGTTGGTGTGCACGTTCTCGCTGACGATCTTCACCTCGGCGCCATTCTGCACCGCAGTGATCACCGCGCCTGGCGCCGATTCCGCATAGACCAGATTTCCGGCGATCATGTTGCGGATATCCGCGCTGCCGCCCGCCGAGGCGCGGACCGCGGTGACATCCACCCCCGCATCCTTGAAGAACCCCTTGGCCAACGCCACCGCCCACGGCATCGCCGAGGTGGTGGCGCCATACTGGGCGACGGCGATCTCCTCTGCACCGGCCGCCGGAACGACGGCGCATGCGAGGGCGAAGGCAAGGCGGATTACCGGTTTCATCAGGCGTTTCCTGCGTTTTTTCTTGGTTCCAGGCGTCGTCAGCGTTGGTAGAGCCACGGCCTCCGGTTCTGGTCGGCGGCGCGGAAGGCGTCGATATCGGCGGTGTAGCGCTGGATCAGCGCGGTCTCGTCCAGCCCCTCCAGCAGGGCCATGCGCCGGTCCGGTGCAATGCTGAACCCGATCTCCCGCCCATCCGGCGTGCGCACCACACAGGCGTGCAGATCCACCGTCAGCGTCGGGTCGTCCGCATTGACCAGCGACGCCACCACCTCCTCCGGCAGGATCAGCGGCAGCAGCCCGTTCTGCAACGCGTTCTCGGTGAAGATCTCGCCGAAGCTCGGCGCGATGACGCAGGTGATGCCGAAGCGCAGCAGCGCATACACCGCCGCCTCGCGCGAACTGCCGCAGCCGAAATTGGTCCCGCTCAGCATAATCGTTGCCTCGCGGTACGGCGCCCGGTTCAGCACGAACTCCGGATTCTCCGATCCATCAAGATTGTAGCGCCAGTCGGAGAACATCTTCTCGCCCATGTTGATCGAGCGCGAGCGCATGAACCGGCTGGGGATGATGGTGCCGGTATCGATATTGGCGCGCAGCAGCGGGGCGGCGATGCCGGTGACGACGGTGAAGGGCTGCATGATTAGCCTCCGATCGCGGGCAGTTTGCGGATGTCGGTGATCCGCCCGGTCACCGCGGCTGCGGCCACCATCGCCGGGCTCGCCAGATGCGTGCGCGCCTGTGGCCCCTGCCGGCCCTCGAAATTGCGGTTGGTGGTGGAGATCGAACGCTGCCCGGGCGGCACGCTGTCGCCGCCCAGGGTCTGGCACATCGAACAGCCGGATTCGCGCCATTGAAACCCGGCATCGCGGAACACGCGATCGAGCCCCGCCGCCTCCGCCGCCCGCTTCACTGGCGTTGATCCCGGTACGATGATCGCGGTCACCCCGTCGGCCACCTTGCGCCCGCGCACGATCCCGGCCGCGATCTCCAGATCCGAAAGCCGCGAATTGGTGCAGGAGCCAATGAACGCGAAATCGATCTTCAGCCCCTCCATCGTCATCCCCGGGGTGAGATCCATGTAGGACAGCGAGTTCTGCATCGGCCCGCGCCGCTCCAGTTCCGCACCACCGGGATCGGGGATCGGCGCATCGATCGCGATCACATCCTGCGGCGAAGTGCCCCACGTGATCTGCGGCCGGATCGCGCTGCAATCGATGTCGATCTCGCGGTCGAACCCCGCGCCGGGATCGGAGGGCAGCGCCCGCCATTGCGCCACCGCGGCCTCCCAGTCCGCGCCCGCCGGCGCATGCGCCCGCCCGGCCAGATACTGATATGTGACGTCGTCCGGCGCGATCAGCCCGGACCGCGCGCCGAATTCGATCGACATGTTGCAGATCGTCAGTCTGGCCTCGACCGGCAACGCCCGGATCGCCGAACCGGCATATTCCACCGCGGTGCCGCCGCCGATGGCGATGCCATACTGGCCGATGAAATACAGGATCAGGTCCTTGGCATATACGCCCGGATGCAGCGTGCCGTTGAAATTCACCCGCATCGTCTTCGGCTTGCGCAGGATCAGCGCCTGGGTGGCCAGCACCCGCTCGATCTCGGTGGTGCCGATCCCCCACGCCCAGGCCCCCAGCCCGCCGCTGGTCGCGGTATGGCTGTCGCCGCAGACCAGCGTGATCCCCGGCAGGGTGATGCCAAGCTCTGGCGAGATCACGTGGCAGATGCCCTGCCGCGGATCGTTCACATCGATCAGATCGATGCCGAAGGCCTGGCAATTCTCCTGCATCGCGCTGATCCGCTCCGCGGCCGGCGAGTAGGAATCCCAGGTCCGCCCTGACAGGGTCGACACGTCGTGATCGACCACGGCAAACGTTGCCGCAGTGCTTTTCGGCGCCAGCCCGCGCCGCCTGAGCCCATCGAATGCGTCCCGGCTGGTCGCTTCGTG
Organism: uncultured Rhodospirillales bacterium; assembly: GCA_903881515.1. Classification (GTDB taxonomy): domain Bacteria; phylum Pseudomonadota; class Alphaproteobacteria; order Acetobacterales; family Acetobacteraceae; genus CAIRTN01. Next base: position 5,321 of record CAIRTN010000063.1, on the reverse strand, counting down.
CAGCAGGTGGCGGTCAACCGAGATCAGAAACCGGTCCTCGGCGAGTTGTCTGACGACATGGCTGTCCCAGATCTTGTCGAACAGGCTGCGTGGGGTCATTGCGGCGTGGAATCCTTCGGGTCGACGGCACCGGGGCCAAGGAAAAGGCGGGTGCAGGAATTGGCGAGATGTTGGCGCATCGCGCTGCGGGCCTGGTCGGCGTTGCCGGCCTCGATCGCCGCCAGAATGGCGACGTGCTCGTCCTGCACGATGCGGCGGCGCTCGAACGGATAGGTCAGCGCCATTGAGCGCGTCAGGCTGATGGTGAATTCCAGCGAGCGCTGGATCGAGCGCAGCACGCGTTCGAACAGCGGGTTCTGCGCCGCGGCGGCGATGGCGAAATGGAACGCCACATCCTGGTCCTGGCCGATCGCCCCGGTCTGCAACGCGGTTTCCAGCTCCGCCAGCACCCGCCGTGCAACTTCCAGCGCCGCAGCCGGCCGATGCCGCGCCGCGGCTGCCGCCGCGTCGCCCTCCAGCGCCTGGCGCAACTCGAAGGCGTGGCGGATCTCCTCCAGGCTGCCGATCGGGCCGAAGCCAGGGGCCGCCCCGCCGCGGTTGCGGATATAGCTGCCCGCCCCCCAGCGCACCTCGATCACCCCCGCGGCCTGCAACCGGCTCAGCGCCTGGCGGATCAGCGGCCGCGAAACGCCGAACCGCGCCGCCAGCTCGGTCTCGCTCGGCAGCCGGTCGCCATCCACCAGCCTGCCATCGGTGATCAGCCCCAGCGTGCGGCGATAAGCCTCCTCCGAGCGCAGCTCACCGCCCCGCGCGGTCGACGCGCGTTGGCTCGCGGTGTCCCTGCTCATCGCTATGCCGACATTAGGTTTAACAACCCGGAAATTCGTTTGACAACATTCGGGACGCTCGCATACTCGCGCTGACCCCGTCAACGGTCGACGGTTCGTGCTTCGGTGGGGCGGGATGAAGGCAGCGACGAAAATACGGCTGGTGTCGATCGTGCTGGGATGCGCGGCGCTTGAGGCTGCGTGCCGTGCCGGACTGATCGGCCGCTTCACAATGGTGCCGCCCAGCCGGATGCTCACCAGCATCGCGCAGATCCTGTGGTCCGGCCGCATCAACGACGAAATCGCCGCCACCCTAAGCGGCGTGGTGATCGCCGCGGTCAGCGCCTCGCTGGCCGGCTTCCTGCTCGGCGCCACACTGCATGCCTGGCCGCGCGCCCGCGCGGCGATCGATCCGTTCCTGGCGACCTACTACGCCATCCCGATCTATGTGCTTTACCCGATGTTCCTCGTTCTGTTCGGCATGAACCGTATCCCCATCGTGGTGATCGGCTTCATGTTCGCCGTCGTCGCGATGATGACCAGCACGCTGAACGGGTTGGACCGGGTGCCGCGGGCGCTGCTGAAAACCGCCCTGGTGCTGCGGATGGGGTGGGTTTCCACCGTGTTCCGCATCGTGCTGCCGGCGGCCTCGCCCTACGTGCTGGGCGGGGTGAAACTGGCGACCGCCTACGCCTTCGTCGGCGTGCTCGGTGCCGAGTTCATCCTGTCCAACTCCGGCCTCGGCTATCAGATCGGGCTCGCCTTCAACAATTTCGACAACCCGACGATGTACGGCCTGATCCTGTTCGTCGTTTTCGTGGTCGGCAGCGTCAACACGGCCTTGTTCGCCTGGGAGCGCTCGTTGCTGCGCCGGCAGACACGATGAGCGCGCGCGGCGACAGCCTGATCCTGCTCGGCCTGGTGCTGCTGTTCTGGCAGGGGCTGTATTTCGTGGTTGGCGACATTGCCCTGGCGCCGCCGCTGGCCACCGTCGGCCATGCCTACGAGTTGCTGGCCTCGGCGGATTTCTGGCCCAACGTCGCCAGTTCCTTCCGCGCACTGGGCATCGCCGTGCTGATCGAGGTGTTCGCTGGATTGGTGCTTGGCGTTCTGTTCGGCCTGAACCGCCTGCTCGGCGAGGTCGTCGAACCCGTGCTGGTGACGTTCTATTCGATCCCGAAGATCGTGTTCTATCCGATCGTGCTGATGTTCTGCGGCATCGGCCTGTTGTCGGTCGTCGTTTTCGCCGTGATGCACGGCATCCTGCCGATCCTGCTGTTCACTATGACCGCGGTGCGCAGCATCCGCCCGGTGTTCCTGCGCACGGCGCGGGCGATGCGGCTGGATTTCTGGCAGATGCTGTGGTCGATCGCCCTGCCGGCGACGATCCCCGAGGTGTTTACCGGCCTGCGTATCGGGTTCGCCGGCACCATGCTCGGCGTGCTGCTCAGCGAGATGTTCGGCTCGAAAAACGGGCTTGGCTTCATGCTGATGAACGCGATCGGGCTCAATCAGGTCAACCTGATCATGTCGCTGACGCTGCTGCTGGTCAGTTTTGCGGCCCTGGTGAATCTGGGGCTGCTGCATGTCGATCGGCGGTTGCATCGGCGATGACGGCGTAGGCGAATCCGTCGCCTGATGGCACGATGTGGCCGAAGGCGAGGTCCTCGCTGAAATGCCCTGCCGCGACCAACCAGTCGCGCTGGGCGGCCAGCGCCGCCAGGCGGCGTCGGCTTGCCACGGCCGTGGGCTTGTCCATATCGGCGCGGTGGCACCAGGACGGCACTTCGATCTGTGCCGGATTGTGCCAGCTATCGCCGGCGATCAGGGCGCGGTCTTCCACCAGCACGGCGCAATGGCCGGGTGAATGGCCATAGGCTGCCAGCAGTGCAACGCCGGGCAGAATCTCGCGGCCAGGTTCCACCATGTGCAGTCTGTCGCCCAGCGGGGCGATGCAGCGCGCGATGGCATCGACATGATGCGGCAGTCCGGCGTTTGGTTGGGACCAGTGCTCCCACTCTGCTGCGGCAACGTGGAATTGCGCGTTGATCAGCCTGGGCGCCCAGCCGACGTGGTCGACATGCAGATGGGTGAACACCACGTTGGCAATGCGCTCCAGCGATGAGCCGGCCCGCTCAAGCTCGTCGTCGAGATTGCCGGCGAGTTCGGGAAAATAGCTGACGCCGCCGGGCCCCATGCCGCAATCGATCAGCACGTCGCCGGCTGGCCGGCGCAGCAGGAAAGGGCCGAAGCGGGTTCTGAACTGCGCCGCTGGAAACCACCGTGCCGCTTCGGGGTGTTCGGCCAGATCGGCGTCGGGGAACGAATAACTGCACGCCGCCGGGGCCGGCGCGCAGTCGGTGAGGGCAAAAAGGCGGGCGTCGCCGATTCCGACCGATCGCACGCTTACTCGGCGGCTTTCAACAGCGCCGGGTTATGTGCCTTTGGCCGGGTGCGCAGCTTCAGTTCCACCAGTTCGGCCTGCGAAGCGGCCGCCAAGCGATAGAGCTGGTCGGCGCCGGGTTCGTACTGCGGCGGGGCCGATGCCAGGATGACGCCATAGGCGGCCGCGGCGTGCAGGGTGAAATACGGGTTGGCCAGATGCGGGCGGGCAAGGGCCACCAGGTCGGCGCGTCCGGCGGCGAGGATGGTGTTGACCTGATCGGCGGTGGTGATGTTGCCGACGGCCATGGTGGCGACGCCGGCTTCATTGCGGATCTGGTCGCTGAACGGGGTCTGGAACATGCGGCCATAGACAGGCTTGGCTTCCGGCACGGTCTGCCCGGTGGAGACGTCAATCAGGTCGCAGCCGGCGCGGGAGAAGGTTTGCGCGATCTCGACGGATTCGGCGCCGCTGATGCCGCCATCCATCCAGTCGGTGGCCGAAATACGCACGCTCATCGGCTTTTCCGCGGGCCAGGCGGCGCGCATCGCGGCGAATACCTCGAGCGGAAAGCGCAGCCGGTTGGCCAGCACGCCGCCGTAATCGTCATCGCGCTGGTTGGTCAGCGGCGAGATGAAGCTGGCGAGCAGATAGCCGTGGGCGCAATGCAGTTCGAGCATGTCGAAGCCGGCGCGATCGGCGCGTTTCACCGCGGCGACGAAATCGGCCTTCACCCGGTCCATGTCGGCCCGCGTCATCGCGCGGGGCACTTGGCTTTCGGGGTAATAGGCCAGCGGCGAGGGGGCGACGATCGGCCAGGCACCGCCGTCGAGCGGTCGGTCCATGCCGTCCCACATCAGCTTGGTCGCGCCCTTGCGGCCGGCATGACCGAGCTGCAGGCAGATCTTCGATGGGCCGTTGGCGTGAATGAAATCGACGATGCGGGTCCAGGCGGCTTCCTGGGTGCCGTTCCACAGGCCGGTACAGCCGGGGGTGATGCGGGCATCGGCGGAGATGTCGGTCATCTCGGTGAAGATCAGGCCGGCGCCGCCCATGGCGCGGGAGCCGTAATGCACCATGTGCCAGTCCGACGGCACGCCGTCCTTCGCCGAATACATGCACATCGGCGACATCACGACGCGGTTCGCCAGCACCATCGAGCGCAGGGCGAAGGGCTGGAACATCGGCGGCACCGGTTTGTCCATGGAAACCTGGAAGCCGGAGGATTGCACCGATTGGGCAAACATCCGGTCGGCATCTTTGACGAAGGAGGGCGCGCGTAGCCGCAGATTGTCGTAGGTGATGGCGCGCGAGCGGGTCATCAGGCCGAAGGCGAACTGCGTCGGATGCATGCGCCAGAAGCGGTCGAGATGCTCGAACCAGACCAGCGAGACGTCGGCGGCGTGCTGGATGCGTTCGGTGTCTTCGCGGCGGGAACGGTCGAAATGCTTCAGGGCGGCGGGGACATCGTCGGTGGCGCGGACGCTTTCGAACAGGGCGATCGCATCTTCCATCGCTAGCTTGGTGCCGGAGCCGATGGAGTAATGCGCGGTGGACTTCGCGTCGCCCAGCAGCACCGCCTTGTCCATGACCCAGGTCGCGTTGCGGATCATCGGGAAGCGCCGCCACATCGAGCGGTTGATCAGCAGGGGGTGGCCGTCGAGTTCCTCGGCGAACAGCTTGCCCATGAATGCGGCGGACTGCGTCTCGTCCATGTCGGCGAGCCCGGCGTGGGAGAAGGTGTCGGCGTCGGTTTCGAAAATCCAGGTCGAGCCGCCGGGCTCGTATTGATAGGCGTGGGCGATGAACACGCCGTATTCGGTTTCGCGGAAGCAGAAGGTGAAGGCGTCGAGCGGCTTGGTGGAGCCCATCCAGGCGAAGCGGTTGGGGCGCAGATCGACCTCGGGGCGGAAATGGGCCTTGTTCTGCTCACGCACGAAGCTGTTGATACCGTCAGACGCGATTACCAGATCGGCGCCGGCGACCTGTTCGAGGCTGGTGATCTCGGTCTGGAAATGCATCCGGATGCCCAAGGACCGGGCGCGTTCCTGCAGCAGCAGCAGCAAGGTGCGGCGCGAGCAGCCGCAGAAGCCGTTGCCGCCGACGCGGTG
>CAIRTN010000062.1 GCA_903881515.1 uncultured Rhodospirillales bacterium | reverse complement strand
CGGTATGGAGTTCTGATGCCGGCCTTGTTTTTCCTACGCCTACCGATCGCAACGGTTGCCCTGGGTCTGTTCCTGGCGATGCCAGGGACAGTCCAGGCGCAACCGACGCCTCCGCCGGCGACGCCGGCCCAGCAGCACAATGACTGGGAAAACTTCCCGACAATGCTACTGGAAAAGGTCTATCGCGGCCCGCTGCGCGACACCATCATCCAGCGTTGGCGGGACCCGATCGACGGGTCCGTCTGCTTCCTCTATCTGCCGATCTCCGCCCCGTTCGCGCCGCCCTCGCAGTCCGGCTATGCGCAGTACGGACCCAATCAGATTGGCTCGATCAGTTGCACCCACCCCACACAGGTCGTGCAGATCATGCCGGGAAACGCCGCGTCACCGCCGCCAGCAGCCGCGCCTTCGGCCAAGCGATAAGCGGCGTCTCAATCTACAGCGGCGCTGCCGGTTCCCTCATACAGACCAATCATGTAGCCTGTGATCGCGCGTACGAGATCATCGCGCACGTGTAACTGGTCCTCGCCGTAAGCGGGCATCCCACAGCTGCGCACGATCTCGTAGCTCGGGAAGTAATCGATATTCGGATGCCGGCTCAGCCGGTCGGCGCAGACCCGTAGCACCGCTTTGGAAAACTCGTTCGCCGTCACGCAGTCCATCGCGGTGAACGTCACACTCAGCGGCACCGGCGACACCGTCAGGATCACCCGGATGCCGCGATCCGCCAGCGCGAACAGCGCCGGCTGCAACAACGCCATGCTCTCCTCGACATCCAACCGTTTCAGCACGAACCGGCCCGGCTCCCGCTCGGCGACGCGTTGCGGCGGCATGCGGTTGAGGAACAGACCGCTCAGCGTGTCGAACCAGGCTTCGACATAGCCCAGGGTAATGATCACCAGATCGGCGCTGGCCAGCCTGGTATAAACCGCCGCCATCTCGGCCCGCCGCTCCAGCGCGCGGGCATGGCTGACATCGGCGCCGCCGATCACCAGCAGATCGGCCCAGAGTTCACCGTTGGCCACCAGCGTCGCATCTGAGAATGCGCGGTCTTCGAGGGCGAAGCGGATGCGCTGCGCGATCGTCCCCGGCGTGAATTCGTTCAGCAGGCCGTTCGGGCGATACGGCCATTCCTCCGCCGGCACCCGGAAATCGCGCGTCGGCAGCACCACATCCCGCCCCTCCAGCGCTTCCTCGATATTGCGCGCGAAGCACGAGCCAATGGTGAACACCGTCCGCCCCCCCGAAAACGCCGCCGCGAATTTCGGCCGGTGCAGCGGAAACACCGTGCCTTCGCGGGAGCGCGGATCGCCGGCCGCCGGGTAGTCGCGCCCCGCCCTGTTGGCAATCGCCTGCCGGATCGCCTCGCCGTGCTCCATCCTGATCTCCCTGCCGAACCGGGCCCGTCTGGTGCTTCTACAGGCAGGTGATAGACTCTTGCACCCCTGGGGAGCCACCGCATGTCCGAACCCGTCATCGCCTATCTCGCACAGGAACGCGACGCGATCCTCGATCGGCTGAAGGCGCTGATCCGCATTCCCAGTATCTCCACCGATCCCGCCTTCGCCCCCGACATGCAGTCCGCGCGAGACTTCCTGCTCGCCCGCCTGCGCGACGCGGGTCTCACCGACGCGCAACAGCTGGAAGGCGACGGCCAGCCCGCCGTGTTCGCCTCCTGGACCGGCGCACCCGGCAAGCCGACGCTGATCGTCTACGGCCATTACGACGTGCAGCCCGCCGACCCGCTGGAACTCTGGGCCACCCCGCCGTTCGAGCCCACCGAACGCAACGGCCGGCTCTACGGCCGCGGCGCGTCCGACGTGAAGGGCTCCACCACCATCGCCATCGAAACCGTCGCCGCCTTCCTCAAAATCACCGGCGGCTGCCCCGTGAACATCAAGCTCTTCCTCGAAGGCGAGGAGGAAAGCGGCAGCCCCAGCCTCCGCAGCATCGTCACCCGCCATCGCGACCTGCTCGCCGCCGACGCCCTGCTCTCCGCCGATGGCGGCCGCGCCAGCACCACCATCCCCACCGTCGGCGTCGGCGGCCGCGGCATCACCGCGCTCGAAATCAGCCTGCGCACCGCCGCCAAAGACGGCCACTCCGGCCGCTACGGCGGCGCCGCCCGCAACGCGGTGCGCGAAATGGCCGCCCTCCTCGCCAGCCTGCACGACGATCAGGGCCGCATCCAGGTCGCCGGCTTCGGTGACGACGCCCTGCCCATCACCAACACCATGCGCGCCGCTGCCGCCGCCCTCCCGTTCGACGAAGCGCAATGGTACGCCGATTTCGGCGGCCTGCCCTGGGGCGACCCGGCCGACACCGTGCGCGAACGCACCACGCTCCGCCCCACCATCGAGGTCAACGGCATGTGGGGCGGCTACACCGGCGCCGGCACCAAAACCGTGCTGCCCGCCGGTAATTACCCACCCAGGGGAATCGGGTGAACTTTTCATTCGGCGATCAAGCTGACGAGGAAGTCGTCGTCCCATGCTGCCAGCTTACGCCTCAGGCGCAAGGATTCCTTGGTTGCAGCTTTTCGTAGCAGGTTATGCGCCATGTGCTTAATG
>CAIRTN010000061.1 GCA_903881515.1 uncultured Rhodospirillales bacterium | reverse complement strand
GCAGCCGCCAGCCGGTGACGCGGCTGATTGCCGCCGAGTTTCCGTTCACTTTGCAACTGGCGCTGGGCGGGTTTCTGGTCGGTCTGGTGATGGGCACCATCCTGGGCGTGGTGGCTGGGGTCTGGCCGAATGGCTGGGTGGATACGCTGTGCATGACCACGGCACTGGCCGGGTTGTCGTTGCCGAGTTTCTGGATCGGCATGCTGCTGATCCAGGTGTTCGCCACGCAACTCGGTTGGGTGCCGGTGCTGGGGACGGGGTTCGACGCGCTGATTCTGCCGAGTATTTCACTCGGGCTGTTCATTGCCGGCGGTCTGGCGCGGCTGATCCGCAACAGCATCATCGAGGTGATGGGCCAAGACTTCATCCGCACCGCGCGGGCGAAGGGGCTGACGACGTTTCGGGTGGTGGCCAAGCACGCGATGCGCAACGCGCTGATCCCGCCGCTGACCTTGCTGGGCATTCAGTTCGCGCTGCTGATCGGCGGCGCGGTGGTGACCGAGACGGTGTTCGCCCGGCCGGGGCTGGGGCGGCTGCTGGTGCTGGCGGTGCTGGAGAAGGATTTTCCGGTGGTGCAGGGCGTCGTGGCGCTGACCACGGCGGTCTATGTGCTGATCAATGTTTTGATCGACATCGCCTACGGCATCATCGACCCGCGGGTGAATTCGTGAGCGGGCCAGGCACGCTGTCGCGGCTGCTGGGCGCGCCGGGGGCGATTGCCGGCTGTGTGGTGATCGTCGCGATCCTGGGGCTGGCGGCCTTCGCGCCGCTGCTGGCGCCGTATGACTGGAACGCCACCAGCCAGTGCCGCCGGCTGGCACCGATGACCGCCGAGCACTGGTTCGGCTGCGACCTGTTCGGGCGGGATATCTTCAGCCGGGTGATCGTGGGGGCGCGGTATTCGCTGGGCATGGGGTTGTCGACGGTGGCGATCAGCCTGGTGTTCGGCAGCCTGCTCGGCGTGGCGATCGGCTATGGCGGCGGGCGGGTGGACCGGGTCGGGGCGCGGCTGATCGATGCCATGCTGTGCTTTCCGCCGATCATCCTGGCGATCCTGATCGTGGCGGTGCTGGGCGTCGGGCTGTGGAACGCGGCGCTGGCGGTTGGGATTTCGGGCATTCCACGGTTTGCGCGGATCACCCGGGCGGCGACGCTGTCGCTCGCGGCGCGGGATTTTGTCGAGGCGGCGCGGGCGATCGGGTCGGGGACGGTGCGGATCGTGCTGCGGCATCTGCTGCCGAATCTTGCGCCGATCCTGATTGTGATCGCCACGCTGGATCTGGGGGCGGCGGTGCTGTTTACCGCGACCTTGTCGTTTCTGGGGCTGGGGGCGCAGCCGCCGACGCCGGAATGGGGGGCGATGCTGAATGCCGGGCGCGAATACGTGCGCTATGCGCCGTGGACGATGGTGTTTCCGGGCCTTGCGCTGTTCCTGACCGTGATGGCGGTCAATCTGGTGGGGGACCGGTTGAGCCTGGTGTTGGACCCCAGGCAGCGGGAGCGGGGGTAGCGGCGCTTGGGGCCGCGCGTTACCGTCGCGGTCCGACGTCACAAGGAATACCAGATGCCTCGCATGACCGGCGGCGACGCCATTGTCGATTCCCTGCTGCGCCATGGGGTCGACACCATCTTCGGCCTGCCGGGCGTGCAGCTTTACGGATTGTTCGATGCGTTCACCCGCAACACCAACCGGCTGCGGGTGGTGAATGCGCGGCACGAGCAGACTACGGCCTATATGGCGCTGGGCTATGCGCAGTCCACCGGCAAGCCGGCGGCGTTTACCGTGGTGCCGGGGCCGGGGGTGCTGAACACCACCGCGGCGCTGGCGACGGCGTGGGGGGTGAATGCGCCGGTGTTGTGCATCACCGGGCAGGTGCCGAGCGCGATGATCGGGCGCGGGCGGGGGCAGTTGCATGAGTTGCCGGATCAGTTGGGGACCTTGCGCTCGCTGCTGAAATTCGCCGAGCGGATCGAGGACCCGACCGAGGCGCCGCAGGTGATGGCGCGTGCGTTCGAGGCGATGCTGTCAGGGCGCCCCGGCCCGGTGGCGGTCGAGATGCCGGCCGATATGTTCACCGTGAATGTCGATGTGACGCCAGTCGATCCGCTGGGGGTGCGAGTGCCGCCGCAGCCGGATGCGGAGCGGATCGCGGCGCTGGCGAAGCTGGTGGATGCGGCGAAGACGCCGATGATCTGGGTGGGCGGCGGGGCGGCCGAGGCGGGGGCGGAGGTGCTGGCGCTGGCGGAGAAGATCGGCGCGCCGGTGGTGGCGTTCCGGGCCGGCAAGGGGGTGGTGGATATGCGCCATGGCCTCGCGCTGACCTCGCATGCCGCGTTCTCGCTGTGGGATAGCACCGACCTGCTGATCGGCATCGGTTCGCGGCTGGATGTGCCGATGACGCGCTTCGCGCCGGCGCCGGCGGGGCTGAAGGTGGGGCGGATCGATATCGACCCGGCGGAGCACCGGCGGCTGAAGGTGAATGTGCCGATTGTGGCCGATGCGGCGGCCGGGACGCGGGCGCTGACGGCGGCGGTGGCGGCGAATGACGATCCGGCGCGGCGGACGCGGATTGCGGCGGCGAAGGAAGCGGCGCTTGCGGTGATGCAGAAGGCGCAGCCGCAATGGGGGTTGTTGCAGACCTTGCGGGCCGAACTCGGTGAGGATGGCATTCTGGTCGATGAGATGACGCAGGTGGCCTATATCGGCTGGTATGGCTATGCGGCCTATCAGCCGCGGACGCTGATCACCTCGGGGTTTTCCGGCACGCTGGGGGCGGGGTTCCCGACGGCGCTGGGGGTGAAGGTGGCGCATCCGGACCGGGCGGTGATTTCATTGACCGGGGATGGCGGGTTCCTGTTCGGCGGCTCGGATCTGGCGACCGCCGTGCAGCATGGCATCAATCTGGTGACTGTGCTGGTGAACAACTCGGCCTATGGCAACGTGCTGCGCGATCAGAAAAGGTTGTTCGAGGGGCGGCACTCCGGGTCCGAACTGGTGAACCCGGATTTCCAGACCTATGCTAAGGCGTTCGGCGTGCCGTCGTGGCGGGTGCAGGACGCTGAGGGCTTGGCTGTTGCGCTGCGTGAGGCGCTGGCGGCGAATTCCCCGGCGTTGATCGAGGTGATGTCGGATATCACCAAGGACTTCCCGCCGGGCGTGTTCCACCAGCCGCGAGCGCGCTGATCGCTGCGTCCAGCGCGTGGGCGATGCGGTTGCGGGCACGGAGCGCGGCGACGGTGGTGAATTTTTCCGCGTCGCTGTCTGCTTCCAGGCCGGACAGCGCGCGGATCGCATCGAGCGGCGGGTAGGCGGATTGGCCGAGCGCCGGGTCGGGCGCGAAGCGGTCGCCTGAGGTGTAGTCGATCGGGACCAGGGCGCGGGAGACTTGCATCAGTGCCTGGTTCACGGCGGCGGGATCGCCGGTGAGGGTGGCGGCGGCGTCGCGCAGGCGGGTGGCGCGCTCGCGCAGCGGAGAAATGTCGAAGCTGCCGGGCTTGAGGCGGTCGAGTTCGGCGAGGAAGTCCTGGGCCCAGGCCGCGTAGTCGAGCGGCAGCACTGCGTCGGTCAGCAGGCGCCAGACGGTGTGCACGTAGATTTTGGCATCGCGGATCAGCAGCACCGGGTCGATCTTGTCGAGCGTGTCGTCGGGGGTGTGCCACCACCAGCCGAAGCCGGCGCCTTTGCGGCCGGAATGGCCGCCGAGCACGGAGGCGGTGACGTCGAGACTTTCGCCTGCGGGCTGTTCGCCCATGCCCATGAACATGCTGGGGATGCCGACGCCCCAGAAGGACTGGTCGCCGGCGCGGCTCATGCGGCGGCCGTCGATGTCCTGGCCGCCCTGCTCGGCGATGGCTTCGCGGCCGAGGGCGCGCAGTTCCGACGAGGTCAGCGCGTCGGCCAGCACGGTGGCGCCCTTGGCGCCGGTGGAGTCGATGTTGACGTGGGCGATGCAGTTTCGGTTCAGCTCGTCCCAATGCGAATCGGCATACCAGGTGGAGCCGGAGTAGCGGCCGTGCGAGTGGCCGGACCAGAAGCACAGCCGCAGGCCGCGCCGCCATTCGCCGCGGCGTGCGGCGACGACGCGGGCGACGTCCATCATCGTGGCGTTGGCGCTGCCGTTGTCCATCACGCCGAGATGCCAGGTGTCGTGATGGCCGCTGAACATGACGAATTTATCGTCCGGGCCGGCGATTTCGGCGACCAGGATCGGGGTTTTGCGCCAGCCGGTATCGACCTCGGCCTGGATGTTGGCTTCCAGTTCCTCGCCATTGGCCAGGCGCTGTTTCAGGCGGGTGCCGTCGGCCAGCGTCACTGAGACGACGACGGTTTGCGGCAGGCGGGCGGCGGTTTCGGGCGTCGGGCTGCCCCAGACCGGGGAGATGCACATCTCGTGCTTGTGCTCGTGCGGGCTGACATGGATCTGGCCGATCGCGCCGGCCTGGGTCGCGCGGAGGCTGGCGGCGGGGTTGGCGATGCCGTCGAACACCACGATCTTGCCGGCGACGTCGGCGGTGCCGCCTTGTGGCAGGTAGACCAGCTTGCCGCGGGTGCCGCCGGGGGCGGAGGGTTTGGAGAAGGAATGGGTGATGCAGCCGATCTGCTCGTTGCCGACGCCCAGCGAGGCGGCGCCGGGCAGGCTGATATAGGCGTCATGCGACAGCAGTTTGGTGCTGAAGCCCATCGCTTTCATGCGGGCCTGGATGAACTCGAAGCTTTCCAGCTCCTCGGCGGTGCCGGAGAGTTTCACCCGTTTGGCGAACTCGGCGAGGTCGCCCATCATCGCGTCGGCGCTCAGCGTGCCACAGAGGTCATCGACGATCATTGGAGGTTCCTGCCTGCGTTGCTGGTGGGGACTATTTCAAGGGCGCTGTTCCGTGGCAAGGGCGTGATATTTATTGCGAATTAGCAACAAAATGGACGCCTGTCTCCCACAGCGCTCAAATAGCTGTTTTTGCGTAAGCCGGTTTTGTGTTGCGCGAAGCGCGCCTGTGGCAGCGCTTGGCGGACCGGCGCGAACCGGGGGGTGCGCGCGGGCGTTGCGCGGGGGGTGATGACTGCGGGCGCGGGGGCGCCGGGCGTGCGGGTGATGATGCGGCGCGGTGAGGGTTCGCGGCGCGCAGGGGTGCGCGCAGGTGTGACCGCGGGGGCGCCAAGCGGGGCTGGGGTGGGGGAGGCGGGTGTGGCTGCCGGGGTTGGCTGCGGGGCGGCAAGAGTGCCCTCGCGCCAGGCGGTGAAGAGGGTGTCGAGGGCTTCGGTGAGGCGACGCAGGTGCAGCCAGAGCAGAATCACGGCGGGCCAGTCGCGGAACGGAGTCCGGGCCAGGGTGATTTTAAGCTCAGAGAGGATGCGTGCCCAATGGTTCATGGCTTGGTTATATAGAGACGTTAGATGAATTGCAAGGAAAAAATAAGCTGTTTATGATAATTTTCTGAATCTGTGCGTCGGCACGGCTGTGGCGGATTACGCTTCGCTAATCCGCCCTACGGGGTAGATGATTGAATTAGTAGAGTTTTTTGCGTCCCTTTTTTACAAAAAAGGGACTGCTTCCTTCCTACCCGCCACCCTTCTGAAAGTAGCGGAAGAAGCGTTCGAGGATGTGCTCAGGATCGGTGTCGAAGCGGAACACGACCTCCATCTGCGGGATGCGGATGGAGGCGATGGCGCGGTGGGTGGGGGGGGCGAGGGTGAGGGACCAGCCGGGGGCGGTGTAGCGGCGGGTGACGGGGTCGTAGGTGGCGGCGGGGAAGGCAACAGGCATCAGGCGGGTGAAATCGGCTTCGGTGCAGCCGGTGACGAAGGCACGTTCGGTGCTCACCCGCCGGCGACGGGGGGCCAGATGGCGATGGTGTCGCCATCGGCGAAATGCGCCGAGGCGCGCTGGCTGGGCGGCAGGAACACGCCGTTGACCAGCACGAGGAAGCAGGCGACCTCGGGGACCGAGAATTTCGCCACCAGGTCGGTCATCGTCGTGCCGGCGGGGACCTCGACCGACACGGCGTGATCGAGGCCACAGCCGGGGGGAAGGTATTTGCCCAGCGAGGCGTAGAGCTTGAGGGTGACGCGGATCATCCGACGGATTGCTGCCGGGCGATGTAAGCGTCCATCAGTTGCAGCGGGTTTTTCAGCAGACGGTCTTTCCAGGCGCCGAGATGAAGCTGGCCCTGGATCAGGGCTCGCATCACGCCGGCATGCTCGGTGTGGCCGATGGAGGTGGCGCCGACGAGCACGTCGCCGTCAAATTCCAGGCGCATGTAGCGGTGCTCGCGCTCGTCGCTGACTTCGACCAGTTCGCCGCCGGGGACGCCCTGCCATTGTCCGAAGGAGACGGAGACCATGCCAAAGGTGTCGAGCACGTTGAGTTGCAGCGTGCCGGTAAGCCGGGCAGGACGGCCAGCCATGTTCATCGCGGCGATGCGGGCCTGATCGACGGCGTCAGGCTGCACGGCGTTGACGATGCGCAGGCCGGTGCCGAGTTCCTCGGATTCCACGCAGTCGCCGGCGGCAAAGACGTCGGGGATGTTGGTGGCCAGCGTGTGGTCGACCAGGATGCCGGCTGATGTGGCGATGCCGCTGCCGGCGAGCCAGGCGATGTTGGGGCGCACGCCGGTGGCCGAGATCACCACTTCGGCGTCGATCGTCTCACCCGCGGCAGTAGTGGCGCGCAAGCCGGTTGCGGTCTGGGTGATCGAAGCAATCCGTGTATCGGTCATCACCCGCACGCCCTTGGCCTCGCACCAGCTGCGCATCATCGCGGCCGCCATCGGCGGCATCATGCGCGGCACCATGCGGTCGGCCATTTCCACCAAAGTGAGCTTGGCGCCGCGGGAAACGATGGCTTCCATGATGATGCAGCCGATGAAGCCGGCGCCCATCTGAATCACCCGGGACCCCGGCTTCACCGCGGCAGCGATCTTGCGGGCGTCTTCCATGGTCCAGCAGGTCATCACGCCCGGCAGGTCGATGCCCGGCACCGGCGGGCTGGAGGGCTTGGAGCCGACGGTCAGCAACAGGCGGTCATAATCCAGCTTTTCGCCGCTTTGCAGCGTGACCTGGCGCGCGGCCGTGTCGAGCGACACAGCGCGTCCTTGTTTCAAGGTGATGCGCTGGGTTTCGAAATGCCCGGCCGTCTTGCGCAGATACGTGCCGGATTCGGCAATGTCACCTTCGAGCAGGTACGGGATCGCCATGCGGGAGTACGGGGGCTCCGGCTCGTCACCCAAAAGGACAATGCTGTCCGCCGGGCGCTGCTGGCGCAGCGTCTCGGCGGCCACAACGCCGGCGGGGCCGTTGCCGATGATCAGGTGGCGCATGGTAGACCTCATAAGAAGAAGGCCAGGGGCTTTGCCCCTGGACCCCACCAAAGGCCGAGGGCCTTTGGAAACCCACTCATAAGAATGTGGGGTGCAGGGGACTGAG
>CAIRTN010000060.1 GCA_903881515.1 uncultured Rhodospirillales bacterium | reverse complement strand
TGCACACCGCTCCGTTCCTCCCATCCGCTACAGGGACATTCTGGGTCGGCGGCCCGCCCGATTGGAAGGGAGATGACAGCCACCCGGCGCCGCGCCGCATGATCTTCATCACCGTCCAAGGCGCCTATGAGGTCACCGCCGGCACCGGAGAGACCAGGCCATTCCCCACCGGCGGCGTGCTCCTGGTTGAGGACACCACCGGTGACGGACACTCAACACGTATCACCAGCCAGAACGATTGCATCCTCTTCGCCGTCGGACTCCCCGACTGAAAACCAAGCATCCGTCTCGGCCTTCATGGAATAAAAGTCTTTTTGCTTCTTTTTCTTCAGAAAAAGAAGACTCTTGCCTTCCTTCCCCTCCCTAACTCACCCTCCGCCCATGAGCACCCTCCGCCATTCCGTCTGCCCGCACGACTGCCCCTCCACCTGCGCGCTGGAGGTCGAGGTGCTCGCCCCCGACCGCATCGGCGCCGTCCACGGCGCAGAGGCCAACAGCTACACCGCCGGCGTCATCTGCGCGAAAGTCGCCAGATACGCCGACCGCGCGCATCACCCTGACCGGCTTACCCGCCCTCTGCTGCGCACCGGCCCGAAGGGCAGCAAGCAGTTCCGCGAAATTTCCTGGGATGAGGCGCTTGATCGCGTCGCGGCCAACTTCGCGGAGACGACCGAGAAACATGGCAGCGAGGCGGTCTGGCCGTACTACTACGCCGGCACCATGGGCCTGGTGCAGCGTGACGGCATCAACCGTTTCCGGCACGCGCTGCGCTATTCCCGCCAGCTCAACACCATCTGCACCGCTCTGGTCGAAACCGGCTGGATCGCCGGCACCGGCCGCTACATCGGGCCAGACCCGCGGGAGATGGCGAAGTCAGACCTGATCGTGGTCTGGGGCGGCAACCCGGTAAACACCCAGGTCAATGTGATGACCCACATCGCCCGCGCCCGGAAGGAGCGCGGCGCCAAGCTCGTGGTCATCGACCCCTACCGCACCGGCACCGCCGCGGTCGCCGATCTGCACCTTGCCCCCCGCCCCGGCACCGACGGCGCGCTGGCCTGCGCGATGATGCACATCGCTTTCCGCGACGGCCACGCCGACCGCGCGTACATGGCGCAGTACGCTGACGACCCCGCCCGGCTGGAGGCCCATCTCGCCGGCAAAACCCCCGAATGGGCCGCCGCGATCACCGGCCTCTCCACGGCCGAGATCGAAAACTTCGCCAAACTCTACTGCGAGACGCAGCGCGCCTTCATCCGCGTCGGCTACGGCTTCTCCCGCCTGCGCAATGGCGCCGCCAATGTGCACGCCGTCTCCTGCCTGCCCACCGTCACCGGCAAATGGCCGCACGAGGGTGCCGGCGCGTTCTGGAACATGCGGGGCTCCTATCACTGGAACAAGACCCTCATCGAGGGCCTCGACGTGCTCGACCCCGCCACCCGCATCATGGACATGAGCCGCATCGGCGCCGTGCTCACCGGCGATCGCACCGAACTCGGCGACGGCCCCCAGGTGCATTCCCTGCTGATCCAGAACACCAACCCGATCACCGTCGCCCCCAACAGCAACCTCGTCCGCCGCGGCTTCCTGCGCGATGACCTGTTCACCTGCGTGCACGAACAGTTCATGACCGAAACCGCAGGGATGGCCGACATCGTCCTGCCCGCCACCATGTTCGTCGAGCATGACGACCTCTACCAGGCCGGCGGCCATCCCCACATCCAGATCGGCCCGAAGCTGATCGACCCCCCCGGCGAATGCCGCTCCAACCACGAAGTGCTGCAAGCCCTCGCCACCCGCCTCGGCGCCAAACACCCCTCGCTACAGTGCTGCCACTGTTCCAGAGGAACCGGGCAAGACCCGGGACAGCCTGCAAAGCAGCCCGGGCAGAGGAAAGAC
>CAIRTN010000059.1 GCA_903881515.1 uncultured Rhodospirillales bacterium | reverse complement strand
GGCATGATCGACGCCAGCGTCGAGCACAACGGACGCACCACGAACTGTCGGCGCTACTACCTCAGTTCGGCCCATCTCTCCCCCCAACGCCTCGCCGAGGTCGTTCGCGCACATTGGACGATCGAGGCAACACACTGGATCCTCGATACCGAATTCCGGGAGGACCTCGCGCGAAACCGCACTGACCACGGCCCCGAGAACCTCGCCATCCTGCGAAAACTCGCGCTCAACGTCCTCGGATCGGCCAGACCAGACATCTCAATCCGACGCAAACGTAAACGCTCAGGATGGTCAGACGAATTCGCACGATCAATCATCGGGCAAATGCGATAGCCGTGGGGTCCAGGGGAAGAGCCCTGGCCTTACTTCCTTTAGCCTCTCGAATTTCCTCCCGGAACGTGTCTTGCTTCACACCGAACCACGCAACAGGAGAGCAGGCATGAGTTTCGTCGAAACTGTGGAGGCCGCGATTGCGGCGTGGCAGGGGATGTCTCCGCCCAGCGCGCAGGCGCATCAGATCGCGATCGATCTGGAAGCGAGCGTGAAGGCGTTCGAGAAGGTGCGTGACCGGCTGCGTTTCGAAGATGAGCCGGCCAGTTTCACTGCGGCGTTGCAGGCGACAAAGGAATGAGCGCGCCTTGTGATCTCGGCCTGGTCGAGGCTGCCGATGCGGTGGCGAGCGGGGCGCTGACGTCTTCGGCGCTGCTGGAGTCCTGCCTGGAGCGGATGGATGCGACCAACCCGACGCTGAATGCGACGATCTGGGTGGATCGGGACGGGGCGCGGCAGGCGGCCGCGGCGGCGGATGCGGCGCGGGCGGCGGGAAAGCGGATCGGGCGGCTGCATGGCGTGCCGCTGGCGCACAAGGACATGTATTATCAGGCGGGCCAGCCCAGCACCTGCGGTTCGGCGATCCGGCGGGATTTTATGCCGGATTACACCTGCACCGTGGTCGATCGGCTGTCGGCCGAGGGAGCGTTCAGCTTTGCCGGGCTGAACATGGCCGAATTCGCACAGAATCCGACCGGGCATAACCGGGCCTTCGGGCATTGCCACAATCCGTGGAACCCGCCGTATATCACCGGCGGCTCGTCTTCGGGCTCGGGCGCTGCGGTGGCGGCACGGATCGCGTTTGCCTCGCTGGGCTCGGACACCGGCGGCTCAATCCGGCTGCCCGCCTCGGCTTGCGGGGTAACCGGGATCAAGCCGACGCAGACGCGGGTGTCGCGCTACGGCGTGATGCCGTTGTCATTCTCGATGGATAATGTCGGGCCGCTGGCGCGGTCGGCGCGGGATTGCGCGCGGGTGCTGTCAATCATCGCCGGGCATGATCCGCTGGACCCGACCTGTGCCACGGAAGCCGTGCCGGATTACGAGGCGGGGCTGGACGGTGACCTGCGTGGACAGCGGATCGGCGTGCCGAAGAACGTGCTGCAGGCCAAGGACCCCGCCGTCCAGGCGGCGATCGACGCCGCACTGGCGGTGCTGGCCGGGCGCGGGGCGGTGATCGTGCCGATCGATCTGCCGCTGATGGAGGCCGTTGCTGCCTATTCCGGCGTCGTCTCCCGTGTGGAGGGGGCAACCATCCATGCGCGCTGGATGCGGGAGCGGGCGCAGGATTACGCGGTCTATATTTCGGCTCGTATGTTCGCGGCGTATTCGATCCCCGGCACCTACTACGTGGAGGCACTGGCGCAGCGTGGCCCGATCCTACAGGCGTTCGCCCGCGAGGTGTTCGCGCAGGTGGATGTAATCGCGACCCCGACGATCCCGACGGCGCTGCCGACCTTGGCGGAGACCGATATCGACGCGATTCCGCCGGGTGGGCCGTTCGACGCGATCGCGAAGTTCCATGCGGTGTCGCTGAACACCAGGCCGTTCAACTATCTCGGTCTGCCGACGATCAGCGCGCCCTGTGGGTTCGATGCCAATGGCTGCCCGATCGGGCTGCAACTGGCCGGCCGGCCGTTTGCCGAGGCGCGGCTTTTCAAGCTGGTGGATGCGTTGCAGCGGGATACCGAATGGCACAGCCGCAAGCCGGCACCCTGAAACAAAAAAGGCGGCGAGGGTTGCCCCTCGCCGCCCGATGTTGTCGTCAGGGTCGCTTCAGGCAGCGCGCTTGGGGGCGAGCGCCGTCGGCAGGCTGGCGATGGCGCGATCGATCAGTTTCGCATCGACGTCGGCCGTGAGCGTGGTGCGGATGACCTGCTCGGCCGCGGTGGCGGCGATGTCGGCTGCGGCGAGACGAACGTCGTCAACGGCAGCCTTTTCCGCGGCAGAGATGCGATCCATCGCCATCCGCTCGCGGCGTGCTGCTGATGCCTCAGCGTCGGCAGCGGCTGCGGCGGCGAGCCGGGCGGCTTCTGCCTTGGCGCCGTCGAGCAGTGCCTTTGCGTCGGCCAGGGCCGCGTCGCGCCGCTGGGCGGCGTCACGCAGCATGGACTCGGCTTCCTCGCGCAGACGCGAGGCCTCGGCCAGTTCGGCGCGGACATCGTCCGCCCGCTTGTCGAGGATGCCAGAGAGCACGCCCCACAGCTTGCGGCCGAAGATCACGAAGAAAATGACGAAGGCGATCGCGACCCAGGTATGCTCGTCCTGGAAGAAGCCAACTTCGTGGTGCATCACGCGTCTCCTAGGCCAGACCGCGGGCGGCGAGAACGCCACCGACGGCCTGATCGACCTGCGCCGCGTCGGCTGTCGCGCCGGTCAGGCGGACCACCACTTCAGCAGCCGTAACGCTGGCAACCTGACGCAGGGCCCCCATGGCGGCAGTGCGCGCCACGTTGATCCGGCCTTCGGCGGCCTCGAGCTGGGCATCGAGCCGGGCGGACAGTGTCGCCGATTGCTCGGCAGCTGCCTGCTTGGCGCTGGCGACGGCGCCGGCGATCTCCGACTGGGCCGTGGCGTGCGCAGCACGCGTGGCTTCGGTCAGGTCAGCGACGGCGGCATCGGCCTTTGCCTTGGCGGCGCGGGCAGCATCCAGGTCGCCGGCGATCCGGCCCGCGCGCATCTCCAGCACACTCCCCACCTGCGGCAGCGCCCATTTGGACAGCAGCAGGTAGAGCGCGAAGAAGATGATCGCCAGCCAGACAACCTGGCTGATGGTGAGCGGATTCTTGAAATCGAGCTGGGGCATGCCCTTCTCGACCTCTTCCGCCATGGCGGAGAAGCCGATCAGGACAGTCCCGAGGCCCGCGAGTGCGGCAACCGGACGCATCGGCGCGCCCCCCGTTCTCAGGTGAACAGGATGAGGAAGGCGATCAGCAGGGCGAACAGCGCCACCGCTTCCGTCAGCGCGAACCCGAGAATGCCGAGGCCGAACACCTGGTCACGGGCAGACGGGTTGCGGGCCACGCTGGAAACCAGCGAGGAGAAGATGTTGCCGATGCCGATGCCGACGCCGGCAAGTGCGATCACGGCGATACCGGCACCAAGTGCCTTGGCGGCTGCGACTTCCATGGGTGAAATCCTTCTTTAGCGGTTGGAGAGGGGTGTCTGTAACACGGAACGGTTAGTGCAGGTGAACCGCGTCATGCAGGTAGATGCAGGTCAGGATCGAGAACACATAGGCCTGCAGGAAAGCGACGAGTAGTTCGAAGCCCATCAGCGCGACGTTCAGCGCCAGCGGACCGACGGCACCGATGGTGCCAAGCACGCCGGCAGCCGACATCATCACGATGAAGCTGGAGAACACCGCGAACATCACGTGCCCGGCCACCATGTTGGCGAACAGACGAATGCTGAGGCTGACCGGGCGCGACAGGTAGGAAATCACTTCGACCGGGATGATCAGCGGCGCCAGCAGTTTCGGCGCGCCGGCCGGGAAGAAGTAGGAGAAGAAGTGCAGGCCGTGAATACTGAGTGCCACGATGGTGACCAGCACGATCACCAGGACCGCCAGCGCGAAGGTGACCGCGATATGGCTGGTATAGGTGAACGAGAACGGCAGCAGGCCGAGCAGATTGCCTAACAGCACGAAGAAGAACAGCGTGAAGATGAAGGGGAAGAACCTCTTCCCCTCATGGCCGATCTGGTCGACGCACATGCCATGGATGGAGGAATAGGCGATTTCGGCGAGCGCCTGCAGACGGCCGGGAACCACGGCCCGCGGCTTCGCGCCGAGATAGAGCATGCCAAGGATCAGCACGGCGCTGATCAGCATCATCAGGTTCGACTGGGTAAAGTTCACCGAGGCGCCGATGGCCCCCAGCGCAGGGCTGAGCGCGAATTGCCCCAGCGCGTCGATCGCATGTGCTTCGGCCGCCACGATCCAGTCCTTCGTTCTCCGGCGTCGCGCCGACCGCGACCCCTACCCCGTTTATCGCTTCGGCGGAGCTGCGCGCCCTGGGCCCAACAGGCGCCAGACATTCGCAATCCCAGCCGCGCCGCCCAGCAGGACGAACACAATGAGGAAGACAGGCAGGGTATGGAAGGTCCGGTCCAACCACCAGCCAATGGCAACCGCCACGACCAGAGCCGAAACCAGCTCCACCCCGACCCGCAGACCCACCGCCATGGCATTGCCGCCCGCGGCCCCCTTACCGGCTTGTGCCGGATCGGAGTTCGAGGCGTCTAGCCCCTGTCTGCGCCGGGCTTGATCCAACCGGTCCTCGAACGAGGTCGGCCGGGAGCCCTTGTCGTCACTCATCAGCTCATTCCTTGGCAAGCTGCCTTGCCGGAAAGCGCGGGCTTGCTACAGTCCGCCCGCAGGTGTGTCAAGAACGCCTCCCCCTTTGTCGCCCGCGAATTTTGGAGCCACCCGATGAGCCGTATCCTGCACCGCACGCTGTTCTCCGATCCGCCGCTCGCGGTAGGCGGGCATGGCATCTATATCCGCGATGCCGACGGACGCGAAATCATTGATGGATCAGGCGGTGCGGCCGTCGCCTGCCTCGGCCACGGCAACGCGCGGATCAACGCGGCGATCGCCGAACAACTGTCCAAAGTGGCCTATGTGCACACCGCGATTTTCAGCAATGCGGCGGCCGAGGAACTGGCGGACACCATCCTCGATGGTTCGCCCGGCGGGCTGACGCATGCCTATTTCGTCTCCTCCGGCTCCGAGGGAATGGAGGCCGCGGTGAAGCTCGCCCGGCAATATTTCCTGGAAATCGGCCAACCGCAGCGCACCAAATACATCGCCCGGCAGCAGAGCTATCACGGCAACACGCTGGGCGCGCTGTCCGCCGGCGGCAACATGATGCGCCGCGCGCCCTACGCGCCGCTGCTGTCCACCGCGTTCAGCCATGTCAGCCCCGCCTTCGCTTACCGCTTCAAGCGCGACGATGAGACCGAGGCACAGTTCACCGACAGGCTGGCCGCCGAGGTCGAGGCCGAGTTCCAGCGCCTCGGCCCGCAGAACGTGGTCGCGTTCTGCGCCGAGCCCGTCGTCGGCGCCACCACCGGCTGCGTCGCGGCGCCGGCGGGATATTTCAAGCGGATTCGCGAGATCTGCGACCGGCACGGCGCATTGCTGATCCTGGACGAGGTGATGTGCGGCATGGGGCGCACCGGCACCCAGCACGCATGGCAGCAGGAAGGCATCACGCCCGACATCCAGATCATCGCCAAGGGACTCGGCGGCGGCTACCAGCCGATCGGCGGCATCCTGATATCGGGCAAGGTGATCGACGCCTTCCGCAAGGGTTCCGGCAGCTTCATGCACGGGCACACCTATCAGGCACACCCGGTGGCCTGTGCCGCGGCGCTCGCGGTGCAGAAGGTGATCCGCGAGGACAATCTGATCGCCAATGTCGCCGCCATGGGCGAGCGCCTTTCGGCCGCGCTGACCGAGCGGCTGGGCAATCATCGCCATGTCGGCGATATCCGCGGCCGCGGCCTGTTCTGGGCGCTGGAGTTCGTCACCGATCGCGCGTCCAAGGCCACCTTCGATCCGAAGCTGAAGATGAACGACCGGGTCAAACAGGCGGCACTCGACCGCGGCCTGGCGATCTACCCGATGAGCGGAACGATCGATGGCAAGAACGGCGACCATGTCATTGTTGCGCCGCCCTATATCGTCTCACCAGCCGAGATCGACGATATCGTCGCGCGACTCGGAGACGCGGTCGATGCTGCAACCCGATTGACCTGACGGCGGCGCGCGACCATTTCGAATGGCAATCTGTGCGCCGCTCCCGGCGCGCCGTGTGCTATGCGATGCATGTCTTCAACTCAGCGGTGACCGATGGAAGTATTTCCCTATATCCTGGACGTCGTGATGTTCGCGTTCGCCTGTTATTGGAGCGCCGCCAATGTGGCGCGCGATCCAGGCACGCCGAGTTTTGGTCTGTTCCGCTACAAAGAAAAAGCCAAGGTTGAACAGGTTTCCAAGGCAAGCCAGATGTTGCACGGCAAGCCCAAACGTTAGCCGGATATGCGCGACCTAGCGTTCATTGCCTCGTTCCTGGCCATGCTTCCCCCCGCCTTGCGCTTCGCGCATGTCGGCGCGATGGTATGGACGTGGATCGCCCTGATCTCGCCGAACAACTACCTCTATGGTTTTGCGCGCGGCATCCCATACAACAAGGTCGTCGTCGCCATCGCCGCCGTTGGGCTCGTTCTCGACAAGACCAAGGGCAAGTTCAAGGCGGATACTCATATCCGGCTGCTGATCGCGTTCCTGATCGTCGGCATGATTTCTTATATGTTCGCCCTGTCGGACAAGCCGCGCGTCGATGCGCTCGCGGACCGCATTTCCAAGGAAGTGCTGCTCTGTCTGTTCATGGTGATCGCGATTCGCTCCCGTGAACAGATCCACTCCATCCTGATCGCCATGTGCATGGGCATGGCGATCCATGGCTCCATCGAGGGCTCGAAATTCATTACCTCAGGCGGCGGTCACATCCTGGTGGGCCCCGGCACAATCGGCGACAATAACCATTTCGGCACGGCGATGCTGCTCTGTATCCCGCTGCTGATTTACCTTTATCGCTACAGCGCCTCGCCCTTCGTGCGCTTCGCATTGTTCCTGGCAACGGCGACGAACGTCGTTGCCATCATCGCGACCAATTCGCGCGGGGCGCTGCTTGGCCTTCTCGCGGTTGGCGGCATGATGTTCTTGCGCAGCAAGCGCAAGTTCGGCTTGCTGCTCACCTTCCTCATCATTGGCGGTGCTGTCCTGGCCTTTGCGCCGGAGCGCTGGACCGGCCGGATGACGACAATTTCGAGCGCTGAACAGGACGGCTCATTCTTGGGCCGGGTCAATTCCTGGAAGCTGCACTTCCTCGTTGCACTCGACCGGCCGCTGATCGGCGGTGGCTTCTCGCCGATGGAAGATCGCGAAATCTGGGAATCCTACCTCCCCAAGCTCGATTCCCTCGACTTCATCCCAACCGGCCGGCCAACCGTGCCGCTGGCCGCGCACAGCATCTATTTTCAGGTGCTGGGCGATACCGGCTTCATCGGTCTGTTTCTGTTCCTCGGCTTGATGTTCGTTGCCTTCCGCAATCTCGGGCGAATAACCAAGCTGTGCAAAGGGCAACCCCATCTCGAATGGGCCTATGACCTGGCGGACGCTTTCCGTTTTTCCATGGTGGCCTACGCGGTCTCCGGCGCCGCGCTCAGCTTGGCGTATTTTGAGCTTTACTACATCATCATCACCCTGATCTCGTTGACGCGTCGCTTCATCGAGGAGCAGGCGCTCGAAGTGATCCCCGAAGGCATCGCCATCCTGCGACGGAACCGGCAGGGTGGACGGTTCCGCGGCACGATGCCCGGTCTTCCCCAGCCAACGCCGGGCTTCAGTCCGCCTCGATAAACCCGCCCGACTGGCGCTGCCACATCCGCGCATAGGCGCCGCGGGCCGCCAGCAGGTCCTTATGCGTGCCGGCCTCCACGATCCGGCCACTTTCCAGCACGATCAGCCGGTCCATCCGCGCGATCGTCGACAGGCGGTGGGCGATCGCGATGACCGTCCGCCCGTGCATCAACCGCTCCAACTGCCCCTGGATCGCCGCCTCGACTTCCGAATCCAGCGCACTGGTCGCCTCATCCAGCACCAGGATCGGCGCGTCCTTCAGGATCACCCGCGCGATCGCTACACGCTGCCGCTGCCCGCCCGACAGCTTCACCCCGCGCTCACCAACATGCGCATCGAAGCCGCGCCGCCCGGCCCAGTCCTCCAGATTGGCGATGAACTCGCGGGCCTCCGCCTGCTGCGCGGCCGCCAGTACCTCGGCCTCCGAGGCCGAAGGCCGGCCATAGCGAATGTTCTCGCGAATCGAGCGGTGCAACAGCGAGGTATCCTGCGTCACCATCGCGATCTGCCCGCGCAGGCTCTCCTGCGTAACGCCGGCGATGTCCTGCCCGTCGATCAGAATCCGGCCGTGCTCCGGCGCATGAAACCGCAGCAACAGATTTACCAGGGTGGATTTCCCGGCACCCGAATGCCCCACAAGCCCCACCCGTTCGCCTGGTTGGATATCCAGCGACAGCCCATGCAGCACCCCGCGCGCGGTGGCATAGCCGAAGGTCACATCCTCAAACCGGATCGCCCCGTGGCTGACCGCCAGTTCGCCGGCGTATGGCGCATCGGGCATCTGCCGCGGCACCGCGATCGAGCGCATGCCGTCCTGCACCAGGCCGATATTCTCGAAGATCGCGGTGACCATGCGCGCCACCCAGCCCGACATGTTGGTCAGCTGCCACGCCAGCGGCAAAGCCGTAGCCACCGAGCCCAGCGCGATTGTCCCCCGGCTCCACAGCCAGATCGCCACCGCCCCCGTCCCACACAGCAGACACGCGTTCATCACCGCCAGGCTCAGCACCATGCGTGAAATCGTCCGCAACTGATCCTTGAAGGCGACGGTATGGTCGTCCACCGCTTCGCGCACGAAATCATCCTCGTCGCGCGCGCGCGCGAACAGCTTCACCGTCAGGATATTGGTGTAGCTGTCGACGATCCGCCCGGTCAGCGCCGAGCGCACCTCGCTCATCCGCCGCGACAGGAATTTCAGCCGCGGCACGAAGTGCACCAGCATCGCCGCATAGATCGCGAACCACGCCGCGATCGGCATCGCCAGCCGCCAGTCGATCGTCGCCAGCAGGCTCATCGCCGTGCCGCCGTAAATCACGATGTACCAGACCGCATCGATGCTCGCGACGATGCTCTCCCGCAGACCCGGCCCGGTCTGCATCACCCGGTTCGCCACCCGCCCGGCGAAGTCGTTCTGGAAGAACGTCCAGCTCTGCCGCACCACATGCCAGTGGCTCTGCCAGCGGATCAGGTTCGATAGCCCCGGCGCCAGCGCCTGATTCGCGATCATCGACCAGCACGCAACCGCCGCCGGCCGCGCGATCAGCACCACGGCCGCCATGCCCAGCAGATACGGCCACGCCTCGCCGACCAACCGCTCAGGCCCCAGCTGCGTCGCCAGCGCTACCAGTCGGCCGATGAACACCGGAATCGACGCATCGGCCAACGCCAGCACCAGCCCGGCCGCGAACAACCCCGCCAGCAGGAACCGCGCCTGCCGCGCGAAATGCAAATAGAACCGCGCCAGCGCCCAAGGGCCATCGCCGCTTGGAGGTGGTCCTTCCGGGGGGTGTGTCGGCTGCAGCCGGCTCTCGAACCATGCGAACATGCCGCACTGTCCCATCCCGCAAGGCCCTTGCGGAATGCCAACATCGCGTAACGGGGTTGCAAGCCGCCGTCTCTCCCCCAATACAGGCTGCATGGATGACGATGACGAAGACGGCCCGTCCCTGCCCGCGGGCCAAAAGAACTACATGACCCCCGCCGGACATGACCGTCTGCGGGCGGAACTGCACGCCCTGTTGCGGGTCGAGCGTCCAAAGATCGTTGAGATCGTACACTGGGCCGCCGGCAACGGCGATCGGTCGGAAAATGGTGACTATCTCTACGGCAAGAAGCGCCTGCGCGAGATCGACAAGCGCGCGCGCTGGCTGACCAAGCGGCTCGACATCGCCGAGGTCGTGGACCCCAAAGGACAAACCAACCGCCAGCAGATCTTCTTTGGCGCCACCGTCACCTTCTTGAACAGCCGCGACGAGGAACGCACGGTCACGATCCTCGGCGTTGACGAGGCTGACCTCGCCCGTGGCGAGGTCAGCCTGCACGCCCCGGTCGCCCGCGCTCTGCTCGGCAAACGTGTCGGCGAGGCTACGAATGTGCAGACCCCCACCGGCGCCGAGGAAATCGAGATTATCGAGATCATCTATCCGACATGAGCCAGCTTCATGCATAAGTGCAACGCCCGGCGCTCTGCCGGCCGCCGCAGGAGCCACCCCGTAATTTGATTACGACAGCCAGTTGGACAACGCGGTTCGAGATCGGCGGCAGCGGGCGATCGCTGGCGATGGAAGGGTTGCGCGGTATCGCCGTTCTGCTGGTGTTCCTGCAACATTACTGCACGCAATTCGTCTACTACACCGATATCAACGGCAACCTGCGCCTATTCGCCGCGGCGTGCAGCAAGTATGGCAACAGCGGAGTGGACCTGTTCTTCGTCCTCAGCGGCATGCTGATCTACGGCATCGTGCTTCGCCGCAGGGTCCAGTTCCTGACATTCATGCGCCGTCGCGCGATCCGGCTTTATCCCACCTTTATCGTGGTACTGGCGATCAGTATCGCCGCCGATCTGCTGCACAGCCCGCCCTACATTCCCGCCGGTGCGATCAGCGCCACGCTCTATCTGCTGGCGAATCTGGCTTTTCTACCAGGTCTGTTCCCGATCACCCCGATCTTCTCGGTGAACTGGAGCCTAAGTTACGAGTGGTGGTTCTACACCACGGTCACCGTGGCGTTCTCGGTCTGCCGGGGCGCCGTTCTGCCGCCAGTATGGCGCGTCGGCATCATTCTGACTCTGGCCGCTGTGCTGCTCGCGCTGAGCGCGGCCGGCTATGCGGGAACGCCGGTCCGTGCCGTATCGCTGCTGGGCGGCATGCTGCTGACCGAGGCTCACCTGGCGAACCTCCGCCCGGTGCGCCCAAGCCTGGCGCTGCTTGCCGTCGGGCTGGCCATGGTCGCCAGCATCGTGTTCCCGTTGACCCCGTGGGCGAGCGCATTGCTGCTGACGCTCGGCTACACCGCGCTGACGTCCGCGGCACTCTGCGGCGATGGCCGGCTGTCGGCCTGTCTAACCTGGCGCTATCTGCGCTGGTTCGGCAACATGTCGTATTCGTTCTATCTGATGCACGGCTTCGTCGTCATCGCGATATTGCGCGCGCTGTTTCATTTCCTTGGCAAGGCGCAGGCCAACACGGCATTTCTTGCCGCGATTGTACCGACCTTTGACGCCGCGATCTGTGCCGGCGCTCTGCTGTTTCTGCTAGTCGAAAAGCCGCTTTCCCTGCGGCCCACGACCGTCAAGATCTGACGCAGCCTACCGCAGCCACCCCAACAGCACGGTCAAGCTGAGCACCGACAGCGCCGTGCTCACCACAACCGTCGTCGCGGAGGCTTCCATCATGGTGCCGAAGCGCCGCGCCAGCAGAAATGCGTTGGCCCCGGTGGGCATGCCGGCGGCCAGAACCACCACCGCATAGGCCACCCCGGTCACCCCCATCAGATGCGCCAGCACCGCGACCAGCGCCGGCATCGCCACCAGCTTGAAGGCGCTCGCCGCCACGATCTCGCGCAGATTGTTCAGCCCCTGCGGCTTCGGCAGCGACGCACCCAGGCAGAACAGCGCCAGCGGCGGCCCCGCCGAGCCCACCAGCAGCAGCAGGCGATGCACGGGTGCCGCAAAGCCGAACCCGGTCAGCCGCCAGGCAAAGGCCAGGAAAATCGCGACCACCACCGGGTTGCGTGCAATCCCCGGCAGCGCCACGCGCAGCACAGCCAGCGGCCCCTGCCCGGTGCCGGTATCGGCCTCGATCAGGATTGTGGCCAGCGGCAGCAGCATCGCCGAATGCAGCGCCACCACCGCCAGCAGATTGGCCACGCCCTCCGGCCCCCAGGCGGCATCGATGATCGGGATGCCCAGCATCACCGTGTTGCCGAACACGCAGTTGATGCCGAACACGCTGGCCTGCGCCAGGCGCACCCGGAACACGAAGCGCGCCAGCAACAGTCCGGCGAAATACAGCACATAGGCGCCGCCGATGAAGCTGACAGCGACATCGGCCAGCCGCAGCGGCGGGGCTTCCACCACCGAACGGAACAGCAGGCACGGCATCGCGGCGTAGAACACCAGATCGGTCATGCCGCGGATCGCCTCGGCCGACAGCCAGCGCAGGCGCAGGCTGATCACCCCGGCCCCGATCAGCACGAAGACCGGGGCGACAATGCCAAACAGAATCCCCATCAGTCGCGCCGGCCCAGCTTCGGCGGGTCGTAGGACAGGCTCCATTCCGGCGTCCAGAACCAGGCGCGATCGGGCGGCGGCGGCTGGTTGCGTTCGGCACGGCGCAGGCTCTGCACGAACTCGATGCCGTCGCGGATGAAGGCCTCGCGCAACTGCGCCCGCAACGCCGCATCGCCGGCCAGCGGCCCCTGGGCGAACACGAAACCGCAGGGCGAGACATAGCGCACGGCAAAGCCCAGCCTGGTCGCGGTGATCCGCAGCAGGGCGCAGTGTTGGGTATGCCGCGCATGACGCCCCGGCGGCGGCGTGCCCAGCGGGAACACCAGGGTGCCGCCGGTCGGCAGCCGGTCCAGCCAGTGCATCGATGGCTGGGCCACGGCGAAATTCACATAGATCCGGTCGTAGCGCCGGTCCGGCGGCATCGCCGCGTCACCCTCCAACACGATCGCATTCGGCCAGCCGCTCAGATTGTCGCGCGCCCGGCCGGCCAGCGTCTTGTCGTATTCGATCGCGGTCACCGAGCCTTCTGTGCCCACCAGATGCGCCAGGATCGCGGTGTAATAGCCGGTGCCGACCCCAGCGTGCAGCACATGATCGCCGGGCCGCACGCCCAGGCGATGCAGCATCAGCGCGTGCAGCGACGGGCTGCCGTTGTTCACACCCTGCGCCGGATCGAGCGCCACAAGCACGTCGGCATACAGCGAAGCCGGATCGTCGGGCGCCCCGGCGCGTTCGCGGTCGGAATACAGCGTCCAAGGCGGCGGGCCGGCGAAGCTCTCGCGCGCCACCCGGCTGAACGCGTCCTCGATCCGGTCGTCGGAAACCCGCGCGATCGACATCATGCGCGCGGCGAAGCGGCGGCGGATCGCGGCCAGATCGGTCATGACCCGCACAGCCGGGCGAGGAACGCGTCCAGACCGGTCTGCCGCTTGCGCTGCACGCGGGCGGCAGCGAGCACGGCACGGATCTCCGCCAAGGCGGTGGCGAAATCGTCATTGACGATCACATGGTCGAATTCCGGCGCATGGATCATCTCGTCGGTCGCCCGCGCCATCCGCCCGGCCACCGCCTCGGACGGGTCGCCGCGGCCGGTCAGCCGCTCAACCAGGGCTTCGCGCGAGGGCGGCAGGATGAACAGGCCGATCACATGATCCGGCAGCGCCGCGCGCACCTGCCGGTGGCCCTGCCAGTCAATAT
Source organism: uncultured Rhodospirillales bacterium (assembly GCA_903881515.1). GTDB lineage: Bacteria > Pseudomonadota > Alphaproteobacteria > Acetobacterales > Acetobacteraceae > CAIRTN01. The sequence goes on along the minus strand of CAIRTN010000059.1, from coordinate 4,524 downwards.
CGAACACCACGTCATGCCCGGCATCGAGCCAGGCCTGCACCGGCGCGCGCGGGCTGCCATAGCTGCGCCCGAAAACATGCGCGGCCTCCAGAAACCCGTCCGCGGCGAACAAAGCGTCGAATTCCGGCTGGGTCTGGAAATGGTAATGCGTGCCGTGCGCCTCGCCCGGCCGCGGCGCCCGCGTGGTCGCACTGACCGACAGGCGCAGATTGGGTTCGGCGGCCAGCAAGGCGCGGGTCAGCGAGGTTTTGCCGGCGCCCGACGGGGCGGAAACCACCAGGCAGATGGGGTGGTGCGGGATCATTCGATGTTCTGCACCTGCTCGCGCAGCTGCTCAATCGTCGCCTTCAGCTTCAGGCCGGTGGCGGTCAGCGCCACCGAGGCGGATTTCGAACACAGCGTATTGGCCTCGCGATTGAACTCCTGCACCAGGAAATCGAAGCGCCGGCCGATCGCCTCGGCGTCGGCCAGCAGCGTGTCGGCGGCGTGCAGATGCGCGTCCAGCCGGTCCAGCTCCTCGCGCACGTCGGACTTGCCGGCCAGGATGGCAACCTCCTGCGCGATGCGTTCGGCCGGCAGGGCCGGCACCTCGGCGAGCAGGCCGCGCACCGTCTCCAGCATCCGCGCCTGTTGCGCGGCCGGCTGATCGGCGGCTTCCACCGCGGCGCGGGCGCACAGGGCGGCGATCTCGCCGAGCAGGGTGCGCAGCGTGGCATCCAGCCGCGCGCCTTCCGACAGGCGGGCGGCCTGCAGGCCTTCCAGGGCGGCGGTGAAGCCGCCACGCACCGCCTCGATCTGTGCCGCCTCGGCGGCTTCGCTCAGCACCTCGCGGGTCTCCTGGCGCAGCACGCCGGGCAGCGCCAGCAGCGCCTCCGGCCGGGGCGGCGCCGCGCCGGGGATGCGTTCGGCCAGGTCCAGCGCCAGGCGCAGCAGCTGTTCCAGTGCGGCGGGATCGGCGACGTAGCGCGCGGCCTCCTCGCGCTTCACCGTCAGGTTGGCCGTCACATTGCCGCGCTTCAGCCGCTTGCCGATCGCTTCGCGCAACACCGGCTCCAGCGCGTCGAACCCGCCGGGCAGGCGGAGGCGGACATCCAGCCCGCGACCGTTGACGCTGCGCAGTTCCCACGCCCAGGTCAGACCGCCTTCGGTGCCATCGGTTCGGGCAAATCCGGTCATCGACGCCAGCGTCATCATGGTATCCTTGTCACTGAACGGTGTTGTAGCAGCGCCCCGCTTGCCTGCGAACCGGAGAGGATACGCAGCAGACATGATCCGATCGGCCCTGATTACCGGCGCCTCCTCCGGTATTGGCGCGGCTACCGCACAGGCCCTGGCGCAGCCAGGTGCCTACCTGCATCTGTCCGGCCGCGATGCCGCGCGGCTGGAGGCGGTTGCGGCTGCCTGTCGCGCCAAGGGTGCCCTCACCGAAACCCGGGTGATCGATGTGCGCGACGAGGCGGCGATGCATGCCTGGATCACCGGCGCAGGGAAGCTCGACTTCGTGCTGGCCAATGCCGGGATCTCGGCGGGGACCGGGCGGAGCCAGCATGAGACGGCGGCGCAGGCGCGGGCGATTTTCGCGGTCAATCTGAACGGCGTGCTGAACACCGTGCTGCCGGCGTTGCAGGCGATGGCGGGGCAGCCGCCGGGGGGCGACGGGGTGCGTGGGCGGATCGGGGTTGTGGCTTCGGTCGCGGCGTTTGTGCCGGCGCCGGGGGCGCCTTCGTACTGCGCGTCGAAGGCGGCGGCCGATGCGTGGACGATTGCCACCGCGCCGAGCGCGCGGGCGCAGGGGGTGGTGCTCAGCAGCATCTGCCCTGGATATGTTCGCACGGCGATGACGGCGAAGAACCGGTTTCCGATGCCGGGGCTGATGGATGCCGAGCGGGCGGCGGGGATCATTCTGCGCGGGATGCTGGCGAACCGGCGGCGGATCGGTTTTCCCTGGTGGATGATCCTCGCCTCCCGCCTCACCGGCCAGTTGCCGCCGGCGGTCAGTACCTGGCTGCTGGGACGCGCCGAGGGCAAGGACGCCTTGTCAGCGGCGGATTGAGCCTCAATATTCCGGCTGAAACGGCAGGAAACCGACCCATGCAGAACCCCGGCATTCATAGCACCAAGCTCGGCGAGATCACCATCACCGCGCTCAACGATGGCCAGTTCCAGGCCAATTCCGCCATCGTCAACGGCATCACCGCCGAGCAGGCCGACGCCGCCGAGGCCGCTGGCTTCCGCCATGTGCCGCCCAAGATCACCATCTCCAGCTTCCTGCTGGAGATCGCCGGCAAGCACGTGCTGGTCGATACCGGCTGCGGCACCGCCTTCGGGCCGGCGATGGGCAAGTCGCGCGACAAGCTGGCCACGCTGGGCATCGATCCCGCCAGCATCGGCACCATCATGATCACCCATGCCCATGTCGATCATGTCAGCGGCCTGATCGACCCCGACGGCAAGGCGGTGTTCGCCAATGCCGAGCTGGTGATCAACGCCGCCGAAACCGCGTTCTGGCTGGACGCGGCGATCGCCGCCGCCGCGCCGGAGGCGGCCAAGGACGCGTTCAAGACCGCGCAGACCGCGCTGGCGCCCTATGCCGGGCGAATCCGTACCGTGTCGCACGGCCAGGAGGCGCTGGCGGGCATCGTCTGCCACCATCTGCCCGGCCATACCCCAGGCCATTCCGGCTGGCACATCGCCTCGGGCAATGAGCAATTGCTGATCTGGGGCGATGTGGTGCATTTGCCGGGCATTCAGTTTCCGCATCCCGAGGCCGGGCTGGCGTTCGATACCGATAGCGACCTCGCCCGGGTTTCGCGGCGCGGCGCGTTCGACATGGCGGCGGCCGACAAGATCCTGGTCGCGGGCATGCATCTGGATTTCCCGACCTTTGGCCATGTGGTGAAAGCGGGTGGCGGGTTCGGGTTTGTGCCGAAGGTTTGGGCGCCGGAGGCCTGAAAGGCTTGCTAGTTTAGTTCGATTTCGTAACAAATAGCACGCGGCATCGCGACCCGGCCACGCGGCGACTCCCGGCCGCTGGCTTGGGGTAGCGGTCGATGCGTGGGGTTAGGGCGCTGGGGTGCGCGGTGCTTGCACGGGGCGCCGGATATACGACGCGGGTGCGGCGCGGACGGATTGCGGGCGTGCGGCGGCGATGCGAACTCTGGCGCTTGCCCGAGGCGCGGGCACGGCGCGCGGGCGCACGCGGGGCGCGGAGGGGTTTGGGGGCAGGAGGTGGCAGCGCGCCGGCGCGCCAGAGCAGGAAGATGTTTTCGAGTTTGCCGAAGAAGCTGGCGAGGGCTTCGGCGAGCAGCAGCAGGAGCGGGGCGAGCACGCCGGCGTTTTCGGCCGTGTGAGTGAACCGGGCGCAACTGTCCCGCATTATGCGCACGATCGGGTCGTTCGCTGCGGGGGTTGGGTTCACGGTTGCTGGCCTTTCCTGTGGGTGATGTGAGTTGGTTTTAATAACCAATATGTTAGATATTGTGAATCGCGTTTTTTGCAGCTCAGCTATGTAACAGGTTTCCAAAGGCCCGCGGCCTTTGGCGGGTCGTCGTGCGAAGCACGCTAACGCATGACGGCAGAGCCCTCGCCTTGCCTTCCTTAAGCCAACGCCTCCTCAAGCGCCGCTTCCGCCTCCAGCCAAGCGGTTTCCGCACCCTCGATCGCCTTATTGACCGCGGCCAGGTCGTTCTGCGTGCTCAGCAGCTTGGCTTTCTGTGCCGGCTGATACAGGTCTGGGTCGGCCATGCGCGCTTCCAGGGTGGCTTTCGCGGCCATCAGTTTCCCCAGGCGGATTTCCACATCTTTCGCCACCTTGCGCAGCGGCGCCACCGCGGTGCGCAGATCCGCCCGTTCCCGCCGCTCGTCGCGCCGGTTGCCGACATCGGGTTTCGCTGCCGGGCGGGAGCGTTCCACCAGCAGGGCGCGGTAGTCGTCGAGCGTGCCGTCGTACGGCACCACGGTGCCATCGCCGACCAGCCAGAGCCGGTCGGCCACCAGATCCACCAGATGCGGATCGTGGGTGATCAGCAGCACCGCGCCTTCGAACTCCGCCAGCGCGCGGACCAGGGCCTCGCGGGCATCGATGTCGAGATGGTTGGTGGGTTCGTCCAGGATCAGCATCTGCGGCGCGTCGCGGGTTGCCAGTGCGAGCAGCAGCCGGGCTTTCTCGCCGCCGGAGAGCGACGAAATGCGCGTATCCGCCCGATCCGAATCCAGCCCGAAGCGCGCGAGCTGGCCGCGCACCTGTGTCGGGTTCGCCCGCGGCAGGGCGCGGGCCATGTGATCGACCGGGGTTTCCGACAGCACCAGCTCGTCGGTCTGATGCTGCGCGAAGTAGCCCACCTTCAGCTTCGGCCCGCGCTTCATCTCGCCCGATAGCGGCGCCAGCCGGCCCGCGATCAGCTTCGCCAGGGTGGATTTGCCGTTGCCGTTGGCGCCGAGCAGGGCGATGCGGTCATCCATGTCGACCCGCAGGGTCATGCCCCGCAGCACGGGCTTGCCGTCGTAACCCGCCGACACGCGGTC